>DCHB01000066.1:40572-71793 GCA_002314685.1 Clostridiales bacterium UBA1763
TTTAGTTTTTTGACAGTCTCAAAAGAGAGTGCTTCACTTATGAAGCACTCTCTTTTTTTAGTAATATTCCTTGCCGATTAAAAGCCGCGAGGCGATTAAATATTTCAGCGCACAGCACGAGCCGCTGTGCGGCTTTATTTCATAGTAATTGCCGTTTGCGGTGAAAAGCATCGTGTCGGTGAGTGCAATCGAAATCTTCTGAATATCCTCAAGACGGAAGCTGAAAGCCTCGTTTTCGGTCTGCAGCTCAAGTCTGTCGGCAAACATTACAAGTCTGCCCTCGGCTATGCACTCGGAGCTGACACCCGCGCGGATTAGCGAGAGCCTGAGTCCCTCATCGGAGAAAAGCTCCTCACTGCCGCCCTTGTATTTTTCAAGCCATGAGCGCATATAGTCAAGCTCTGCGTGATACCATGCGTCAACAGCATCGTAATGCAGCCTGCCGCCGTCGCAGGCTTCAAAAAAACCGAAGTCGTTAAACCTTAGCGTGTAGCCGCAGCTTTTGCAGTAAAATCTGTCGCCACAGCTCTCCATGGTAGAAAGCCCGCCACAGTCGGGACAGTAGAATAGCGCGCTTTCAAGACCTTCTGCGGGCTTTTCGCATTTATACTTATACATTTTTGCACGCTGGTCATCGTATGCGTTGACATACAAATCGCGTTTAATGCACTCGTATATCTCGTCAACTGACATATCCGCAAGCTGTTCGGCGGTGTATTCGTTAACTGCACGCCCCCATGAGGGACCCTTGCGCTGATGCTTAGACCAGCGCGGATTTATAAAGTAGCCGCCGTGCAGGGCAAGCGTCACAAGACCCACGCCGCTGTCCTTTACAAGCTGTGCGGTTTTAGGCGAGATAAAGCCCGTTTCGCCCGAAAACGAACGGTTGCCGTCCGCCATCATGCACACATTTTCGCCCTCGGCAAGTCTGTCGAGAATTTTTTTGACGGTCAAATCGCTGTCCGAGCCCTTTTTGCGGGGAATGGGGTCTGCAAGTGTTCTTATAATAAAGCTTGTAAAGCCCTTTCGGAAAATGTGCTCACTTGCGACAAAATACATCTGCTTTTTGAGGATGAGTCCGAATAAAAAGAAATCCCAATTTGTGTTGTGATTTGTGAGTACAAGATAGTTAGGGCTTTTGGGGTTGTATCTTTCCCATTTATAGCCCGTCAGCTTAAAATACGGCTTTATAGCCGTCCGCATAAATCCGTAGAACGCCTTGTGAAACCTGCTCATATATATCCTCACCGTGTTTTTTTGTGAAATGATAGCATGAAAATGTTAATAAAGCGTTAACAGACACTGCCGAAGTCGCAAAATTACTGCATACGGCGTATCATTTCGCGGCGCAGACGCACTATAATTCGTTTTTCAAGTCGGCTTATGTAGCTTTGAGATATACCCATGAGGTCGGCAACCTCCTTTTGAGTCAGCTCTCTTTTGCCGTACAGTCCGAAGCGGAGAATGATAATGTCCTTTTCGCGCTTGCCGAGCGTTTTAATAGCCTCAGTGAGCATCTGTCTGTCGGCATCATCCTCAAGCGGGCGGCTGACCTCATCATCATCGGTGCCGAGAACATCGGAGAGCAAAAGCTCATTTCCGTCCCAGTCGGTGTTAAGCGGCTCGTCAAAGCTCACCTCGGTGCGCTGATTGCTGACCTTCCGCAGATACATGAGAATTTCGTTTTCGATACAGCGTGAGGCGTAGGTTGCAAGCTTAATGCTTTTTGAGGATTTGAAGGTGCTTATGGCTTTTATAAGACCTATCGTTCCTATCGAAATGAGGTCCTCAAGGTTAAGCCCCGTGTTTTCAAAGCGTCGGGCGATATATACGACAAGCCGCAGATTGTGCTCGGTCAGAAGCTTTTTTGCCTCCTCGTCGCCGTTTTCCATGGCAATAATTGCGAGCTCCTCCTCGTCTCTCTCAAGCGGCGGAGGCAGAATGTCACTGCCGCCTATGTAATACAGCTCCGACCTTGAGGGTGCAAGCTGTTTAATAAGCCAGGATTTTACGATTATAAGAATTTTCATGCAGGCTCCTTTCAGATGATACAGTCAAAGCCGTCGCCCGAGACGGCATTCGGCGCAACGGCAACTATGATGTCGTCACGCTTTTTGCCGTCAAGCGTTATGCTGTCGGGTCTGAATGCGGGCAAAAGTCCGCTTTTTGTGCCGACGGCGGTGTATGGAATGAGTCTCAGCCTTCCCGCAAGTGCGGGGGCGGAGACAATCCCTGCCGAGTCTCCCGTCTTAAAAATCTCACAGCAGTCGGGGAACAGGGGAGACACCGCCTCGGCACCGCATATCAAAACACTGCTTCCCGTAATAGGGTCAAACAAACTGTTGCCGCTGTCATATAGTGCGCGAAGCGTGATACGGGCACTGTTATATTCAATATCGGCTATGTAAATTTTCCTGCCAGTTTCCTTTAACGCCCTGCGAAAGACAAGGCTTAAAAGGGCATAAACAAGGGCGAAGGAAAATATCAAAACGGGCATGGTAAGGGGCAGATACACGGCGTTGAGCGCACCCACACCGCTTTTAAGCGATACTGCCCACACAGCCCCGCCGAAAAGTGCCGAGACCGAGAAAAATACAAGCACACAGCGGGCGAGCCTTTCCTCGGCCGAAAAGGCGATTAAGGCCATGAGTGTGCCGACTGCAAGCTTTACGGGTGTCAGCGGGAGAAATGCAAGACTCGGCAGAATTGACAGCGCGGCGTATAAGGCTCCGAGTACTGCAGCGAGAAAATAGCGTACTCTTTTTAGCAAAACACCGCATATTCTCGCCGACACGAGCAATATAAGGTAGTCGCATATAAGGTTAAGAAAAAACAGGCGGTCTATGTAAACAGTCTCCATGTGCCGATTATAAGGCATACCGACTGCACAATTTGTCATTTGATAATTGTCAAATAAGCTTCGGTGTGGTAAAATACCTTAGATATCTATGCGTTAGGACTAAAATTATGTGGTTTTGGTTTGCACTGGCGGCACTTTTGTGCTGGAGTGGCTCGGATTTGTTCTCCAAGCTCGGCTGTCAGGATGCCGAGGATAAATACAGCCATCTGAAAATGATAACCGCAGTCGGCGTTGTCATGGGACTGCACGCGGCTTATGAGGTGCTCATAGGCGGCACGCAGATAAACGCGCAGACCGTTGTGACATACCTGCCCGTTTCGGCGCTGTATATTCTGTCCATGGCGATAGGCTATCTCGGACTGAGATATATTGAGCTATCAATCTCCTCGCCTATTTGCAACTGCTCGGGTGCTATTGTTGCGGTGCTCATATTTGCGACAAGGGGCATAGGCGAGCTTCCGAAAGCGGCGATACTTGCAGTGGCAATAGTGTGCTTAGGCGTAATTGCCTTGGGCATAACCGAGGCAAACGAGGACGATGACCTGCGCCGCGCAAGGCAGGATGAGTCAAATCACCACTACGCAAAAAGCTGGCTTGCGATAACAATTCCGATTATCTACTGCCTGCTTGATGCAATGGGCACCTTTGCTGACAGTATAGTTTTGCAGACGCTTGACGAGGACTCGGCAAATGCCGCATACGAGCTTACCTTCTTTGCAGTCGGCGTTTTGTGCGCAATCTATGTGCTGTTTATTAAAAAGCAGAGGCTTATCCCTAAGGCTGAGAAGCCTAAGTATATAGGTGCCGTGTGCGAGACGGCGGGACAGTTTGCCTATATATATGCCCTTGCGGATACAAAGCACGCCGCGCTTGCCGCGCCGATTATCTCGGCATACTGCGTTGCGTCGCTTGTATGGAGCCGCATATTCTTAAAGGAAAAGCTGTCAAAAAAGCACTACGCGTCTGTTTTTCTCGTCGTAGTGGGTATAGTAATATTGGGAATACTTGATATATAAAGGAGCAGAAAATGGAACAGGCTGTTTATAAGAGAGTACTTATCAAAATCAGCGGTGAGGCACTTGCGGGTGAGAAAAAGACGGGCTTTGACTTTGATTTCATAGCCGAGGTCTGCAAAACCGTTAAAAAGTGCGTGGATATGGGCGTTGAGGTCGGTATAGTTGTCGGCGGCGGCAATTTCTGGCGCGGCGTTAAGGACGGCAAGGGACACATCGAGCGTGTCAGTGCCGACAGAATGGGCATGCTTGCAACCGCCATGAACTGCCTCGCGGTTGCCGATGTTTTCAAGCAGATAGGCGCAAAGGCATCCGTGCAGACTGCAGTTGACATTCAGGGCGTCGGCGAAAGATACAGCACCGCCGAGGCGATAAAGCATCTTGAAAACGGCGAGGTCGTAATGTTCGGATGCGGAACGGGAAGTCCCTTCTTCTCAACGGATACAGCCGCCGTACTGCGTGCCGCCGAGATAGGCGCAGACGCAATACTGCTTGCAAAGAACATAGACGGCGTTTACAGCGCAGACCCGAGAATTGATACAAGTGCCGTTAAGTACGACAGCATAAGCTACGATGATGTGCTTGCACAGCATCTCGCGGTAATGGATACAACCGCAACAAGCCTCGCTATGGATAACGATATTCCCGTCATAGTGTTTGCGCTTGCACAGCCCGAAAATATTGTCCGTGTGCTCAAGGGCGAAAAGCTCGGCACACTGGTCACTAAATAAACGAACAAATAAATTATATCGGAGGTAACAGCATGTCAGATTATATTGAATTCGAAAACAAAATGAAGAAAACCGCAGAGGTTCTCAAGACTCAGCTTGCATCCGTCCGCGCAGGACGCGCAAATGCCGCAGTTTTAGACCAAATTTCCGTTGACTACTACGGAGTACCTACCCCCATTCAGCAGGTAGCATCCGTATCCACCCCCGACCCCCGTTCACTTATGATTCAGCCTTGGGACGCTTCTGTCCTCAAGGGCATTGAAAAGGCAATACTTGCATCCGACCTCGGCATCAATCCGCAGAACGACGGCAGAGTAATCCGCCTCGTATTCCCTCAGCTTACCGAGGAACGCCGTAAGGAGCTTGCAAAGCAGGTCAAGAAGTACGGTGAGGAAGCAAAGGTCGCAGTCCGCAACATCCGCCGCGATGCAATCGACAAGTTCAAAAAGCAGCAGAAGGCATCCGAGATTACCGAGGACGACTACAAGAATGTTGAAAAGGACATTCAGAAGCTCACCGACGACTACATCAAGCAGGTCGAGAGCATAGCCGAGAAAAAAGAAAAGGAACTTTTCGAAATCTGATATGGCAGAAATAAAAAACAACAATGCGGCGGGGGAGCAGGCAAAATGCCTTCCCCGCCATATTGCCATCATTCTTGACGGCAACGGCAGATGGGCAAAAAACCGTTCAATGCCGAGAAGCGCGGGACATTTTGCCGGCGCAGAAAATTTCAGAAAAATAGCCACCTATTGTCAGGAGATAGGCGTGGAGTATCTCACGGTTTATGCGTTTTCAACGGAAAACTGGAAGCGCCCCGAGGATGAGGTCGGCGGCATAATGAGGCTGCTCGACAAGTATCTGCGTGAAGCTATAAGCGACATGGAGAAGAAGCACATCCGCATGAAGGTTTTCGGCGATGTTTCAAGGCTTTCGCCCGAGCTTCAGTCGCTTGTTAAGAAAACCGATGAGATAACAAGCCATGTCGAGGGCTTCCAGGCGAATATCTGCCTCAACTACGGCGGCAGGGCGGAGATAGTCAGAGCAGCCGAGCTCTATGCCGAGGATTTTGCCTCGGGCAAGGTGACAGAGCCGCTTACGGAGAAAATGCTCTCGGACTATATGTATTCAGCGGGAATACCCGACCCCGAGCTTATTATCCGCCCGGGCGGGGAGTACAGACTGTCAAACTTCCTTTTGTGGCAGTGCGCATACTCGGAATTTTATTATACCGACACGCTCTGGCCCGATTTTTCGGAAAAAGAGCTTGACAAGGCAATAGCGGCGTACAGCAGCCGTGACCGCCGCTTCGGAGGAGTAAAGGCATGACAAAGGCAATTTCAATTTTAGGCAGTACGGGCTCAATAGGCCGTCAGAGCATTGCGGCGGCGGAGCATCTCGGACTGCCCGTAGCGGCACTCACCGCAAACAGAAAAATTGATATGGTAGAGCAGCAGGCGAGAAAGCTCAAGCCCAAGCTCGTTGCCGTATATGATGAAAAGGCGGCAAATGACCTTCGCATAGCGCTTAAGGATACCGATATTAAGGTGGCTGGCGGTATGCAGGGGCTGATAGAGGCCGCAACACTCCCCGAGGCTGACTGCGTTGTTACAGCCGTTTCGGGCTCTGTAGGCTTAAAGCCCACGCTTGCGGCGATAGACGCCAAAAAGCGCATTGCCCTCGCAAACAAGGAAACCTTGGTCTGCGCAGGTGAAATTGTAATGCCCCGTGCCGCCGAAATGGGCGCGGAGATAGTGCCCGTTGATTCGGAGCACTCGGCAATTTTTCAGTGCCTCATGGGCAGAAAAAAGGGCGAGCTTAAAAAAATACTGCTCACGGGCTCGGGAGGACCCTTCCGAGGTAAAAGCCGCAAAGAGCTTGAGAATGTAACACCCGAGCAGGCGGTAAAGCACCCGAATTGGAGCATGGGCGCAAAAATTTCCGTTGACTCGGCAACAATGATGAACAAGGGACTTGAATTTATAGAGGCTATGCACCTTTTTGCGGTCACGCCCGATGATATTCAGGTCGTCGTGCATCCGCAGAGTATAATCCACTCAATGGTTGAGCTCATTGACGGCACGGTTATTGCACAGCTCGGCGTACCCGATATGGGACTGCCCATACAGCTTGCAATGACCTATCCCGAGCGAGTTGACTCACCGTTTAAGCGCCTTGACTTTGCAGATATGCGCGATTTCACCTTTGAGGCGCCCGATTTTGAGAAAACTCCCTGCCTCAAGCTTGCTATGGACTGCGCAAGAGAGGGCGGCACCGCACCCTGCATTATGAGTGCGGCAAATGAAGTAGCCGTTGCACTGTTTTTGAACCACAAGCTCGGCTATAATCAGATATATGACTGTGCATTAAGTGCAGTTGAGAGCATAGAAATAGTAAAAGACCCCGATTTGGATACTGTGCTGGAGGCTGACAAGGCCGCCAGAGCGTTTGTCATGGAGCATTATTCTTAATGTATATTATTATCGCGATAATTGTTTTCGGCGTACTCATTGCCATACACGAGTTCGGACACTTTTCCGCGGCAAAGCTGAGCAATGTCGAAGTAAATGAGTTTTCAATAGGCATGGGTCCCGCACTGCTCAAAAAGCAGAGGGGCGAAACTCTTTACGCCCTGCGCATACTGCCCATAGGCGGCTACTGCGCAATGGAGGGCGAGGACACGGAGTCGGATAATCCCCGCGCCTTTACAAATCAGGGGTTCTGGAAAAAGCTCGTCATTCTCTGCGCGGGCTCGTTTATGAATTTCCTGCTCGGACTTGTTTTTATTGTGATAATGTACTCGGGCGCACAGGCTTTTGTAACCCCGACCATTGACCATTTCATGGACGGATGCCCATACGAAAGCGAAAGCGCATTCATGCAGGGCGACACCTTTTACAGCATTGACGGCGAGAGAATTTACCTCGTCACCGATGTTTCAACCTTCCTTGCACGCGGCAACGGCACCTACGATATAGTCGTTTTGCGTGACGGCGAGAAGGTCGCACTTAACGATTTTGAGCTGACTCCGAAAACCTACGAGGAATATGCCGATGAGGGACCCAAATACGGCTTCATATTCGGCTACACCGAGGCGGATTTCGGCGCAAAGCTTGAATATACGTGGAATACCGCAATGGAGTTCTCGCGCTGGGTGTGGCTCGGACTGAAGGAGCTTGTCAGCGGTGCCGTCGGGCTTGACGATATGTCGGGACCTGTCGGAATTGTGAGCATGATGAACGATGTCGGGCAGGAATCGGAAAGCGCCGAAGCCGCGGCGGATAATCTTCTGTATATATCCGCGTTTATTGCAATCAACCTCGCAATTATGAATATGCTGCCCATTCCCGCGCTTGACGGCGGCAGAGTATTTTTAATGATAGTCACGGTTATAGTCGAGGCGGTCACGCACAGAAAGCTCGACCCGAAGTACGAGGGCTATATCCATGCCGCGGGCATGGCACTATTACTCGGACTTATGGCACTTGTCATGTATAACGATATAGCAAAGCTCATTACAGGATGACGGTTATGGATAAAAGAAGCAATACGAAAAAAATAAATGTAGGCGGCGTGTCTGTGGGCGGTGACGCTGATGTCAGCGTGCAGTCGATGTGCAACACAAAGACTCACGATGTTGAGGCAACCGTTGAGCAGATAAAGCAGTTTAAGGCGGCGGGCTGTGATATTGTCCGCATAGCTATCCCCGATATGAAGGCGGCACGCGCAATATCTGCAATAAAAGAGCAGGTCGATATGCCGCTTGTCGCGGATATTCACTTTGATTATACCCTCGCACTTGAGGCGGCAGAACGAGGTATAGATAAAATCAGAATTAACCCGGGCAATATAGGCGATACCCAAAATGTCCGCGCCGTTGCCGAGGCGTGCCGCAAACGCAATATACCCATTCGCATAGGTGTAAACTCGGGCAGTCTTGAAAAAAGACTCATCGAAAAATACGGGCACCCCACACCCGAGGCTATGGTCGAAAGTGCGAGAGGACACATTGAGCTTCTCAACAGATTTGATTTTGACGATATCTGCCTTTCCATGAAGTCGTCAAGAGTGCCGTTCACAGTAGCGGCATACCGACTTGCCGCGGAGGAGTTTGACTATCCTCTGCACCTCGGTGTTACCGAGACGGGCACGGCATGGAACGGCACAATTCAGTCGGCAGTCGGCATAGGCACGCTTTTGTGCGAGGGCATAGGCAATACGATAAGAGTGTCCCTCACGGCAGACCCCGTCGAGGAGGTCAAAACGGGCATAGCCATACTCAAGGCGGCGGGCTTAAGGCAGGGGATACGCCTCGTATCCTGCCCGACCTGCGGCAGAACGCAGATTGACCTTATAGCCCTTGCCCACGAGGTCGAAAAACGCATCGAGGGCATAAAGAGAAATATAACAGTTGCCGTCATGGGCTGTGTTGTAAACGGTCCGGGTGAGGCAAGAGAGGCAGATTACGGTATAGCGGGCGGCGTTGACTGCGGTCTGCTTATAAAGCACGGCGAGGTTATCGGCACATATCCGTATGACCGTCTGTGCGATGCACTGATAGATTTAATTGAGAAAGATGCTGAGGATTAAGCGTGATAGAGCACACTTCGTTTATTGAAATATTCCCGAGCTGTCAGCAGGTCGCTGATACCTGCGGGGGACTGAATAAGGCGTATGTGACGGATGTCGCAGTCAGCACTGCCGAGCAGACAATAAGCATCTCGGCTCATTTTACGCGCCTTCCCGCACCTGCAGAGCTTGACAAGCTCTGCGGCATAATCCGTGCGGATTACGGGCTTAAAAGCGTTGAAATAAAGCCCGATTATCCCAAGCCCAAGACGGAATTCGTGCCGAAGGCTCAGACGGGAGGCACTGTCGCCGCCAAGCCGAAGGGCGATGTAATAATGGGCAGAAGCATCAAAAAAGCGCCCATGCCCATGTCCGAGCTCACTCTCGATTCGGGCAATGTTGTCATTGAGGGCGATGTTTTCGACGTAACAAGCCGCAAGCTTCAAAAGCGTGACGGCGCGGTTTTGTGCTTTGATATGACCGACCTCACGGGCTCAATCCGAGTCTCCCGCTATTTGAGAGGCGACGATGACCAATCTGTCATAAGCAAGATAAGCGACGGCGACCATGTCATAGTATCGGGCGTTGTAAATTACAGCCGCTACGATGAGGATATGGTAATTGAGCCGCGGCATATTATGAAGGGCAAAAAGCACGTGCGCACGGATGATGCCGAGCAAAAACGCGTTGAGCTCCATGTACATACGAGATTTTCGGCACTTGACGCACTGACGGAGCCTGCCGAGATCGTAAAGCGCGCCGCATATTGGGGACACCCCGCAATAGCGGTAACAGACCACGGCGTTTTGCAGGCATTCCCCGATATGTGGAAGGCGGGCAAGGCAAACGGCGTAAAGATAATTTACGGACTCGAGTGCTATTTTGTAAACGACCTTGACGGCAATCTCGCCGTGCACGGTGACAGCGACCTGCCCATAGACGGCGAAATGGTCGCGTTTGACATTGAAACAACGGGACTTAACGCAGGCTCGGACAGAATGACCGAGATAGGTGCGGTTATCTATGCGGGCAATGAGATAAAGGGAAGCTTCAACACCTTTGTCAACCCCGAAATGCACATCCCGCAGGAGATTACTCAGCTTACGGGCATAACAGACGCTGATGTCAAGGACGCACCGAGCGAGGCGGAGGCAATGCGTGCCTTCCTCGAATTTGCCGGTGACCGCCCGATAGTGGCGCATAATGCCGATTTCGATACGGGCTTCATGGCATCGGCGGCGGCGCGCTGCGGCATTGAGTTTGAGCCCGTGTATCTTGACACGCTCGCACTCAGCCATGCGCTCTTGCCCGACCTTAAAAAGCATAAGCTCGATATGGTGTCAAACAGACTCAGTCTGCCCGATTTTAACCACCACAGAGCGAGTGACGATGCCCTTGTCGTTGCACGCATAATGGGCAGATTTATTCCCATGCTCCAAGAGCACGGAGCAAAGACCGTAAACGATATTCAGTCGGTCTATGCAAAGATAAAGCCCGCCGACCATGCAAGGTCGCGCCACATGATACTGCTCGTAAAGAACAGAACGGGACTTAAAAATCTGTACGAAATGGTCTCACAGTCCTATCTTAAATACTTCTACAAGACACCGACAGTGCCGAAAAGCCTGCTTATAAATCACCGCGAGGGCATACTCGTAGGCTCCTCCTGCGGTATGGGCGAGCTGTACGGCGCGGTCATGCACGGCGCATCCGATGCCGAGCTCAAGCGCATAGCATCCTTCTACGACTATCTTGAAATTCAGCCTATCGGCAACAACCGCTTCCTTATAGATAACGGCATTGTCAAGGACGAAAGCGTCCTGCAGGATTACAACCGCAGAATAATCAAAATAGGTAGGGAGCTTAATAAGCCCGTTATTGCCGCAAGCGATGTGCATTTTCTCGATAAAGAGGACGAGCAGTACAGAAAGATACTTCAGGCGGCAAAGAAATTCTCCGATGCAGACCGCGGCTGTCCTATATTCTTCCGCACAACCGACGAAATGCTCGCGGAATTTGCCTATCTCGGCGATGAGCTTGCAAAGGAGGTCGTAATAACAAACCCCAATGCAATAGCCGAGCAGATAGATGAAATCGAGCTTCTGCCGAAGGATTTGTTCCCGCCGAAGATTGAAAACTCCGCAAATGAGCTAAAAGAGCTCGTTTACGGCAAAATGCACTCAATTTACGGCGAAAATCCGCCCGAAATAGTGCAGGAGCGAGTCGATACCGAGCTGAATACAATACTCGACCACAGCTACGATGTCATATACATGAGCGCACAGAAGCTTGTGCAAAACTCGCTTGAGCACGGCTACCTCGTCGGCAGTCGAGGCAGTGTCGGCTCATCAATCGTAGCCTATATGTCGGGCATAACCGAGGTTAACTCACTTCCGCCGCACTATGTTTGCCCCAAGTGCTGTCACAGCGAATTTGTAACCGACGGCTCATACGGCTGCGGCGCGGATATGCCGCCGAAAAACTGCCCCGAATGCGGCGAGCTTATGCGGCAGGACGGCTTTGACATTCCGTTTGAAACCTTCCTCGGCTTCCCGGGAAATGAAAAAACACCCGATATCGACCTCAACTTCTCGGGCGAATATCAGGCGCAGGCGCATAAATACACCGAGGAGCTTTTCGGCTCTGACCATGTTTTCAGAGCAGGCACTATCGGCACGCTCGCCGAGAAAACCGCTTACGGCTACGTTAAAAAGTACCTCGAGGAGCGTCAGCTCAAGGTCACGAAGGCGGAGGAAAACCGCCTTGCAAAGGGACTTGTCGGCGTAAAGCGCACAACGGGTCAGCACCCCGGCGGACTTGTAGTTATCCCGCAGGATATGGATGTCACGGATTTCTGCCCCGTACAGCATCCCGCCGATGACCCGACAAGCGATATAATAACGACTCATTTTGAATATCACTGCATGGAGGCTAACCTCCTTAAGCTTGACGAGCTCGGTCACGATGACCCGACCATGATACGAATGCTTGAGGATGCAACGGGCGTTGACGCAAAGAATATTTTGCTCTCAGACCCCGACACCATGAAGATATTTACAACACCCACGGTGCTCGGCTTGCCCGACGATGACCCGATTATCGGCAAAACGGGCAGTATAGGCATACCCGAATTCGGCACAGGCTTTACAAGACAGATGCTCGTTGAAACTCAGCCCACGCAGTTTGACACGCTTGTAAGACTTTCGGGCTTCTCACACGGCACCGATGTATGGGCGGGCAATATCCGTGACCTCATCGTAAACGGCATAGCAACGGTTAACGAAACAGTCGGCTGTCGTGACGATATTATGCTCTACCTCATCCAAAAGGGTATGGAGCCGTCACTCGCGTTTAAGACGATGGAGGCGGTGCGTAAGGGCAAGGTCAAGAAAAGCGGCGAATTCCCGGGCGATGCCGAGAAGCAGATGAACGCCTTCGGAGTGCCCGAATGGTACATAGAATCCTGCCGTAAGATTGCCTATCTTTTCCCGAAGGCACACGCGGTTGCCTATGTTATGATGGCATTCCGCATCGCATGGTTTAAGGTGCATGAGCCCCTCGCATTTTACAGCGCATATTTCTACCGCCGCAGTCAGAAGGACGGCTTTGATGCCGAGATGATGACGGGCGGCACGGATGCCGTGCGCCGCAAGATAAATGAGCTGAAGAAAAAGCCTGATATAAGCTCAAAGGAAGAGGATTTGCTCACAACCTTAGAGGCGGTTTACGAGTTTAATATGCGCGGCTTTGAGTTTGCACCCATTGACCTGTATAAATCCGATGCCGTCAAGTTTATTATCACCGATGACGGCAGACTTTTGCCCCCGTTTGTGGCAATATCGGGACTCGGCGAGACCGCGGCTTATGACCTGCAAAAATGCACGGCGGACGGACAGACCTACATCTCGGTTGAGGAGGTCAGCGCAGCCTGCCCGAAGGTCAGCCAAAGCCACCTTGAAGCACTCAAGCGTCTCGGCGCACTCGGACAAATGCCCGAAAGCTCGCAGATAAACCTTTTTGAAGGCTTTTGATAGGCTCAAAATATGCACTTCCGTTTGGTGGTGCATATTTTTTGTATTATTCTTAATAAGCTGTCATAAACTATCCGTAAATACAATATGGAGGACAGCCATGAAAATAAATTGGAAACAGCTCGGCACGGCACTGTTTATCCCGCTTGCCGTAGGCGGCGTATCGTCACTGCTGACAAAGGACAATATGATAATGTTCGAGCTTATTAAAAAGCCGTCTTATGCTCCGCCGCAGTGGTTATTTCCCACGGCGTGGTCGGTGCTGTATGTCCTTATGGGCATAGCCTCATATCTCGTTTGTACCGTCGATGCCCCGCACAGAAAAAAGCAGTGTGCACTCATAGCCTATGCAATAAGCCTCGTTTTCAACTTCGCGTGGACGCTGATTTTCTTCAATCTCGAAAATTATCTGCTCGCATTCGTGTGGCTATGCGCATTGTGGCTTACAATTTTAATAAGCATATTCCGCTTCGGTGCCGTCAAAAAAGCCTCTGCATGGCTTTTAGTCCCGTATATTCTATGGGTAAGCTTTGCGGGAGTACTTAATTATGCCGTATATACGCTCAATTAAACTATAATCAGTTGCACTTTTCGTCGGCTTGTGCTAAAATATCTCCGTGTAAATAGAGTATAATTTCCAAAACTGCGGAAAGAGGTATATAATATGAAAAAACTGAAAATACTGTCTGTCTGCTTTGCCGCGGCACTTTGCGTGCTATTATCGGCTTGCAGTTTCACAAATCAGGATGTCGATAACCCCGTGCCGACAGCACCCGAGGCAACTCCCGTCGTAACCGATAACGACAAGGATAAGAACGATAACGGAAATCAGGGCACCGAGCAGTATAATGACGACAACAGCTACTCGGATAATGACAACAGCAGCTCGAAGAAGAACGACGATAACAACAGCAGCTCAAGCTCGAACAGCGGTACAAAAAAGCCCGACAGCAGTAAAACCGACGATAAATCCGAGCAGAGCGAGGACGGCGGCAATACCGACGAGCCCGAGCAGGATCCCGAGCCCACCCGCAGGGCATCCTCAGGCAATCTTCAGACAAATTAAAAATATACAAAGTTATAAAAAAAGTTTTGCTTTGCAAAACTTTTTTTATTTTTATTTCAGTTTATGGACATATTGGGACTGTTTTGCTCAGTGTCGAAGATTGACGAAATAAAAAATTGAGCTATAATATAGTGTAAGAAAAATATACTGTGTGTATGGTAAAGACCGAGGAAGCAGTAATGAAAATCAGGGCAATAAACAGAAAACTGAAAAAGCAGTACGGCAATGCGGTAAACGCCTCGTATGAGGACGGGTGCATAGTTCTTCGCGGTAATCTCGACAAGTGGGACGATGTTGTAGCCGCGGGTATGCTGTGCGCCGAGCCGTACTCAAAATGCCATGTCGTAAACGACATAGTATTCACGGGTGCCGAGGCGCAGAAAATGCGTATGCCGAGCCTTAAGGACAAGGCACTTGAGGGGGATAAGCCCGATGTGCTCATAATAGGCGGCGGCATTTCGGGCTGTTCGATAGCAAGAGAGCTTTCGCGCTTTAAGCTCGATATTCTCCTGCTTGAAAAGGAGGCAGACCTCGCATTAGGCGCATCGGGGCGCAATGACGGCGAGGTGCACCCGGGTATAGACTTGTCACGCGGCTCGTTAAAGCACAAATATATCCGCAGAGCAAACAGAATGTACGATGCTGTCTGCGCCGAGCTTGACATCCCGTTTAAGAGAGTGGGGCAGTATGCCTGCTTCGGCAAAATGTCGTGGCTTCCCGTTGTGTGGCTTTTTGTTCAAAAACGCAAATACATAGACGGTATTGACGATGCAAAATTAGTCCTCGGAAGCAAAATAAGAAAAACAGAGCCGAATCTCAATTCGGATTTTGCCTTTGCAATTTCAAATCCGTCCTCGGGCTGTGTGAGTCCTTATAATCTTGTAATCGCCTATGCGGAAAATGCCGTGGCAAACGGCGCGAGAGTGTCCCTCAATACCGCCGTTACGGGTATGGAGGTCAAAAACGGCAGAATAAATGCCGTAATGACAAACCGCGGCACGGTTTATCCCAAGATAGTCATAAACTGTGCGGGCGTGTTCTCCGATGAGGTCGCACGCATGGCGAATGACAGGTTTTTCTCAATTCATCCCCGCCGCGGCACAAACTCGATTTTGGATAAAAAAGCGGGCAAACGCATGGGCATGATTGCCTCTGTCGTCGGCGCAAGCATACCGGGCAAGACTCGCACAAAGGGCGGCGGTATTCTGCACACCGTGCACGATAATCTGCTCATAGGTCCCGACGCAGTTGAAACCTACGAGCGTGAAAACACCGCAACCTCGCCCGACAGCATCGAGCGCGTTTTCGCAAAGCAGAAGGTGACAATGCCTACACTGAGCGAAAAGGATATAATCACCTACTTCACGGGAGTGCGTGCCCCCACCTATGAAGAGGATTTCATAATCGAATGGGGCAGAAAAACGGAGAATATTATCCATGTCGCGGGCATTCAGTCCCCGGGACTCACAACCGCACCCGCAGTTGCCGAGGATGTGGCGCAAATGGCGGCATCGGCACTCAAGGCGGAGAAAAACGAAAGCTTCAACCCGGTGCGTCATGCACCGCCGCACTTAGCCGCAATGAGCGACAGTGAGAGGGCGGAGCTTATAAAGCAAAATCCCGATTACGGCGTGATAGTGTGCCGCTGTGAGGAGGTAAGCCGCGGAGAAATTCTCGATGCGCTCAATAGTCCTATATGCGTGCCGACTGTTGACGGTATCAAAAAGCGTTTAAGACCCGGTATGGGCAGATGTCAGGGTGGCTTCTGTTCGCCGCTTGTGACGAAAATCATAGCCGAATACCTCGGCGTCCCGCTTTCCGAGGTCAAAAAATCCTCGGAGCAGTCCCCGATAGTTTTTGAGAGCGTGAAGGGAGGCGGCGAGAATGAATAATTTTGATGTTACGGTAATAGGCGGAGGTCCCGCAGGACTTGCCGCGGCAATAAAAGCCTGCGATGAGGGCGCAAGGGTGCTTCTTATAGAACGCGAGGAGCGCCTCGGCGGTATGCTCAAGCAGTGCATACACGACGGCTTCGGCTTAAGCCGCTTCGGTGAGCGTCTTGCAGGTCCCGAATATGTTGAGCGCTTCATGGATAAGCTCAGCGAAAAGACTGTCGATGTCCGCCTTCTGACCTTCGTTACACGTATTGAAAAAACAGCTGAGGGCTTTTGCGTTGTAACTGTATCCCGCGACGGGCTTGAAAGGATAAGCACAAAAACAATAGTACTTGCAACGGGCTGTCGTGAGCGCACTGCAAAGCAGGTGTTCATTCACGGCACACGCCCCGCAGGCGTATTCACCGCGGGCACTGCACAGCATTTCACAAACCGCCTCGGCGTTATGCCCACAAAAAAGTGCGTTATTTTAGGCTCGGGTGACATAGGACTTATCATGGCACGCCGCCTCACCCTTGAGGGTGCAAAGGTTTTAGGCGTGTATGAGATTAACCCCACGCCCTCGGGACTTACGAGAAACATTCATCAGTGCCTGCACGATTACGATATTCCGCTGTATTTAAGCCATACCGTCACCCGCGTTTTCGGTGCCGACAGGCTTGAGGCGGTTGAAATCTGCGAGGTTGACGAGAGCTACAAGCCCATTGAGAGCACAAAAGTGCGCGTTGACTGCGATGCGCTTATTGTATCCGTCGGACTTATCCCCGAAAACGAGCTTGCAGAGAGTGTCGGCGTTGAGCTTGACAGTCACACCAAAGGTCCCGTCTGCGACTGCCAGCTGATGACGAGCGTTGACGGAATTTTCTCCTGCGGCAACGCACTGCACGTAAACGACCTTGTCGATTTTGTCTCGGCATCGGGTGAGCTTGCGGGTTTAAGTGCCGCGCACTATGCAAAAAAGGCTCAGTGCAAGGTGAATATTAAAATCGGAAACGAATTTTTGTATCTCGTCCCGCAGCAGCTTGACCTCAATGCCGACAACTCAAGGGTGACGTTCTACTTCCGTTCAAAAGCCGTGCGTGAAAAGAGCCTTTTAAGGCTCACTGTTGATGGGCAGGAGGTATTCAAAAGGGTTTACCCCTTCCTGCGTCCTCCCGAGATGCAGCAGCTTGTGCTGAATATGGATAAATTTGCGGTACAAAACGGCTCCGATGTCCGTTTTTCGATAGAGGTGGCAGAATGAAAAGCTTTAACTGTATAGGCTGTCCGAAGGGCTGTCTCCTCTGCGTTGAGGAGGAAAACGGCGAATTTACCGTAACGGGCAATACCTGCGAAAACGGCAAAAGATTTGCAATTTCGGAAATGACTGAGCCTAAGCGCACAATATGCTCAACGGTTAAAACCGTATTTGAGGATGCACCCGTTTTACCCGTCAAGGTATCGAGCGACATTCCGAAGGACAGAATTTTCGATGTTATGCGTGAGATTAACGCAGTTTTGCTCGATAAGCGCATAGACCGCGGCGACACGGTCATTGAAAATGTCCTCGGACTCGGCGTGGATGTAATTTCAACAAGTGATATACTTAACCGAAAATAAATAAACGGAGGAACTTATATGGACAGACCGCTTATACTAACATACGATGTCGGCACTCAGAGCACAAGAGCAATTCTTGTTGACAAGCAGGGCACCATAGTAGATAAGGTGCAGGTCAAGTACACAGAGCCGTATCTGAGACAGCAGCCGGGCTGGGCAGAGCAGAAAACCGATTTCTATTTTGCTCACATGTGTGCGGCAAGCAAGGTGCTCATGGAGCGCAATCAGGACAAGGCAAAGGATATTATCGCCTGCGTTGTCACAGCAATAAGAGATACACTCGTTTTCCTCGATGAGAACAATCACCCGACAAGAGATATTATCCACTGGCTCGACGCAAGAAAGTGCGAGTTTGACAACCCCTTCCCCTGGTGGAAGAGCATAGCTTTCGAGCTTATCGGCATGGGCAAGAGCACAAAGATAGGCTATCGCACCTCAAAGGTCAACTGGGTGCGTCAGAATCAGCACGATGTCTGGGAAAAGTCGAAGAAAATAGTCTGCCTGCCCGCATATCTCAATTTCCGCATGACGGGAAGACTTGCCGACTCACCCGCAAACACAGTCGCCCATATCCCCATGGATTACAAGGCAAAGAAGTGGATGAAGGAAAACGACCTTACCCGCTGTCTTTACGATGTGCCGCAGGATAAGCTTTACGAGCTTGTGCCCTCGGGCGAGGTTATAGGCTATATAACAAAGCAGGCGTCCGAGCTTTCGGGTGCACCCGAGGGACTGCCCCTTATAGCAACAGGTGCCGATAAGGCCTGCGAAACCCTCGGACTTTCCATTGCTCGCTCGGACAAGGCGGCAATCTCCTTCGGCACGAGCTCAACGATTGATATGTACTCGGAAAACTACTTTGAGCCTCAGCAGTTTTTACCATCATATCCCGCGGTAATCAACAAGGCGTGGAACCCCGAAATTCAGGTTTTCCGCGGCTTCTGGATGCTCAGCTGGTTTATCAAGGAATTCGGTGATAAGGATAAGGCGGAGGCACTCGAAATGGGCATATCCCCCGAGGAGCTTCTCAACCGCCGTGCCTCGGAAATCCCCGCAGGCTGCAACGGACTCATGCTTCAGCCGTATTGGACACCCGACGTGTTGAAGCCCGACTCCTACGGTGCAATAATCGGCTTCTCCGATTATCACACAAAGTATCATATGTACCGCGCAATAATTGAGGGCATCTGCATGGAGCTTTATATGTCAATGCGCTCAATGGAAAAGCGCGGCGGTATTCAGATAAGAGAGCTGTTTGCCGGCGGCGGCGGCTCAAAGAGCGACCTCGCCTGCCAGATTCTTGCCGACACCTTCGGCCTGCCCGTAAAGCGCATACACACACACGAGGCGAGCTCAATCGGCGCGGCAATGGTAGCCTTCGTCGCAAAGGGCGAATTTGACAGCTTTAACGAGGCGATACAGAGCATGGTCCACGAAAAGGACGTGTTCATGCCGATTAAGGAAAATCACGAGACCTATATGAGCATATACAACAAGGTGTACCGCAAGATATACAAGAATGTCAGACCGCTGTACGCAACAATGAACAATCTCAAAGAAAGGAATATGCTGTAATGAGCCATAAACCATATAGCGGCTTCGAGCCTAAATGGGTAGATACTCCCGCACCGCAGGACAGCTACCGTTCAATTTTCCGCTGGGGCGACCCCGAGTTCTTCAAATTCCCCAAGGAATCGCTTTACAAAATGATGAAGGACGTATTCAAGCTCACAGACGAGGACTTCAAGGAATACTCCGACGATATCGGCTTCGACAAGGTTGACCTGTCTGACCACCCCGTTAAGCTCGCCGAGGAGCATATAAATGCCCTGCGTGAGATAGTAGGCGAGGAGGGCATATCCACCTCCGATTACGACAGACTGAGTGTTGCCTACGGCTTTACGGCTTATGATATTCTTCGCCTGCGCCATAAGATAATCGACTCCGTGCCCGATGTCGTGCTCTATCCCGACACAAGCGAGCAGGTCGAAAAAATCGTGGCATATTCAACCGAGCACGACATTCCTCTGTATGTCTATGGCGGCGGAAGCTCCGTAACAAGAGGCGTCGAGCCCGTCAAGGGCGGCATATCCCTCGATATGCGCAGAAGATTCAACAAGGTCATTTCCTTCAACGAGATAGACCAGACAATAACCGTTCAGGCGGGTATGTCGGGTCCCGACCTTGAAAAAACCCTACAGAATGCACCCGAGCTTTTCGGTGCAAAGCGTCAGTACACCTGCGGACATTTCCCGCAGTCGTTTGAATATTCCTCCGTCGGCGGATGGACAGTCACCCGCGGCGCAGGTCAGAACAGCACCTATTACGGCTGTATCGCAGATATAGTCCTCTCGCAGAAATACGCAACCCCCATAGGCACAATTCAGACAAGCCATTACAGCCGTGAGGCTTGCGGACCAGACCTCAATCAGATTATGATGGGCTCCGAGGGCACCTTCGGCGTACTCACCGAGGTAACTCTCAAGATATTCCGCTGGATGCCCGAAAACCGCAAGCGCTTCTCCTACATCTTCAAGACATGGGACGAGGCTATGAAGGCCGCCCGCGAGATGATGCAGCATGAGTGCGGCTACTCCTCCGTGTTCCGTCTCTCCGACCAGGAGGAGACGAGCATGATGCTCAAGCTTTACAATGTTGACGACACTCCGCTTTATCCCATTCTCGACAAGCTCGGCTATAAGGATATGGAGCGCTGTCTGTTCTTAGGCTTCACCGACGGTGAAAAGGGCTATTCCAAGAACGTTGCAAAGAATATCCGCAGGATAGCACTCAAGCACGGCGGTCTGCCGCTGACGGGCTATGTAACAAAGAGCTGGGAAAAGGGACGCTTCAACGACCCGTACCTGCGTGACACCCTCATGGACTTCGGCATAACCACCGACACCCTCGAGTGCACGGTAAACTGGTCTAATATGGAGCAGGTGCATCTCGATGTACGCAAGGTCTGCCACGCACTGCCCAATACGGTTGTCACAACCCACATGTCGCACTGCTACCCGCAGGGCGCAAACCTCTACTTCATCTTCCTCACCAAGATGCAGGATGAAAAGGCGTTCAAGGCATACCACAGCACAATTCTCGACGCAATTCAGCGCTCGGGCGCATCCATTAGTCACCATCACGGCATAGGCAAGATGTTTGCACCGTGGCTTGAGGGCTACATCGGCGAGAAGGAATACGGCGTGTTCCGCGTGCTGAAGGATTACTTCGATCCCAAGTACAATATGAATCCCGGCGGCACGATAGGTCTTGACCTCCTGCCCGAGGAAAAGAAATTCGACCGCGACTATACGGACTACAAAGAGCAGGATAAATTTGACAAATAAAATACACAAAACCGACCGAACTCGGTCGGTTTTGCTTATTTTCAGCCCGAAAAAGTGATATTTTTTTAACTATTTGTGATATATTACAAATTTTTATAGCATATTTGTGCTAAATGTTCAAAATCTAAAAAGCACATCAAAAGTAATTGCAATTTGACCGATTTTAGTGTTAAATAATAATGTTGCGTAATAGCGCAAAATTTATCAAGAGGATATACTATGGACAAGTATATTAGCGTAATCAGTGCCATTGGCGGACTTGCCTTCGGTGCGTTGGGAGGCTATCTCAACGGACTGTTAAGCAGACGCAGTGCAAAGAACAAACCCGACAGCGTGCTTGCAATTATGGGAACGAATGCTCTCAGATTTGCAGTGGACGGAGTTTTCCTGCTTGCAGGCTTCTTAGCGTGCAAGCTGTTTGAGCTTCCGTATTTTATCACGATGATAGCAGTTGCGGTCGGACTCAGCACCTGCGGTCTGCTTATGCTTCTGCGATTAACGAAGCAGATTAAGGCAGATGACCTCGACGGCAAACAGAATGGAGGTGAATGAGGTTGTCAGAATTTTTAGCGACATATCTGACTCCGACAAAAACCGTTTATACAATGTGGGCAATAATGGCGGCTATCGTGCTCGTCTCGTTTATTGCAACCCGCAAGATGCGTGATGTTCCGTCAATCGCGCAGAACACGGCTGAAATGGCTGTGAGCTCGCTGTACGGATTTATCGAAGGCGTTATGGGTAAGAATACGAGAGAGTATTTCCCCCTGCTGGGCACCTACTTTATTTTCATCGTAGTGTGTAACTACTCGGGACTTTTGCCCGGTGCGGGCGAGCTGTTCACGGTACCTACCTCGGTGCTTGCAGTCACGGCGGCGCTTGCAATAATCGCCTTCTTCTCAATTCATACCTCGGGTATGCGTAAAAAGGGCGTCGGCGGATATCTGCTTTCGTTTTTGAAGCCGACTCTGCCCATTATGCTTCTCGACCTCGTGACGAGACCGCTGTCACTCGCAATCCGACTTTACGGCAATATCTACGGCGAGGAGCAGGTAACCGAGACACTTTTCGGAATATTCCCGCTTATACTTCCGCTTATAATGCAGGTGCTCAGCCTGCTGTTCTGCCTGATTCAGGCGATGATATTCACGATGCTCTTAGGCGTGTTCATCGGCGAGGCAATAGAGGAAGAGGAAGAATAAAAAGTCAAAAAATAATTTGTATATAAAAAACAATTCAGGAGGAAAGAATAATGGATTTAGTATATGGTCTTGTAGCCATTGCAGTTGCACTTGCAATCGGTCTGAGTACCATCGGCGCAGGTATCGGTCAGGGTATCGCGGCAGGTAAGGCACTTGAGTCAATGGGCCGTCAGCCCGAGCTTTACAGCAAGTTCCGGGTAACAATGATTCTTGCAATGGGCATCATCGAGGCACTCGCTATCTACGGTATGCTCTTTGCATTCATTCTTGTAGGCTACATGCCCTGAGTAATAAGGCAGAAAAGCTTATTTATAAGGAGGTTTAAGGTAGTTGATAGAGAACGGTGTATTGTATATCGTGGGACTCCAGATCAGTATATCCGAATTCTTATGGACGATCATAAGCTTCTTTCCCTTTATGTTCCTGTTAAAGAAATTCCTTTATCAGCCCGTGCTGAGCTTCATGGATGAGCGTAAAGCGCGTGTTGAAGCCGGACTTGCCGAGGGCGAAAAAGCCAAAAAGGCACTCGCCGAGGCAAATGAACAGCTCAATATCGAGCTCAGCGAGAAAAACGGCGAAGCAAGACAGCTTATTAACGAAGCCCGCAGTGTAGCCGAGAAGGCAAAGAGCGAGGTGCTCACCGAGGCGCACGCGAAAGCCGAGCAGCTTCACAAGGATGTTCGTCAGCGGGTTAAGGACGAGGAGGCAAACGCCGTCAACGAGCTTGACGAGAGTATGCCCGAGCTTGTCTCAATTCTTGCACAGCAGCTTCTGCATTCGGATGAGGTCTCGTCCGAGACACAGCTCGTCAAAGACTGTGTAAGCGCGGCCAAGGAATAAAAATCACCAAATAACAGGACTCCGGGGAAGGGAGGGATAGTACACAGGTGGACTTGGTTTTTAAGATTATAAACTTTATCATTCTGTTCGGTGCACTCGGCTATTTGTGCCGCAATATGATAAAGGATATGTTTGCAGGCAGAAAAAACAAGCTCAGCGAGGAGCTTGAAAATGCCGAAAAAGCAAAAAATCAGGCAAAGAGCCTGAACAGCGATATTGAAAAGGCAAGAGCACTCAATGAGGAGCGAAAAGAGCAAATCATGCAGGGTGCCGCCGAGCAGGCTGAGATAAACAGCAAGGCAATATCCGCCGCAGGTGAGGTCGAAGCAAAAACCCTCATCGCAAACGCCGAAAAATCCGAAGCACAGCTCCGCGAGGAGATGCAAAGCCGCGTCAGCGCCGACAAGGTGCGTCAGGTAGCGGCAATAACGGGCGAGGTACTCCGCCGAGGCGGCTTCGAGACCTCAAAGCAGGCGTTAAACGAAAGATTTATCGAACAAATTAAAGAATTGGTATCGGCTATGCCGAGTGACATTTTGAACATGAACGAACTGAAGAAACTTGACATTTCAATAAAGAGCGCAGAGCCTCTCAGTGAAGAGGAAATGAAGAAGCTCACGCAGATTATCTGCGAAACCTTCATATCCTGCCATAACGAGGTCGATTCCGAGGTTATTGGCGGCGTGCAGATGAAGGTCGGCGATACCGTGTACGACGGCACTCTTGCTCATCAGCTTGACAGACTGAGCAACGATGTCGAGAGCAACACCTACCGCAGCAGCAAGCAGATGCAGTCCATTGCGGAAAACATCAAGGAGCAGCTCAGCAAGGTCAGCGACACTATCGACGTGTTCCAGACGGGCGAGGTTATCTCCGTGGGTGACGGTATTTGCCGTGTTTCGGGACTTGCAGATGTTATGGCAGGCGAGATGCTCGAGTTCCCCAACGGACTCAAGGGCATGGTGCAGGACCTCGAGAAGGAAAACGTCGGCGTTGTCCTCATGGGCGAATACAGCCACATTCAGGAGGGCGACTCCGTCCGCCGTACAGGCAGAATTATAGAAGTACCCGTCGGCGAAAGCCTCATCGGCAGAGTTGTCGATGCAATGGGCGTGCCCGTTGACGGCAAGGGACCCATCAAGGCAGAGGCACACAGACCCGTTGAAAGCCCCGCACCGAGCGTGCTTTCAAGAAAGCCCGTTTCTGTTCCCCTGCAGACAGGTATCAAGGCAATCGACGCCCTTGTTCCTATCGGCAGAGGTCAGCGTGAGCTTATTATCGGTGACCGCCAGACAGGTAAGACCGCTATTGCACTTGATGCTATCATCAATCAGAAGGGCAAGGACGTTATCTGCATCTATGTAGCAATAGGTCAGAAGGAGTCCACCATAGCGGGCGTTGTCGAAAAGCTCCGCACAAACGGCGCAATGGATTACACAATCGTTGTTTCCGCACCCGCATCCGAGCCCGCACCCATGCTCTATATCGCACCCTATGCAGGCGCGGCAATGGGCGAATACTTTATGTATAAGGGCAAGGACGTCCTTATCATATACGATGACCTGAGTAAGCAGGCATCCGCATACCGTGAGATTTCTCTGCTTCTGCACAGACCTCCCGGGCGCGAGGCATACCCCGGCGATGTATTCTATCTGCACTCCAGACTTCTCGAAAGAGCAGCACGCCTTTCCGAGGAGGCAGGCGGCGGCAGTATGACCGCACTGCCCATTATCGAAACTCAGGCAGGCGATATCTCAGCATACATCCCGACTAACGTAATTTCTATCACCGACGGTCAGATATTCCTCGAGTCCGACCTCTTCCACTCGGGCGTGCGTCCGGCAATCAATGTCGGTCTGTCCGTATCCCGTGTCGGCGGCGCGGCTCAGATAGGCGCTATGAAGCAGGTCGCAGGTCGTCTGCGTATGGACCTCGCTCAGTACAGAGAGCTCGCAAGCTTTGCACAGTTCGGCTCCGACCTTGACAAGGCAACACGCGACACTCTGCACAGAGGTGCCCGCATGACCGAAATACTCAAGCAGGGACAGTATGCCCCCATGTCCGCGGCAGATCAGGTTATTGCAATCTTTGCCGCCTCCGAGGGCTATACCGACGATATCGAGCTTACCGAAATCGCCCGCTTCGAGTCCGAGGTAATAGATTATGTAAACCGCAATTATCCCGAGCTGCACGATGAAATACTCGGCGGCAAGAAGCTCAATGCCGAGCAGCAGACTAAGCTCAAGGCTTGCATTGAAACCTTCAAAAAGACTTTTTAATATGATATTTAAGGAAAGGAGGGGCATGTATGGCTAATATGCGAGCGATACGCACCCGCATAAAGAGTGTAAAAAACACACAGCAGATAACCAAAGCCATGAAAATGGTTGCGGTATCAAAGCTGCGCAAAACCCAGTCTCGTATGCAGTCAATGCGCCCCTTCGCCGATAAGAGTCAGGAGGTTTTGAACACACTGCTGTCAGGCTCCTCAGGCAGTCAGAACCGTTTTATAAAGCCTCATAAGCAGGTGAACAAGGTCTGCTATGTGCTTTTCGTGGGTAACAGAGGTCTGTGCGGAGTGTATAACAACGCCGTACTGCACTATGCGCTGGATTTGATTGAAAACGACAGCCGCGAGTGCGAGCTCGTTGTATGCGGACGCTGGGGCAAGGATGTAATCGCAAAAAGCGGTGTGAAGGTAATCAAAGCCTTCCCCGAGCTGAGCGATACACCTACGGCAAACGAAGCTATTGAGATAGCCGAATATCTCAAGCAGCTGTTCCTAAACGGTGAGACAGATGAGGTGCACCTCGTATATCAGAGATATATCTCGGCACTGTCGCAAAAGCCCGTCACAGAACAGCTTTTGCCCGCAAAGCCCGAGACTGAGCAAAGCGGCGCAGGTCACGCGTTCATTTTTGCTCCCGATGCCGACACTGTGCTTGAAAGCGTCATGCAGCTTTATATAAACAACAAGCTGCTTTCCGTAATGCTTGAGGCAAGATGCGGCGAGCATACGGCACGAATGACGGCAATGACCTCTGCAACCGACAGCACTAAGACTCTTATCGACGAGCTTGGCTTGTCACTCAACCGTGCGCGTCAGGCGGCAATTACCACGGAAATTTCCGAAATTGTCGGCGGTGCGGCGGCACTTGAGCGCAAATAACCCCTTATCAGGAGGTAAGTAAATGGAAAACGGAATCGTCAGAAGGGTCATAGGACCCGTAGTAGATGTGCAGTTTCCCTCCGGCAAGCTGCCGGATATATATAACGCAATAGAGATTCAGCTCGAAGACAGAAAAATCACCCTCGAGGCAGTTCAGCACATAGGTGATAACTCTGTCCGCTGTATCTCCCTTTTCTCAACCGACGGTATTTCACGCGGCTGCCGTGCAGTCGATACGGGCTCGCCCGTAACAATGCCCGTCGGTGAGGCAACACTCGGACGAATGTTCAATGTCGTCGGTGAGCCTATCGACAACAAGGGACCCGTGGAGGCGGCTGAACGCAAGCCCATCCACAGACTCGCACCCGAGTTTACCGATATTGCCCCCTCAACCGAGATACTCGAAACGGGTATCAAGGTAGTTGACCTGCTTGCACCCTATTCCAAGGGCGGTAAGGTAGGTCTGTTCGGCGGCGCAGGTGTCGGCAAAACAGTTCTCATCATGGAGCTTATCCGCAACGTCGCATACGAGCACGGCGGCTACTCCGTATTCGCAGGTGTCGGTGAGCGTTCCCGTGAGGGTAACGACCTCTGGAACGAGATGACCGAGTCGGGCGTTATCAATAAAACCGCCCTTGTATTCGGTCAGATGAACGAGCCCCCCGGGGCACGACTGAGAGTTCCTCTGTCGGGACTTACCATAGCCGAAAACTTCCGTGACCAGTCAGGTCAGGACGTTCTGCTGTTCATCGACAACATATTCAGATTTACTCAGGCAGGCTCCGAGGTATCGGCACTGCTCGGCCGTATGCCCTCCGCTGTCGGCTATCAGCCCACCCTCGCAACCGAAATGGGCGCACTGCAGGAGCGTATCACCTCCACGAGAAACGGCTCAGTCACCTCGGTACAGGCGATTTACGTCCCCGCCGACGACCTGACCGACCCTGCACCTGCAACAGCCTTTGCTCACCTTGACGCAACAACCGTTCTGTCAAGAAGCATATCCGAGCTCGGCATTTACCCCGCAGTTGACCCCCTCGAGTCTACCTCGCGTATTCTCGACCCGCACATTCTCGGCAAGGAGCACTACGAAACCGCCCGCGCCGTTCAGCAGGTGCTCGAGAAGTACAAGGAGCTTCAGGACATCATCGCCGTTCTCGGTATGGACGAGCTCGGCGTTGAGGATAAGGCAATAGTCAACCGCGCCCGCCGCATTCAGCGTTTCCTGTCTCAGCCCTTCCATGTTGCCGAAAACTTCACGGGTCTGCAGGGCAGATACGTCAAGATGGAGGACACAATCCGCGGCTTCCAGGCAATCCTCGGCGGCGACTGTGATGACCTGCCCGAGCAGGCATTCCTCATGTGCGGCACAATAGACGAGGTGCTTGCAAAGCGTAAGGACTTCTGATTATGGATAATAAAATTCATCTTCAAATTACAACCGCAGGCGGTGCAGTCTGCGATGTGATGTCAAATTATGTCGCAGTACCCCTTGCCGACGGCGAGGCGGGCATACTGTCAGGTCATGCGGCAATGATTGCGGCACTCAAAGAGGGCGTCGTAAGATATAAGGTTGACGAGCAGTTCAGCTATACCGCAGTCAGCGGCGGCGTGCTGTCCGTTGCGGATAACGAGGTAATCATCCTTGCAAGAAGTGCGGAAAATGCCGAGAGCATCGACATTGCCCGCGCACAGGCATCGGAAAAGCGCGCAAGAGAACGCATTGAGCACAAGCGGCAAGGCATAGACTTAGACCGCGCTCAGCTGAGCCTCTACCGCGCAATAGCAAGAGAAAAAGCATATCAGCTTTTACAGAAGCGATAACAAAAAACAGGACTTCAAGGACGGCGCACCGCCCAACTGAAGTCCTGTTTTTTATGCAGTTATAAGCTCGTATAAAACCTTTATAAAGAATATGCTCAGCACCGCAATCATAATAGGCTTAACGGACTTAACGCCGTGCCGTTCAAACAGCCGCGAGCCGAAAAAGTTTCCCGCAATCGAAAACACGCCTGCGGCAAGTCCCAAGGGAATAATAACCTTACCGTTTACGAGAAACACAGTCAAAGCGGAAATATTTGTCGCAAGGTTAATCACCTTCGCTGTGCCGTTAGCGGAGTTGAGGCTCATGTGTGCAAGCGCTGTGAGCAAAAGGAGCAGAAATGTGCCCGTGCCGGGCCCGTAAAAGCCGTCGTATATGCCGATTACAAGTGCAACGGCACAGCTTATTACAGTCGTTTTCCAAAAGGAAAGCGGCTCTTTTTCGCAGACAAGTGACTTGCTTTTGAAAACATAAACAGCCGTAAGCGGCAAAATTGCGAGCATTATTATCTTGAAAATGTGAGCATCAAGCAGTAAAACAAGCTCAGCGCCGCAATATGAGCCGATAAGCGCCCAAACGGTGCAGAATGCCGCCTGCTTCCACGGCACAAAGCCGTCGAGAGCGTAGCGTGCGGTTGCGACGCTCGTACCCATTGACGAGCTCATTTTGTTAGTCGCAATCGCATTGTGCGGAGGCAAGCCCGCGATGAGATAAGCGGGCAGGGAAATCAGCCCGCCGCCGCCTGCAACGGCATCAACGAAGCCTGCGAGAAATACAAGCGGGCAGACTATTAAATAGTGCGTGAGTGTCAAATCCATTTTTTAGCTCCGTGCGGGGAAATCATTTAACTTTAGACCACAAAAGCATACTGTCGTCACATAAAACAGTCAGCCTGCCGCCGTCATACAGCCAGCTTAAATACGAGCGCACCGTACTGCCGACAAGGGCGTACTGCTCAAAGCTCATGCAGAGCGAATATTCCTTGAACAGCCTCTGCAAAATTGCCTCAAAGTTTATGGGCTCAGCGCAGATTTCGATGATTTTATCGGCAATTTCAAGCACCTTTTTGCGATTTAAGTCCGCAAGAGTGTGCATATCCTCAACGGCCTCGGTGTGAGAGGGCACAAACAGCTTTGCGCTGAGGCTTTCAACATAATCGAGTGTGTCGAGATAAGCCTGCACATCGTAGATAAAGCCTATCTGATACTTTTCGAGCGTCGCGGCACTCGATACGCAATCGGCAAGAAAGACAATGTCATCGGGAGTGCGGAAGCCTACCATATCAAAAAAGTGTCCGCGCAGAGGAATAGCCTCAATCTCCGAAGGGAAGTCGGGGGAGGAAATGTCCGCACACTCAGACTCCTGTGCAAGCAAAAACTTGTGTCTCAGCGGCTTGCAGGGGTACGCACCGTACAAAAACGCAGGCTCTAAAATAGGGTAGCGGGTAATGCAGGCGTCAATTCCGGGCGCAAAAATTTTACAGCCCGTGTTCTGCTGAAAATATCTGTTGCCGCCTATATGGTCGGCATTTGCGTGGGTGTTCAAAATAGCCTTAACGTGCCAGCCGTTTTCGTCGAGAATTTTCCGCACGCGCCGTCCCGCGTCCTTGTCGTTGCCGCTGTCAATAAGATACACGCCCTTATCCTCACAGCAATATATGCCGATTTTAGCAGGGCAGTTAACATAATATGTGTTATTTGCAACTTGAATAAGCTCGTACATTACTCTCACCTCGACTTATTTTACCACGCTGCGGCGAGTCAATCAAGAATTTATGCTTGAAGAAAGGAAAAGCTGTGCTATAATGAACAATGCTTGATTTTAGAGAAATAAGGGATTTGATGAGTAACAACCCGAAAATTGATTTTTACAGGCACCTTTCGTTTGCCGCGGTCGGCGGATTTTTCGGAGCCTATGCCATACTTTGCCGCACGGGGCTTCTGGCAAGCGCACAGACGATGAATTTGCTTGAATTGGTAATCAGCGCACTGCGCGGCGATGCCTATGCCGTAGTTTTGCACGTCGGCGCACTGCTTTTGTATGTGCTCGGCACGATGCTGACAGTGCTTTTGCCGCACTATCTGCATATAAATATGCACAGAGCCTCGCCCGTAATTGACGCCTTAGCCTGCATCGTACTGTGCTTCATACCCGAAAACGCAAATCCGCTGCTGGGACTGTACCCGATATTTTTTGCGATGAGCGTGCAGTGGAGCAGCTTTACGGGTGCTCGTGGCTATATAAGCTCCACGATTTTCTCGACAAATAACACAAAGCAGGCGTCGCTCGCCTTTGCCGAATATATAACCGACGGCGACAAGGGGCATTTTGACAAGGTGTGGTTTTATGTTTTCACCCTGCTTGCTTTCCACCTCGGCGCGGCAATCAGCTTTTTTGCCGTTAAGCTAATGGGTATTCGCGGTGCGTGGGTTAACATAATACTTGTTGCAAACGCCTATTACATGGCAGTTTGTGAGGATAAATATAAAGAAGCAAGTCTAAAATGACTTGCTTCTTTTCACATTTTAGGAGTTACGACAACGTTGCCGTAGGAGTCTAAAAGGGGAGTGATGCCGCCGGCATATCCGCTTTTCCAGACGAGGTAATTCACGCCCGTCACGCTGTCAACGAGAATTTGTCTCTGCCCGTTGTCACTGAGAGAGCTTCCGTCCTTGAATATAACATTAAATCTTTTATCCTTAGCCATTGCAATGCCTCCTTCGGGGATTTTCACTAATAATACCACATGAAGTCGGGTAATTCAATATGAAGGGGATATAGCACAGGTGAAAACAGCTAAATGTTGCTTCGCAACGTGAAACAATGTCTCGTACACTCGACATAGCTAAATTATGCTCATTACATTCGCATAGCTAAATGAAATAAATCTATTAACGCCCACAGGCATTTAGCGTGCCGCAGGCACATTTAGCGCAAAGCAAATTTAGCTAATCCCGTAAGGGATTTATTTCGCTGAAAATAAAAGACGGTTAAAACAAGTTAACAATATAAAATGAAGTGTTTGCTGAGCAAACATGAAGACGGGCTATGCCCTAATGAAGACACTCGCTTTGCTC
>DCHB01000086.1 GCA_002314685.1 Clostridiales bacterium UBA1763
ACCTCGGTCAGAAGAAGATTCGCGACGACCTCAAGGCAAAGGTAGCCTCTATCGCAGACAAGGTTCCCGAGGCTCAGGCATGGCTCGACAGCTATGACGACGCTGAGGCAAACCAGGAAGCAAGCAAGGCACTCGTTGCGGCACTCGAGAAGCTCGACTGCGGCTGTGAGACCCGTGCGGCTATCCTCGACGGCAAGGATTACCTCAACAAGAAGAGCTGTTGGATATTCGGCGGCGACGGCTGGGCATTCGACATCGGCTTCGGCGGCGTTGACCACGTCCTCGCATCGGGCGAGAACGTAAACGTCTTCGTATTCAATACTGAGGTTTACTCCAACACCGGCGGTCAGGCATCCAAGGCATCTAACATCGGTCAGGTTGCACAGTTTGCCGCGGCAGGCAAGGAAATCAAGTCCAAGTCCCTCGCTGAAATCGCAATGACCTACGGCTATGTCTATGTTGCACAGGTTGCAATGGGCGCGAACATGATTCAGACCCTCAAGGCAATCAAGGAAGCAGAAGCATATCCCGGTCCCTCACTCATCATCGGCTACGCACCCTGCGAGATGCACTCCATTAAGGGCGGCATGACCAACTGCCAGGCTGAGATGAAGAAGGCTGTTCAGTGCGGCTACTGGAATCTCTTCCGCTACAACCCCGCACTCGAGACCGGCAAGTTCACTCTCGACAGCAAGGCACCCACAGACGGCTACAAGGAGTTCCTCATGAACGAGGCTCGTTACAGCCGCCTCACCCGCGAGTTCCCCGACAGAGCCGAGACTCTGTTCGCGGCATCCGAAGAGAACGCAAAGGCTCGCTACGAGCACCTGATGCGTCTGCTTGAGATGTATAAATAAGCACAAATAAAACGAAAAGGTACGAGGCTTTGCCTCGTACCTTTTTTAGAGTGTCGAAAAACAAAACTGTCAGCAGGAAAGACCTGCAAACAGCGGGGGAGCTTGAGGGGGCAAAGGCCCGCCTCAATTTGATCGCCGACAACAAAAAGCCNNGTTTCCGAGGCTTTTTCTAAAATGCGCGGAAAGCTCTGCGCATTTTTTGGCGGCTTTTCGGCGTAGTCAAAAAAGTCCGAGGGACTTTGTTGACAAGCTGAAAAGGTACGAGGCTTTGCCTCGTACCTTTTTTATTTTACGCTGTAAAGAATGTCGCCGTAGGTCGGATACGGCCAGTATTTTTTTGCTGTAATCGTTTCGAGCTCATCAACGCTTGCGCGCAGGGCGATCATCGCGGGAATAACGCTGTCGCGGTATGCACAGGCTTTTGAGTAGCTGTCGCTCAATTCCTCGGCATTTTGTGTTGCTTCGGAAAGTGCCTTTATCTGCGCGAGGGCTTTTGTCGTGAGTCCGCTAATTTTTTCCGCGGTCTCAGTCTCGTATGCCGACTCAATGCCGACGGATTTTTTCGCAATAGCCGCACCGCAAAGCTGTCCCGAAAATTCGCTGACCGCGGGCAAAATATCGCACTGTGCCATATCGAGCATGGTGAGTGCCTCGATGTGCAGAACCTTTGAGTAGGTGTCAAGCTTCACCTTGTATCTCGCGGCAAGCTCAATTTCGCTGTAAACTCTGTGGCGTGTGAACAGCTCGACATTCTTGATGTCGAGATAGTACGGCACACAGTCGGGTGTTGTCGGCAGATTGAGAAGTCCGCGCTTTTTCGCCTCGTCAACCCACTCATCACCGTAGCCGTTGCCGCTGAAAATGATGCGCTTGTGCTTTTTGATCACACTGCGCAGAAGCTTGTGCAGGTCACCTTCGAAATCCTCCGAGCCCTCGAGTGCATCGGCATACTGGCGCAGTGACTCTGCGACGGCGGTGTTGATTGCAACATTCGCGCCCGAAATGGACGACGATGAGCCGAGCATACGGAACTCAAACTTGTTGCCCGTAAAGGCAAAGGGCGATGTGCGGTTGCGATCGGTGCTGTCCTTGGGGAACTTCGGCAGTACGTGTGCGCCGACCTTGAAAAATTCCTTTTCTCTGCCGTCATAGGTCTCGTCGTTCTCTATCGCCGCGAGAATGCTCTCAAGCTCCTCGCCGAGGAACATTGACACAATGGCGGGAGGTGCCTCTGCCGCGGCACCGAGACGCAGGTCGTTCGATGCGGAGGCGACGGAAATTCGGAGCACATCCTGATAATCGTCAACCGCCTGAATTACTGCGCAGAGCATGAGCAAAAACTGTGCGTTTTCATACGGTGTCTCGCCCGGCTCGAGCAGATTTACGCCCGTGTCGGTGGTAATCGACCAGTTGTTGTGCTTGCCGCTTCCGTTGACGCCGTCGAAGGGCTTTTCATGGAGCAGGCACTCCATGTCGTATTTCTTTGCGAGCTTTTTCATAAGCTCCATAGTTATCTGATTGTGGTCGGCGGAAATATTTGTGCTCGAGAACACGGGTGCAAGCTCGTGCTGTGCGGGTGCCGCCTCGTTATGCTCGGTTTTTGCGCTGACTCCGAGCTTCCACAGCTCCGTGTCGAGCTCTGTCATAAATGCCGCAACTCGGGACTTGATAGCGCCGAAATAGTGGTCGTAAAGCTCCTGCGATTTGGGCGGCCTTGCGCCGAAAAGCGTTCTGCCCGCATACATGAGGTCTCTACGCTTTTCAAAGACCTCCTTATCAACGAGAAAGTACTCCTGCTCGGCTCCGACTGTTGTTTTAACCGCCGTGACATTTGTGTTGCCGAAAAGTCTGAGCACTCTCAGGCACTGACGGTTGATTGCCTCCATACTGCGCAGAAGCGGTGTTTTTTTGTCAAGCGCCTCGCCACCGTAGGAGCAAAATGCCGTCGGGATGCACAGCACGCCGTCCTTGATAAAGGCGTAGGAGGTCGGGTCCCATGCGGTGTAGCCGCGTGCCTCAAAGGTTGCACGCAAGCCGCCCGTCGGGAAGCTTGAGGCATCGGGCTCGCCCTGAATAAGCTCCTTGCCCGAAAACTCCATTATCGCTTTGCCGCCCTCAATGGGGCTTATAAAGCTGTCGTGCTTTTCGGCTGTAACACCCGTCATGGGCTGGAACCAGTGTGTGAAATGGGTGACGCCCTTTTCAATCGCCCAATCCTTCATCGCATTTGCGACTACATCCGCCGTCTCTCTGCCGAGACGCGTGCCGAGCTTTATCGACTGTCGGACCTGCTGATATACCTCTTTAGGCAAACGAGACTGCATAACAGAATCGTTAAAAACCATTGAGCCGAACATTTCACTTACATTTTTCATAGCAGATCCGCCTTTCAATAATATATTATCTATCCAAGGGTGGATAATGGATTGATTATATTATTCTGCATTTATTTTTGTCAAGGGAAAATAATATTATCGCGAGACTTGACACAGTCACCGAGCTTTGGTATATTAACTGTATTAGTTCGCTTCACACAGTCGATTTATTTTTATCTTCGCTTCACAAAATCGACAAGCTGTGATATAATTTTATACCGTTAATATTTTGCAAATGAAACAATCACTCAAAAATTTTCTGTGGCTTTTGCTTCTTATAGCATTCTCGGCGTGCACTTTAATTCTCATTATTGCGGGTGCTAAGGGCTTCAGCTTCGGATGTCTTATAAATTCAATAAGCAGGGCTTCACCTTTTTGGATTGCGCTCGCGTTTATATGCTCCTTCGGCTATGTCTATTTTGAGGGCATGGGCTTAAGATGCACCTGCCGCTTTTTCGGCTGTGATTTCGGTCGCGGTAAGGCGATTTTGTTTTCCGCAACGGACACATATTTTTCCGCACTCACCCCGTCTGCCTCGGGAGGTCAGCCCGCCGCACTGCTTATGATGATGAGCCGCGGTGTGCCTGCACCCGTTGCCGCCGTCGCGCTGATGCTGAACCTCATAATGTATACGGTCTGCATAGTGCTGTTGAGCCTTCTGTGTTTTGTCTTATGCCCCGATATGGTGCTCAGGCTTGACACTGTAACTCAGCTTTTCATATATTTCGGTTTTGTGATTGCGATTGTGTGCACAGTGCTGTTTGTGCTTTGCATTGTAAACGGTGAGCTTGTTTTGCGGATAAGCCGCGGAACACTGAGGCTGTGTCGCCGTCTTCACATAGTAAAGAATTACGAAAAGCACTATTTAAGGCTTGAAAAAAATGTCGCGCACTATAATCAGTGCGGTGCGGTGCTGAAAAACGAAAGAACGCTTCTGTTCAAGGTGTTTCTGTATAATCTTGCGCAGAGAATTTCCGTAATCGCGGTTTGCGTGTGCGTATTTTCGGCAGTCGGCGGGGATGCCGCTAAGGCACCGCTTGTATTCTGTGCGCAGGTATTCGCAATCGTAGGCTCAAACGGTGTGCCCATTCCCGGTGCTGTCGGCATTGTGGAGTATATATTCCTGCAAGCCTTCAGAGGCGTTATTTTTGACCCCATAAGCGTCGTACTGATAAGCAGAGGCATTTCCTTCTACTCAAACCTTCTGCTGTGCGGCAGTCTCGTACTCATAAACTCTATCCGAAGCAAAATATATAAACAGGATTGATTGATAATGGCTAAAAAGAAAAGACAGCTTTTTCTGCGCTATTGCTACACAAAGCTCGGCTCACCCACGCAGGTTGTGATGACAAATCCCATACTCACGGCAATAGTCGGCGCGTTTATGGACACCCGCAGCTCTGCGAAGCTGATTAACAGCTTTGTACGCCGCAACGGCATTGACCTCGGTGACTACATTCAGGAGCGTTATCGCTGCTTTAATGACTTTTTCACCCGTCAGATTAAAAGCGGCGCAAGACCGATTGACCCCGACCCCGAGGCGCTCATCTCCCCCTGCGACGGAAGGCTCTCCGCGTACAGAATCAGCAGTGACTCCGAGTTTTATATCAAGGACAATTACTACAATGTTGAAGACCTCGTCGGCGGAGACGAAATTGCCGCAGAGTATCTCAACGGCATCTGCCTTGTGCTGAGACTCGCTGTTGACAACTATCACCGCTACTGCTACATTGACGACGGCTTCAAAAGCCGCAACTACCACATAAGGGGCAAATATCACTCCGTTCAGCCCGTTGTTGTGCGCAAAAAGCCCGTATTTATGCAGAACACCCGCGAATACTGCGTGCTTGAAACCGAAAACTTCGGCACTGTCACGCAGATTGAGGTCGGAGCTTGCCTTGTGGGCAAGATTGCAAATCACCACGAGGCGGGCGTAATGCACCGCGGTGCGGAAAAGGGTATGTTCCTTTTCGGCGGCTCGACTATCGTTCTGCTGTTCAAGGAGGGCACTGTCAGCATACCCGAGGAGATTTTCGAGCTGACCGAAAAGGGTAAGGAAACCGAAATAAGATACGGCTCTGCCATAGGCAGAAAGGCCTGAAAGTGAGATAATTATGCTGTTTATTCAATATCCGCCGTGCAGTACCTGCCAGAAGGCAAAAAAGTGGCTTGACGAGCACGAAATCGAATACACCGACCGCCACATAAAAGAGGATAAGCCGAGCTATGAGGAGCTCAAGCTCTGGTATGCTCTCAGCGGTCTGCCGCTGAAAAGATTTTTCAACACAAGCGGACTGCTGTATAAATCGCTCGGGCTCAAGGACAAGCTTCCGACTATGAGCGAGGAGGAGCAGCTCCGACTGCTCGCAACAGACGGAATGCTCGTTAAGCGCCCCATAATCGTTGACGGGGACACGATCCTCACGGGCTTCAAGGAAGCTGAATGGGCAAAGCTATTATAAATAAAAAATCGCTGATACTGAGTATCAGCGATTTTTTATTGTTCATTATTTGAAGAGCTCTTCGCCTCTTGTGTTCTTTACGAAGTGCTCGAGCTTAATCTGCTCAAGTCTCCAATAGATTGTACGCACGAAGGGAAGCGCGGTCATGAGCACCTTGCTGACGCCGAACAGGAAGCAGGGAGAAACCTTCTTCTTACCGTTTTCGATGCCCTTATACATCTTCTTTGCAACGACTGTGGGCTTCTGTACGGGGAAGGGCTTTTCGAACTTAATGCCGTCTGCCGCGGTGACGAAGAAGTTTGTGTCGGTTGCAACGGGGTAGAGGCAGGTAAGCTTCATGTTCTTGGGCATTTCGAGGCGGATACCCTCCTGGAAGCCCTGCAGACCGAACTTGGAAGCCGAGTACAGAGCATAGCCGGGCATTGCCATTGTGCCGATTGCGGAAACGGTGAAGGCAAGATGACCGTCACGGCCGTTGAGGTGGTGCAGGTACTTTACATAGGTGTATGCGGGTCCGAGGGTGTTTGCCTCAAATATGCGGCTGAGTCTGCCCCAATCCTCATAATCATAGACCTCGTAGTAGGGATAGCCTGCGTTGTTGTAGTAAAGGTCGATTTTGCCGCCGAAAAGCTCCTCTGCCTTTGCAAAAATGGAGTCAATGCCTTCCTTGGTGGAAATGTCTGCGTCAAAAACGGTGACGTCGGACTTGAAATCTTCTGCGCTTATCTTCTTTGTTGCATTTCTGGATACTGCCAGAATCTTGTTGCCCTTGCCCTGGTCAAGGAGCTTGAGGAATTCGAGACCGATGCCGCTTGAAGCGCCTGTCAGTACTATTGTTTTGTTCTCTATCATAGTTCTTCTCCTTACATAATTTTCATCACTGTGTCGTATGCGCTGTGGTTTGCATCTGCTATTGTGCCACTCTTGGTTGCGTCACCTACTGTGACAACATTGCTTATGCCGCAATCCTTGAGCTTTGCTACCATGTCGTTAATCGGTCTTACGCCGAGGGACAGAACAACATTATCTGCCTCAAGTGCGCTCTTTGTGCCTGACTTTACGTCCTCTATGAGCACCTTGCCCTGCTCGATGCCGACAAGCTTTGTGCCCGTCATAAACTTTGTTCCGTAGGGCTTGATGCGCTCCATTTCGTCGTCAACAAGCTGGAACCATGCACCGGGTGCAACCTCGGGTGCCATTTCGATTACGGTTACCTCACAGCCCTCTTCGTTGAGGAATTCAGTGACCTCAAGACCTGTGATACCCGAGCCGACTACAACGACCTTCTTATTTTCAATCTTCTTCTCGCCCATTATTATCTCGGGTGCGAGAACAACACTGTCAAGGTCTATGCCGGGGATGGACTTCGGGCGAATGGGTGTGCCGCCCGTTGCTACTACAACTGCGTAGGGCTTGAGCTCCGCTATCTGCTCTGCCGTCATCTCACAGCCGAGCTTAATCTCGCCGCCAAGCTTTTTGACGTTGACCATGAGGTCCTCAATCGCCCAGTAAAGCTTATCCTTGAGGTGGCAGGTCGATGCGGTTATTACCTGTCCGCCGGGCTTTTCTTCCTTCTCGATTACAGTTACCTTGAAGCCGCGGTGAAGCAGGGTGTCTGCCGCGGTGAGACCTGCTGTGCCTGCGCCTATAACGACAATCTGTCTGCCGTTGCCGTCCTTAGGCATATTGAAATACTCGTTCTCCTTGCCCATGCTCATGTTCAGAGCACATTCGCAAGCCTCGCCAACCCATGCGTTTGTCATGAACGAGCGTATGCAGTTGAGGCAGCCTATGCAGCGGCGGATTTCCTCGGGACGTCCCTCCTCTGCCTTCTTAACCCAATGCGGGTCGCAGATGAAGGTACGGGCAGATGCGACAAAGTCCTGACATCCGTCCTGAAGCTGCTGCTCTGCCTGCTCGGGAGTGCGGATAACGCCTGCACCCGCAACGGGGATGCTGACTGCGCTCTTGATTTCCTTTGCAAGATACTTTCTCCAGCCGGGCTCAAAGGAGGTCGGCTCAAGCCAGTAGTTATAAACATCGTAGCAGGCGGAGGTGACATTGATTGCGTCAACGCCGAGCTCCTCAAGACGCTTTGCAATCTTCTTGCCCGTCTCGATGTCGTAGCCCTTACCGGGCATACCGATTTTTTCGTAAAGCTCATCGGCGGTGAGACGCACCATAAGCGGATAGTCTCTGCCGCACTCTGCGCGGATGCCTTGAATAATCTCTGTAACAAAGCGCATACGGTTATCAAAGCTTCCGCCGTACTCGTCTGTACGCTTGTTTGTATTCGGGGACATGAACTGCTGAATAATGTAGCCGTGACCGCCGTGAAGCTCGACAACATCAACGCCCGCCTTCTTACAGCGCACTGCCGCCTTGACGAAATCATCAATAAGATTTTTTACCTGACGGCGGCTCATCTGACGAATTTTCATAGCGCCGTGATTTGCAAGCTCACCCTTGTACGGTGCCTGAACAGGCCACAGCAGTGCCTTCTTCTCAAGAGTGTTGAGAATGGGGGTGCACTTGTAAATGCTGTTGAGAATCTTGGGGAAGCGGTCAACAATGGGAATGACCATGGGCAGAGAGTGAATGGAGCTTGAATAGCCCTGTCTGCCCGGGTGATGAAGCTGAATGCCGAGCTTTGCGCCGTGCTTGTGAATTCTGTCGGCAAACTCACGCATGGGCTCAATGTGGTAATCGTGGCTCATTGCAAGCTGAGTGTAGGTTGACGCCGCCCAGTCGTCGTTTACACGGGTAACGCCCGGGATAATGAGACCGACGCCGCCCTTTGCGCGTTCCTCATAATATGCCATCAGCTTTTCGGTGGGCTTGCCGTTTGCCTGACCGAGGCTGACCTCTGCCGCGGACATTATTGTGCGGTTTTTTACTGTCATAGTGCCGATTTTCATCGGTGACAGCAGCATTTCGTAGCTCATATTGATACATCCTTTCTGTTTCGGTTCATCTTTTTTCAATATAATGTACTCTTGATAAGATAATACAATAACAAACAAAATTCGTCAATAAAGCATTGAAAAATCTATGTTTTCGATAATTTTTGCACTTATTTTATGACAACTGTTGCCGCGTTTTGTTTGACATTCAAGACAAAGTGTGATAATCTGTCCATAGTTAATGAACATTTGTCCAAAGGTGATGAATATGTCAATTTCTACCTCAAAAAAACACGGAGGCAATAGTCGGTGCCGCACTGACGCTGTTTAAGGAAAAAGGCTATGTAAATGTGTCGGTCAGCGATATATGCCGTGTCGCGGCTGTGCCGCGCTCATCCTTTTACAGCATATTCGCGGGCAAGGATGAAATTATCACTTTTCTTCTGCGCAGTCTGAAGGACGACTATCAGTCGGTTATCTCGGAGTTTTTGGGCGCGAAAAACGATCTCGAGCGAATTTGGCTTTTATATGACCGCTATCTTTCCCTCGCTATGGAGTTCGGTCCCGACCTCACGGGTACGCTGTTTTCGCTCGAATTGCAGAAATCCGTCGGCGTGTTTGAGCTTTTCGATGCCTTCAACGATTGGTTTATAAAGCTTATCGGCAACTGTCAGCAGGCGGGGCTTATCCGCAATAAAAACAAGCCCGAGGATTGTCGTCCTCGGTGTCAGAATTGCCGTCGGTGCGGCGTATGAATGGTGTCTTACGGGCGGCGCCTTCAATCTGCGTGAGGTCGCACTCAGAGAACACGAGGTCCTATACGATGTCCCGCCCGAATACAGAAGAACAAACCACGAGACTTGAGTCTCGTGGTTTTAGCTTTATTCGAGAATTTCTATGCTGTCGCCCTTTTTGACTGCGCCCGATTCGAGCACCTTGACGAATATGCCCTCGCGGGGCATAACGCAGTCGCCTGCCGCCTTGCGTATTGCGCAGTCGGCGTGGCACTCCTTGCCTATCTGCGTGACCTCGCACAGCGCCTCGCCGATTTTAAGCCTTGTGCCGACGGGCAGAGTATATACTCTCATGCCCTCGACGAGTACATTTTCGGCGAATGCGCCGTTTTTCAGCTCAAAGTCGATTTTTTTCTGCAGCTCGGCGACACTTTCAACTCCGAGCAGACTGATCTGTCTGTGCCAGCTGCCCGCGTGAGCATCACCGACTATGCCGTGCTCGACCTTGAAAAACGCCTCGGGAATTTCGTGCTTCTGAATTCCTCTGACCTCGCTTATACATATAGCGGCAACCCTTGCCATTTGTTTATCCTCCTATGCGGTACATGCTTCTGCGCGACTGACTGTGCTCCGTTGCCGACAGTGCCGCGTGCATCTGCGGCTTTTGCATTGCGGCAAACAGCATGGCGCTTTTTAGCTCCTCGCCGTGCAGACCGCGTATGCTCAGCTCCTCGGCTGAATGCAGGCAGGGCTTAAGACAGCCGTCTGCCGTGAGTCTCAGTCTGTTGCACTGTGCGCAGAAATGATTGCTCAAGGGGCTAATGAGCCCTATTCTGCCCTTTGCATCGGGCAGGCGGTAAAGCCTTGCGACGGAATGTGCCTCGCTTTCAAGCTTTTCAAGCTCGGGGAGCTTTTCGAGCACGAGGCTGTTCGGCACAAAGGCATTTTCGCCGAACTGTGCCGTGTTGCCGATTGGCATGAGCTCGATAAATCTCAGCTCCACGGGATAATGCCTTGTCAGCTCTGCAAGGGAGCATATCTCGTCATCGTTAAAGCCGCCTATGAGCACTGTGTTGAGCTTTACGGGCTCCATGCCCGCCTTCATCGCCGCGCGGATGCCCTCAAGAGCATCGGCAAGTCTGCCGCCGCGCGTGATTTCTTCGTATTTTGCCGCATCGAGCGTATCGAGACTTATGTTTATGCGCTTGATGCCCGCGGAATACAGCTCATCGGCAAGCGGTGCAAGCAATGTCGCATTTGTCGTCATGCTCAAATCCTCGATACCGCCGATTTTGCCGAGGCAGTCTGCAAGCTCTGCTATATCCCGCCTTATAAGCGGCTCTCCGCCCGTTATTCTGAGCTTTTTTATTCCGAGCTCCGCCGCCGCTTTTGCAATCTCGACAAGCTCATCACAGCTGAGCTCATCCTTCGTGCAGGGCATACCGCCCTCGGGCTTGCAGTAGCGACAGCTGAGATTGCAGCTATCAGTCACGGATAAACGCAAATATTCAATTTTTCTGCCGAAGGAATCTGTCATTTACGGTCTCCGTGCTGTCTCCTGCTTATTTTCTGTAAAGTATTTTTGCCTTGAGTGCGCCGATTTTTACAACTGCGGACTTTTTCTTCTGAGCGCGGTTTACAATCAGTGCCTTATACAAATTCTTGTTGAAGGTGTAAAGCGGATAGGTATGCTTTGCGGCTTCTGCCTCGGTTTCCTCCTCAGCCTCTGCCTCTGCTATCTCCGCATCGGATGCCTCCATTGCCGCCTTTTTAAGCTCCGCGGCATTTTCTATTGCCTCGAGGCGGACGCGCTCTGTCTCCTTTACAAGCTCAAGCGCCTCGGCTTCTCTTTCCTTAAGCTTTGCCGCATTATCCATGATCTCGGCTTTTCTTCTCGCCTCACAGCTCCATGCCTTGCCGTAGCCCTTGCGGATATCCTTAAACCATTTTGTGTCGCTTCCGATTGTTACCTTGCCCTTTGCTTTGTCGATATGAGTGGGCATATAGGTGTACTCAAAGCCCTTCTTTGTGAAGGTCAGGCGCAGGAGTATGCCGTTATCGGTATCCTGCTGTACGCGCTGATAATCGGTGTCGAAAACGAAGTTGCCGAGGCAGTAGAATATTGCCTTATTGTCGCCGACGGGCTCAAAGCCCTGAACGACATGGGGATGATGCGCAACAACGACGTCCGCGCCCCATGCAAGATACTGCTTAAGCTGACGGCGGGTGTAGGGCATCGGGGTGTGGAGAAATTCGTCGCCGCCGTGGTAAACGACGACTGCATAGTCGGCGTTTTCCTTCATTTTCTCAATCTTTTTTCTTATCATCTCGGTTGAGGACTCGTGCAGAGGTCCGCCGTTTGTCTCGGAGGCGATAAGATTCTTTTTGTACTGAATTGAAAGCACCGCGACCTTGACCTCGTCGCCGAGGACTGTGTATCTTGCCGCCTCGCTCAAATTCAAGCCTATGCCGAGATAGGGAATATCATAAGCCTTGCAGGCGTCGATTGTATCGACAACGCCGATGGGACCGTAGTCCATCATGTGGTTGTTCGCAAATGACAGCACGGGGTTTTTGATGTTGGTCTTTACAAAGCCGAGTGCCTCGGTGGGACTGCGGTGGGCAAGGCGTTTTTTCTTGGTAATACGGCAGGGGGTTACGGGGCTTTCAAAGTTGATGACATTATAATCGTTTGCATCTAAAAAGCCTTTTACTGAGGCGTCGAAAAGCTCATTATCCGTATGGTGTCCCGCAAAATAGCCGCTGAAGCTGAGGTCACCGGAAAATCCGACTGTTAAACTGTTCTTGCTCATTTTTTATCCTCTCTTCTTTGCCTCTGAGTCGGCCTTAAAAATTTCATCCATCTGCTTGTATGCGTGAAGCTTGCCGTTATATGCCGTAATCTGCGGTGCTACGCACTGCGGGCGGGCATTACCCTCGACGAATACCCAACCGTTGTCGGTGTATGCGAGGTCCCAGCCGACGAAGCGCACCTGAGGCAGTGCATTTGCAAGCTTCTGTATCATCTGCTTTACCTCATCCCAACGGGGCACATTGAAGCCTATGAGCTGAACGCCCGTGTCGGGGTGGAATACATAGCGGTTGCCGTCATAGTCGCGTCCGCAGTCGCAGATTATACCCGTTTCAAAGTCGATGAGTGCGGAAATGCCGCCCGCCGACATATTGTCGGTGTGGCTGTCGCCCGCGCCCATTCTGAGGAAGCACCACTGAGTATGCGCAACGCCGTCATCGGAACGGTAGGTTACTATACGCACGGTGTTGACCGATTCGGGGTGGAACTGTGCAATCTCCTTACCCTGAACAATGAGCTCCTCGCAAACGGAGGCACCGTTGAAGAGGATTATATCGAACAGATCCTCTGCCGATTCATAGTGCGTTGCATCGTAAATCTTGATGCCGTGCCCGCCGTAATCCTGTGCGGGCTTGTAGATAAATCTCGGGTGCTTTTCAATAAACTCGCAGAAGGCGGGGAAATCGTTTGAGTCGTACACGCACAGCACATCGCGGTGATAGAACTCGCCGAATATGCGGAGGGTTTCCGTCTTGCTGTTGAGAAATTCGGCATAGTTTTTGCTGTTGAACTTTCTGTAATACTCGTACTTATTGCTTCTTGTGACGAAGGTGAGTCTGCCCTCGTGAGAGAGAAGGTCAAAGCGGTAAATGAAGTATTCCTTCGGCAGTATTCCGTACATGAAGCGGCAATACATAATCTCTCGGAAAAGCTTCTTTGCCTTTGCCCTGTCGCCCTCAAATTCGGGGCGGAACTTGAATATCGTGTCGTACACATTGTTTTCAAGTCTCTTATATTTTGTGAACATCTTCAGACCGAGAATATAAGCGCTTACTATTATCTGCTTACACAGACCGCTTTTAAGTCCCGAGGAGATTAAAGCTTTTTTTATCTTTCTTAGTGCTTTTTTCACTTTAGCTTCTTCCTTTTATTCTTCGTTTTGATGTCTTCTCAGACAGAGATAATTTTACACTTCTCGAAGCATTCTTTCAAGCATTATTTGATTTAATGTGTCAATATGTTTATTTTCACGGGGAAAAGCCGCAAAATTCATTTATCCTATTGCAGTAAAGACAAAAAAAGAGTAAAATAATATGAATTTTTATGTTCAATCCTAAACGGTTCAGGTAGCTATATGAGAATTGCCGTTATTTTACTGCGATGGGTGCTGAGCTTCATCTACTTCTTCATGAAGCTTCTGCCCGTAAAACGCAACAAAGTTATTTTCCTCAGCCGACAGTCCAACTCCCCCTCGGACGATTTTCTGATGCTTCGCGATGCGCTTGCGGAGAAAAATCCCGAGCTTGAGTTCGTTATGATAACCCAGAGGGCGGACGGTGACATTAAAAGCCTTGCAAAATTCGCACTCAAAACGCTCAGCAGTATGCGCCATCTTGCAACTGCAGGCGTCTGCGTGCTTGACTCGTACTGGCCCGCTGTTTCAATTCTAAAGCACAAGGACAGCCTCACAGTCGTTCAGCTGTGGCACGCCATGGGCAAAATCAAAAAATCGGGCTATCAGTCCGTCGGCAAAAAGCTCGGCAGAAGCGACGTAATCGCGAAAGAGCTTCGTATGCACCGCAACTACGACGTTATCATCGCGGGCGGCAGGGCGTTTAACCCCTTCTACTGTGCCTCCTTCGGCGTTGAGGACGATATTCTTTATAATGTCGGTCTGCCGAGAATGGACAGACTGCGCGAGGGTGTTTCGGCGGCAAGGGCTGAGTTTTACTCGGCATATCCCGAGCTTGAGGGCAAGCGCATTGTGCTGTATGCCCCCACCTTCCGCAAAAAGCAGGAGCTTGACCCGACTGCGCTTGTGAGTGTCTTTGACTTTGACGCGGGCAATACACTTATCATTAAAAAGCACCCCAATCAGCGTATAAAGGACGGCTCACTCGGCAGGGCACTCACCTGCGACAAGGTTTCAACCGCGACGGTTTTATCCGTCTGTGACTGTATTATAACCGACTACTCGGCAATAACCATTGAAGCGGCAATACTCGGCAAGCCCGTTTTCTTCTATCTTTTCGACTATGAGCAATATCTGTCGGAAAACGGACTGAATGTCAAGCTGTTTGACGAGTTCCCCGAATGTACCTTCCGCGAGTGTCAGGGGCTTGTGAAGGCGCTTGAAAGCACCGATTACGATAAGGAAAACTATCGCCGCTTCTGCAAAAAATATCTCCCCGACCTTCGCGGCAGGGCGACAGACAAAATTGCAGACTTAATTATTGACTGCATTGAGAAAGGCAAAGGCTATGCAATTTCTGAGCACATTAGTCGACAAAATGAAGCTGATGGCGTTATGGGTGATTAGAGTTCTGTGTGCACCCAATCACTTTAAGGTACCCTTTTACAAGCGCATCTATTACGCCGTTTTCGGCGGCTACATGGTTGACCAGGTTGCCATGTACGACTTCAAGCACAAGGACAAAAAGCAGTATCTTTCCGAATTTGACTGGTATCGCTCAAGAGGCATAAACAACCCTTACAGCAATATGCTCAACAACAAGGTCGTTTTTGCGCAGATAGTCGAGCGTTACTGCTCAACTCCCGAAATCTACTGCGTTATGAAGGGCGGACGCCTTGCGGGAATGAACGGCAGACGCTTTGAAAGCTATGAACAGCTTGCAGACCTGCTGAACGAGGTCGGTGCCTATGTAATAAAGCCCGTAGGCAGAGGCAAGGGCATAGGCGTTAAAATCCTCAAATATAACGGCAAGGGCTATATGTGCAACGGCGAGCCCGTAACGCGCGAGGAGCTTATCGCAATACTCAAGGCAAAGGGCGAAAAATTTGTCTGTGCCTTTGCAGAGCAGGCTGAGTATCTCAACAAAATCTACGCGAACTCCGCAAACACTCTGCGCATGATAGCTCTGCGCAATGCAAAGACAAACCGCTTTGAGCTTTGCTTTGCCGTTCAGCGCATAGGCGCGGCATGGACGGGTGCCGTCGATAACGGCAGTATGGGCGGTCTTGTCGCAAATGTTGACATCGAAACGGGCGTGCTCAGCGAGGCACGCACCCTGCACAATCTCACAGTTTACGAGACTCATCCCGACACCCGCGCACAGATAAAGGGCGCGGTGATACCCAATTGGGACAAGCTCAAGACAGAGGTTGTAGCGGTATCCGAACACTTCCCCTATCTTGACATTATCGCATGGGACATTCTCCCCACGGATGACGGCTTTACCGTAATCGAGGCTAACACCTCCTCGGGTGTCAACATCATTCAGCTTTGGGGACCTCAGCGCTACGGCAGACTCGGCGAATTTTATCGTGAGCACGGGATAATAAAATGAAGTATGTAATCATGGCTGACGGTAAGGGCAGCCGCTGGAATAACTACATGGGGCACGGCAAGCACGAGATTTGCTTTGAGGGCGAAACTCTGCTTGAGCGTACTGCAAGGCTTCTGCACGAGTTTGATGACAGCGCGGAGGTAATAATCACCTCGCACAATGAAGCTCTCGCTGTAAAGGGTGCCGTGCGCTATGAGCCGAAAAACAACGTTCTCGAAATTGACCGCTTTACCGCAGAGCTTATATCCGACGATATGTGCTTTCTGTACGGCGATGTGCTGTACTCTGTCGAGGCTATTAAGGCGATAATCTCCGAGCATGGCAAGCGTCCCCTGCTGTTTATCGGCAGTCAGACGAGTATATGCGCCGTATTAGTCCGTGACGGCGGGCTGTTTAAGGACTGCTACGAAAAAATCCGCACAATGTTCTTAAACGGCGAAATTTCCGAGTGCAAGGGCTGGCAGGTGTATCATATATACGCAGGTCTGCCGCTTGAAACCCGCGAGATAGGCGCGGATTATCTCGTTGTGGACAGCTTCACGCGGGACTTTAACACCCCCGAGGATTACACGGAGTTTTTAAGCACAAGACAGTGAGCACCGAACTTTGTATGGCAAAATTCGGCTTGCCGTGGTATAATGGCAAATCGGCATTATAATAACACCGACATTCTCAAAGGAGAATTCTTTATATGACAGAGAAAGTAAACAACAAATTTCTGCTTGCACAGCTTATAAAGCGCGACTTTATAAAGAAGTACAAGCGTACAACCTTCGGCATTTTGTGGAGTGCGCTGTCACCTCTGCTTCTGCTGATTACAATGAAATTCGTCTTCGGTGCCTTCTTCGGTTCAAAGCTGCCGCACTACACGATTTATCTGTTCTCGGGTCTTCTGCTGTTTAACTATTTCAGCACGACAACCCGCGGCGCAATGACCGTTTTTGCAACAAATGCGCCTATATTCAGCAAGGTGCCCGTGCCGAAGTCATATTTTCTCATTTCCCGTTCAGTTGCAAACTTTATAAACTTCCTCGTCTCACTGGTGGTTTATTTCATCTTTGTAGCCTTCGACGGCATCGCCTTCAAGCTCAATTTCTTCGCGCTTCTCTACCCTATATTCTGTCTGTTTCTTATTAACTACGGCATCAGCATGCTGCTTGCCTCGGTCTATATATTCTTCCGCGATATAAACTATCTCTGGCCCGTTATCTGCCGCGTTATCATGTACGCCTCGGCAATATTCTACGATGTTTCCATTATGTCGGGCACTGTGCAGAGACTTTTGGTCTGCAACCCGCTTTATATGTGCATCAGCTATTTCAGACAGGTTGTAATCCACGCAACCGTTCCCGATTTGAGCTATCATCTCATTCTTGCCTTTATGTCGGTGCTGTGCCTTGCGATAGGCGGCTTCACCTATCTTATCAGCAAGGATAAGATAGTGCTTTATGTCTGAGGAGGTGCGATATGAAGGATAATCAGTCTGTTGTTCTTAACAATGTCTCCGTGCGTTACCGCAAGCGCGACTCCCGCGTTACCTCGGATATAATAAAAAGACTTCTCGGTAAAGCTCCGCAGAGCAACGAATTCTGGGCGCTCAAAAACATCTCCTTCACCCTCGAAAAGGGCGATATGCTCGGCGTTATCGGCAGAAACGGTGCGGGCAAATCGACACTCATGAAGGCGATAAGCGGCACACTCTCCCCCGCCTCGGGCACAATCGAAAAAGAGGGCAAGCTGTGCGCACTGCTTGAGCTCGGTACGGGCTTTGACTCGGAAATGACCGTTAAGGAAAACATCTATCTCCGCGGCTCACTTTTAGGCTATCCCAAGGAGTTTATAGACTCCAAATACGACGAAATTATCGGCTTTGCCGATATGCGTGACTTTGAGGACAACGCCTTCCGCACTCTGTCCTCGGGCATGAAATCCCGCGTTGCATTCTCTATTGCGAGCATGGTCGAGCCCGACATCATCATCCTCGACGAGGTTTTTGCCGTCGGCGACGGTGACTTCCGCAAAAAGAGCAAGCAGCGTATGCAGAGCATAATTGATAACAACAACACTACCGCGCTCATGGTCTCCCACTCGATAGGCTCGGTTAAGGAGCAGTGCAATAAGGTACTGTGGCTTGACCGCGGCAGAATGGTCATGTTCGGCGAGCCCGAAACCGTTTGCGACGCCTACTCCGAGTATCTTTCAACGGGCGTGCTTCCCAAGACGGAATCACTGCTCAAAACGCAGGACAACCCCGTAAACATCAAGGCAAAGAGCAAGGGCAGAAAGCTTGCTGACCTTTTTGTGTATCTCGTTCTGACGGCACTCGTCGCGGGCGGCATCATGTTCTGGTCGCAGTTCGAGCTTTTTGACGCATACTTCACCTCGCGTGACTGCGACGATGCACAAATTCTCACACAAATATCACAGCAGCAGGACGAGGTCACAGCCTTCATGGGTGTTGACACCTCCGCATGGAACACCGAGCTTCTCGCCGACAGTGCCGCGCTTGTAAATGACGAAACAAGCACGCGTTCACTCGCGAAGGAGATTATAGGCGACAGCCTTACTAAGGGCAGTGACGCATATAATATGTCGCTGTATGCCGCCGACCTTGAGGTGATAAAAGCCGTTTACACCGATAAGGTTTACGCGCTGACAGAGGAAATCAAAGCGGAATACCTCGCCCTCGGCGATGACGCTTCTGGCAGTATCGAGCGCTACGCCTTCTCACAGCGCTCACGGTACTACGCCATTGAGGACGATTGGGACGACGCCGTAAACAGCGTTAAGACCGAGATAAGAAAGCTCTACCGCGCAAACGGCACAGAAGAGACAAATGCGGATACCATATATGAAATGTATAAGGTTGAGCGCAGTCTCTGGATAGCTCATTGTATTGAGTATCTCGGCTGAAAAGTTTATAAAACAGACGGAAAACAGTAGTTTTCCGTCTGTTTTCGTACAGTCTGTTGTTTGACTTTTTTTGCACATTGTATTATCATAGCCTTATTAAAATTATTCTAAGAAGGTCAAAAAATGGATAACATTACTGCAAAAGCACCGTGGGCACCGCATTTAGGTGAGGTGCCTCTTCACCTTGATTACTTTGAAGGCTCAATGTTTGACGCTGTTGCCGAGATAGCTCAAAAGCACCCCAACAATGTCGCATTCGACTTCATGGGTAAATCAACCACCTACAAGACACTCGTAAAAGAGGTCGAGCAGTGTGCAAAGGCACTGAAAACCATAGGCGTGCGTGCGGGAGACAAGGTCACAATCGCAATGCCCAACTGCCCGCAGGCAATTCAGATGTTCTACGCCGTAAACCTCGTCGGAGGCATCTGCAACATGATTCACCCCCTGTCGGCTGAAAAGGAAATTGAGTTTTATCTCAACGAGTCGGAATCCGTCACCGCAATCACCCTCGACCAGTTCTACAACAAGTTTGAAAACATCCGTCAGAACACCAAGGTTGTAAACATTATCATCGCAAGCATAAAGGATGAGCTCTCTCAGCCCGTAAGGGCGGGCTATATGCTCACCGACGGCAGAAAGGTCAAGAAAATTCCCAAGGATGCACCCGTTATCCGCTGGAAGGATTTTCTCCGTCTCGGGCGCTATTGCTTCTACAATTACAAGGTTGAGCGTAAGGGCGATGACCCCGCCGTAATCCTCTACTCGGGCGGCACAACGGGTACAACAAAGGGCATACTGCTGTCGAACAAGAATTTCAACGCTCTCGGTCAGCAGGTCATAGCCGCTAACCCCATGTTCCGCGTCGGCGACAAGATGCTCGCGGCAATGCCTCTGTTCCACGGCTTCGGCTTAGGTGTCTGCGTGCACACAATGCTCTCGCAGGGCGGCAGATGTATCCTCATCCCCCGCTTCACCGCCGAGACCTACGCAAAGCAGATAACAAAATATAAGTGCAACTTCATCGCAGGTGTGCCCACGCTTTACGAAGCACTGCTCCGCCTGCCCTCAATGGAGGATGCCGACCTCAGCTCGCTCAAGGGCGTGTTCTCGGGCGGCGACAGTCTTTCAATCGAGCTCAAAAAGAAGTTTGACAAGTTCCTCTACGACCACAACGCGACCATACAGATTCGTGAGGGCTTCGGTCTGACCGAGTGCGTTACCGCATCCTGCCTCACTCCTCCGCACATGGCAAAGGTGGGCAGTATCGGTCTGCCCTTCCCCGACACCTATTACAAGATAGTCGAGCCCGGCACCGACAGGGAGCTTCCCTTCGGCGAGGAGGGCGAGATACTTATTGCAGGTCCCACGGTAATGATGGAATATATCGGTCATCCCGAGGAAACGGCAAACACTCTCCGCAAGCACGCAGACGGGCTTACATGGATTTACACGGGCGACCTCGGCAGTATGGATGAGGAGGGCTTCATCTATTTCAAGGGCCGTGCAAAGAGAA
>DCHB01000027.1 GCA_002314685.1 Clostridiales bacterium UBA1763
AACGGCAAAAAAGAAAAAAAGCACCGCAAAACCGTCGATGCGGTAGCGGCGAGTTTAATTCTTGAGGGCTATCTCGGAACATTATGAAAAAGAAACTTTTACTGCTTATTCTGTCCGTGCTTGCGCTTGCGGCTTTGTCGGGCTGTAACGCACGGGACTCCGTTGAGGACGGCTGCTTCAAATACGGTCACGTGAGGTTTCCCGAAAGCTATTTTGCCGACTGCTATTATTGGGACGGCAATGCCGACACTATGGAAATTTTCATTCCCGATGAATATAACGGGGTGAAAATCAAGCAGGTCGGCGGTTATTTCGGCAAGGGTGCGCCCGCACCGTTTACGGTGATTTTACCCGAAAATCTCAGTGTGCAGGGCGACGACACTTTCACGACGGAGGATGAACGCCTCGTCACCGACACGGACTACATCACCTACTCCTTTACCATTCACATCGGCAAAAACGTGAAGGAATTTTACGGCATGAGCGACAGCTATTACGGCACGGGACTTGATTCCGACGAGGATATTGTGTATAAAATCGAGTACAATTACGTCATCGACGGGGAAAATCCCTATCTTCAGCTTGTTGACGGCGAGGTCGTCAGCACTAAATAACATAAACGGGTGGGCACCTACCGACAGTCAGGCCGAATTATTATAAGGAGAAACCGCTATGTTCAACTATATCTGGCCGATTGCCATGGTCTTGCTTTCAAACGTTGTATATCAGATTTGCGCAAAGAGTGTGCCCGGGGATATTAACCCCTTTGCCTCTCTGACGGTGACATACCTCATCGGTGCCGCGGTGACGGCTGTAATCTACTGCTTCACGGGCGAGGGCGGCGTCATGCGGGAGTTTTCAAAGCTCAACTGGTCGTCGTATGTGCTCGGTCTTGTCATCGTCGGGCTTGAGGTCGGCACGATTTATGCCTATAAGGCGGGCTGGCAGATCAGCATGCTTTCAATAGTGCAAAGCGCATTTTTAGCGGTTTTGCTTATTTTTGTCGGCTTTCTTCTCTACCACGAGGCGCTGACATGGAACAAGCTTGTCGGTATCGCAATATGCCTTGTGGGACTTGTTTTTATAAATCTAAGCAAATAAAAAATCCGTGTCTTACAAAGACACGGATTTTTTGACCTGCGGCTTAATTAAAACTCGTTGTCAAGCCAATCGGCGACCTTCTCGGGCTCAAGGCCGAGACCGCCTGCGATGAATGCAGTAGCTTCGTTGAAGGTAAGATTCTTAAGGTGCGTGAAGTTTGTTTCCTTGCGGGTAACGCCTTCATTCAGGCGACCTTCAATGTAACCGCACTCATAGCACATGTGCAGAGCATACTTGCGATGCTCGTCCATTGTCATTTCGTGTCCGCAACGGGGGCATTTCATAGTATTTTCCTCCCTATTTTCAGAATAATGTTATTATATCAAATTCATTATCATAAAGCAATGTCTTTAATATGTTTTGTTTTTGACAAAAAACGGGTATCTTCTACAAAGATACCCGTTTTTAAGTTCTATCGGTCTTCTCGGAAATAGGCAAGTCCGAGGGCGGCGGGACCCTGATTTTCCTTCTTCTGTCGGATGGAAACAGCGACGAGGACGATGATGGTTACAAGATACGGAATCATCTTGTAGAGCTCCTTGACGCACAGATTTGTGCCCGTGGGGATGAACAGATAAAGGATATACATACCGCCGAAGAGTATTGACGCGAGGACACCGATATTCGGTCTCCAGACGGTGAAGATAACAAGCGCGATTGCAAGCCAGCCGCGGTCGCCGAAGGCGTCGTTTGACCATACGCCGCAGGCATAGTCCATAACGTAGTACAGACCGCCGAGGCCCGCTATCATACTGCCCACGCAGGTTGCAATGTACTTGTAGCGGTTTACATTGATGCCCGCGGCATCTGCGGTGTTCGGATTTTCGCCGACTGCACGCAGGTTGAGTCCGACGCGGGTCTTGTTGATAATAAAGGACAAAACGAATGCGATAATAATTGCGAGGTATGCGAGGAAGCCGTAGTCGAGGAATATTGCGCCAAACCAGCCGAGATTATCCGCGAAGGGCAGAGAACGGCTGAAGGCACTGCTTGTTGCGGAAAGTGCGATTGAAGGCACCTCACTGCCCGTGAGCTTTATAAGCGAGCCGCCGAAGAAGTTGCCGAAGCCGACACCGAAGGTTGTCATTGCAAGACCTGTGACGTTCTGATTGGCTCTCAAGGTTACCGTGAGGAAGCAATACAGCAGTCCCATCAGCAGTGAGCCGAGAAGGCTTGCAAGCATGGGGATTGCGATTGTGAGGAAGCCGTTCATGGCATCGGCAGAGCCCGCCGACTGCTCATAAAGGAATGCGCCGATAACGCCGCAGATGCCGCCGACATACATGATACCGGGGATACCGAGGTTTAGGTTGCCCGATTTTTCGGTGAGCGTTTCGCCCGTACTGCCGAACAGAAGGGGTATGCCCTGCACAACTGCTCTGGGGATAAAGGAAACAATATCAAACATATTACTTTGCCTCCTTCTTTTCGCTCTTGCGGAAGCTGAGCTTGTATGTGATGAAGAACTCGCAGCCGATTATAAAGAACAGAATTATACCCGTGAGGATGTCCGAGAACGACTGATTAAGTCCGAACTGAGTTGAGATTTCGCCCGCGCCCTTTTCGAGGAAGGCAATAAGAAGGCTGACAAACACCATGATAAGCGGATTAAACTTCGCAAGCCACGAAATCATAACCGCCGTGAAGCCTCTGCCTGCGGAAATAGTAGTCGTAACGGTGTGGTCTGTGCCCGATACGAGCAGGAGACCGACAAGACCGCATATTGCGCCCGAAAGGAGCATCGTGCGGACTATTACGCGCTCAACCTTTATGCCGACATAGCGTGCGGTTTTCTCCGATTCGCCGACAACGGCGATTTCATAGCCGTGCTTGGAGTAGTTGAGATAGATATACATACCTACGGTGAGCACCGCGATTACGAGAATATTCAGCAGATATTTCTGATTGCCAATCACAGGCAGCCAGCCGAGCTCGGTGCTCTGATTTATAATGCCTATCTTACCTGCACCCTTGGGCACCTCCCACACGATGACGAAGAATGCGACAAGCTGAATTGCAACATAGTTCATCATAAGGGTGAACAGAGTTTCGTTTGTATTCCACTTTGCCTTGAAGAAGGCGGGGATTGCCGCCCAAAGCGCACCTGCGGCAATACTTGTGACAACGCAGAGGATTATAAGAAGCCAGTTGGGAACTGCATCGGCAAGGCATATCATGCACGCCGCCGCGGCAAGACCGCCTGCAAGCACCTGACCCTCACCGCCGATGTTCCAGAAGCGCATACGGAATGCGGGAGTGACTGCAAGTGAAACGCCGAGAAGCATTGCGGTTGACTGCATTGTTGTCCATGATTTTCTTGCGGTACCGAAGGCACCCTCAAACATGGTTGCATAAACCTGCAGAGGATTATCACCCGTAACGACTGTTGTGACTATCGCGCAGACTATCAGTGCGAGAAGTATCGCGCCGCCTCTTATGCCCCATGCCGTGTACCACGGAAGTGCCCCACGCTTTACGATGTGGACAAGGGGGCTCTGATTTTGCTTATTCATTGTCATTACCTCCGAGCTTGGTCATCATCATGCCGACATCGCGCTTCTGTGCGCCTCTGCCGGGAATAATTCCGCTTACCTTGCCGCCGCAAAGAACGAGGATGCGGTCAGCCAGCTCAAGCAGAACATCGAGGTCCTCGCCGACATAGATAACGGCTACGCCCTTCTCCTTCTGCTTGTTTATCAGGTCGTAAATGAGATAGGACGAATTTATATCGAGTCCGCGGACAGCATAAGCTGTGAGCAGGACTGTGGGAGCTGATGCGATTTCGCGTCCGACGAGCACCTTCTGAACGTTACCGCCCGAAAGACGGCGGACGGGAGTTGTGATACCCGGGGTGACAACGCCGAGCTCATCAACAACGCTCTGAGCAAGCTTGCGGGGATTTTTTCTGTCGGTGAGAATTGAATGTCCCGAACGGAAGGAACGGAGCATCATATTGTCGCTCAAATCCATATTTCCGACGAGTCCCATACCGAGTCTGTCCTCGGGTACAAAGGAAAGGGTTACGCCCTTATCGGCAATCTCGAGAGGATTTTTGCCGAGCAGCTCTTCCTCCTCGCCGTCGTCGTTGATGTAGCAGACACTGCCGCCCTCGGTGGGCTGAAGTCCCGCGATGGACTCAAGCAGCTCCTTCTGTCCACAGCCCGAGATGCCCGCTATGCCGAGTATCTCGCCCGAATTTGCCGTGAAGGAGACATCGTCGAGCTTAACTATACCGTCAACATTCTTGACGGTGAGGTTTTTAACAACAAGTCTGGGCTTTGGGTCAACGGGCTCGGGACGGTCAATGTTGAGCACGACGGGGTGACCGACCATCATGTTGGTCATTTCCTGAGCGTTTGTATCCTTGGTGGGCATATCGCCGATAAACTGTCCGTGACGCAGGACTGCAACGCGGTCGGACAGCGCCTCAACCTCGTGCATCTTATGGGTGATGATGACGATTGCCTTGCCCGCATCACGCATATTGCGCAAAACGGCAAACAGCTTATCCGTCTCCTGCGGAGTCAGAACTGCGGTGGGCTCGTCGAGGATGAGAATGTCCGCGCCTCTGTAAAGCACCTTGACTATCTCGACGGTCTGCTTCTGAGAAACACTCATCTCGTAAATACGCTGGTCGGGGTCAACATCGAAGCCGTACAGGTCGCAAATCTCGCGAATTTTGTTTGCGGCACTCTTAAGGTCGAGCTTGCCCTTGCCCTCGAGACCGAGGATTATATTCTCGGTTGCGGTGAGAACGTCAACGAGCTTGAAGTGCTGGTGTATCATACCGACGCCGAGCTTGAGTGCGTCCTTGGGAGAACGGATTACTACCTCTTTTTCGTCGATGTAGATATGTCCTTCATCGGGGAAATAGATGCCCGAGAGCATATTCATAAGGGTTGTTTTACCCGAGCCGTTCTCTCCGAGAAGGGCAAGGATTTCGCCTCTGTAAATGTCAAGCCAGACCTTATCGTTTGCAACGGTTGCACCGAAGGTCTTGGTAATGTCGCGCATCTTGACGGCGGCAATTTTGTTCTCCATAATCCTGTCTCCTGATTGGTAATGATATATATTAAGCGGAAATATCTGTTACAAGCCGCAAAGGGCAACGCGGCGGTTTATTCACTGCGCTGCCCTTCAAGGCAGTAACGGGAAGCTCCGTATAGTGCGGAGCTTCCCTATAATTGATTTAATACTGCAAATTAGAACTGGGTATCGAGGAGAGTGATACCGTCTATATTGAGGCCGAAGTAAGGTGCGGAACGGAACTGAGACTCAGCAAATGCGCCGTCAACGATAACCTCGGTGTCGCCGGTGTAGTCGGGATCGGTGTCAACGTCTGCCATGTAGCTGTCAACAGTCTTGCCTTCTACGGTGAAGGTGGTGATGTCAAATACCTTGATGGAGCCGTCAAGCAGACCTGCCTTGACTTCTTCAAGCTTTGCTGCGGTGCCTTCTGCTGCAACTGCCTCGTTTATGTCGGTGAGAACAACAGAGCCGGTCTCGATGGTGCCTGCCCAGTCGGTGTCAATAGCTTCGCCGTTCTTTACGCAGGTGATGATGTACTCGAAGTAAGGAGTCCAGTCAATGCGGGAGGAAACGATAAAGGTGTTGGGGCAAGCATCGAGGGTGCTGCCGTTGTAGGATACGTCGGGAACGCCTGCGGTCTCACAAGCAGTGGGAGCGCCCATGGAGTCAGCGTGCTGGCTGATGAGCTTGCAGCCGTTGTCGATAAGCTTATTAGCGCCTTCCTTTTCAGCGGTCTCATCGTACCAGGAGCCGGTGAAGGTTACTTCCATGGTAACGGTGGGGCATACGGAACGTGCGCCGAGGAAGAAGGAGGTGTAGCCGGAGATAACTTCTGCGTAGGTGAATGCACCGACATAGCCGATCTTTGCTTCGTCTGCGGTGAACTCGCCGTTTGCGATCATCTCATTGAGCTTGAGGCCTGCCGCAACGCCTGCGAGGTAGCGGCCTTCGTAGATGGAAGCGAATGCGTTGTGGAAGTTTGCAAGGCCCTCAGTGTGTGCCTTGGTGCCGGTTGCGTGGCAGAACTGAACCTCGGGGAACTCCTTAGCAGCCTGGATGATGTAGTCCTCGTGGCCGAAGCTGTCAGCGAAAACGATGTCGCAGCCTGCGTCAGCAAGCTCTGCTGCTGCTTCGTAGCATTCCTGACCCTCGGGGATGTTGGTCTTCTTAACGATTTCTACGCCCATGTTCTCACATGCCTGCTCTGCAGCCTTAAGGAAGTTAAGGTCATAGGTGGAGTTTTCGTCATGCAGGAAAATAAAGCCTACCTTGAGTGCGGAGTCGTCTGACTTCTCGCCGCCGTTGTCGCCGCAAGCGCAAAGGGCAAATACCATTGTGAGAGCCAGAAGCATTGCAATAATCTTCTTCATCTTCGGGTTTCCTCCAGTAAATCAATAAATTAAATAATATTATCAAATCCGCATCGGAATTTTGATACAAAACAGAAAGTCGGTCACTTTCGAGAAGCAACCGACTGAAAATTCAAAGACGAAAAGCAAGGAAGGCAAAATTCTGCTTCCCTGTATTTCTTTCTCGATAGTCCGGTCATTTACGGCGTCCGGGTAGAGACTTCAAATCCATATCATTTGCTATATATCGAAAGTGTTAACTTGTAGCTTTAGCATAACAAGACTGTCGAAATAAGTCAAGCCCTGTTTTTAGACAACTTAAATATTTTTTGTTGTCGTTTTTTGTGCAAATTGCTATTACTCCTCGCAGAACTCCAGGCTGTCGTCGCTCATGGATGCAACCCTTGCAAGAGCCTCTACGCGCATACCCTCGGCTCTGAGCTTTGCGCCGCCCGGCTGAAACGCCTTCTCAACCGCGACAGCCGCGCCGACCACCTTTGCTCCCGCCTGCTCAACTATTGCCTTGAGTCCCTCGAGTGCCGCGCCCATTGCGAGGAAGTCATCAACTATGAGCACCTTATCCTCGGGGTGCAGATATTCCTTTGAAACTATTATATCGTGGTCGGTGCCGTGGGTATAGGAATGCACGGGTGCCGTGTAAAACTCATCGGAAATATTGGAGGTCTTGCTCTTTTTCGCAAAAACTATGGGGCAGCCGAACTTATAGCCGACAAACGCCGCAAGAGCGATGCCCGATGCCTCTATGGTGAGCACCTTTGTTACGCCCTCGTTTCCGAAAAGTCTGTAAACCTCGTCTGCCATCGCACTTGAAAGCATGGGGTCTATCTGATGATTAAGAAAGCTGTCAACCTTGAGAATATTGCCTGGCCTTACCTTGCCGTCTTTTTTTATGCGCTCGCAAAGCTCTTTCATATCCGCACACTCCAAATAAATGATGCTTATATTTTAGCGAATGTTGTCATTTTGTGCAATACGGAGTTTTGTAAATCTTTAATAAAATTGCACCGCGGATTTGTTCAAAACCCACAAATGCGCGGAAAAATAGTTGTTCGGCGTACTTCTATGTGTATTGCGTTTATTTTGCAAAGCTGATAATATTAAATAGTAATAAAAACTTACAGGAGTTTTGATATGGAAGATCTGAACATCAGAAAGAAAAACCTGATAATGTTCCCTCTCGGCACGGTCGGACGCGACATGGTATATTACCTGTTCGCAAGCTGTATTATGACCTTCGTGCTGTTTACGCGCAATCTCACAAACGCACAGTTCGGCGCAATTACGGCAATCGTCGTCGCCGCGCGAATTTTCGACGCGCTCAACGACCCGATTATGGGTAATATAATCGAGCGCACCCGCACAAAGTGGGGCAAGTTCAAGCCGTGGCTTGTCATAGGCATTCTCTCGACCTCCGTCGTCGTTTATCTTGCCTTCAACACAGACCTTCAGGGCTGGAGCTTCGTGTGGTTTTTCGGTCTTATCTATTTCATGTATTCGATAACCTACACCATGCACGATATCTCCTATTGGGGCATGGTGCCCGCGCTGTCCTCCGATGCCGACGCGCGCAATCAGTTCACCGCCCGTGCAACGCTCTTTGCGGGTGTGGGCAGCACCCTCGCAAGCGTGCTCATCCCCATGCTGACAGTCGGCGAAAAGGCAATCGGCGGCAGTACAACGACAGCTTACGGCGTTATCTCCCTCGTAATCTGCATAATCGCCCCGCTGTTTTTGTGCTTCACCATTTTCGGCGTGCGTGAAAACCGCGAATACACCGAGGCGCCTCCCATAAGCTTCAAAAAGATTTGGAAAACCATTACGGGCAACGACCAGCTTCTGTGGATAAGCCTCATTTTCCTGCTTCAGCAGATAGGCAACGGACTTATTGTCGGCGGTCTCGGCTCAACCTACATATACTTCGACTTCGGCTACGAGGGCGGACTGTTCTCGCTGTTTTCCATTGTCGGTATGTCGGTCACGGCTCTGCTCATGATTTTCTATCCCACGATTTCCCGCAAGGTGCCCCGCAAGAAATTCATGAAAATTCTCGCTTCCGTTGCCGTTGTCGGCTATGTAATCATGCTCGCGGCGGGTATTTTAATGGCAAAGACCATGCTCAAGTTCTGGGTTGTCACAGTGGGCTATATGCTCTCTAACTTCGGTCAGTACGGCTTCTATCTCGTTATGATGATTTCCATTATAAACACCGTTGAGTACAACGAGTACAACACGGGCGAGCGTGACGAGGCAATTATCGCCTCCCTCCGTCCCTTCCTCACAAAGCTCGGCTCCGCACTCGTAGTCCTCATTACAAACGTTTCCTACATAATCTTCGGCGTTACAAAGTACACAAATCAGATTTCCGACCTCGAAAATAAGTGCGCGAGAAATCTGATCTCCGAGCTGGATAAGACAAGTGCAATCACCGCTGTTATATTCCACATCGAGCACGGCAAGATTCTTGCACTGCTCATTTGCATGGCGGTTGTGCCCTGCGTGTTCATGCTCATATCCTACTTCCTCTACAAGAAGCACTACAAGCTTGACGAGGATGAATACAGCCGTATCTGTGATGAGCTTGCGGCTCGCAAGGCAAAGGCATGAGCATTACAAGGCTTGTATTGAGGGCGGCGGCTCCCCTGCCCGATATTGAAAAGAACAGCCGCTTTCTGTTTATAGGTCCGCACCCCGACGACATTGAAATCGGTGCGGGTGCTACGGCGGCAAAGCTTGCGGCTATGGGCAAAAGCGTCTGCTTTCTCATTTGCACCGACGGGCGCTACGGCTCGGAGACCGTGCCGCCCGAGGAGCTTATCGAAATCCGCAAGGCTGAGTGCATAGCCTCTGCAAAGGCACTCGGCGTTACGGATGTGCGTTTTCTCGGTCTGTGCGACAGCGGCTTTTACAGCGAGGCTGAGTTAATCGAGGGCATAGCAGGTGCAGTCGGCGATTTTAAGCCCGACACCGTTTTTGCCCCCGACCCCTGCGTCACGAGTGAGTGCCACGCCGACCACCTCAATGTCGGCAGGGCGGCATCACGCATTGCCTGCTTTGCACCGTACAGCGGCATAATGAGTCGCTACGGTACTGACCCCGCACCCGTGAACGCTCTGTGCTATTACATGACGGCAAAGCCTACCCGCTTTGTTAAAACAAGCGGCTATCTCAAGGCGCAATCAGGCGCAATATTCGACTGCCACAAAAGTCAGTTCGCAGACGGAAGCGGCGACGCTATTAAAATATACCTCAAGCTTCGCGCCCTTGATTTCGGTCTGCGCAGTCTTAAGGGCATGGCTGAGGGCTTTCGTGTTCTCGGCACGACGCAGATGCACTGTCTGCCCGAAGCTGAAAAATAAAAATATCCCCCGACAAAATCCTTGTCGGGGGAATTTTTTATGTGTCAAGCTCAAGCTTTACCGTTATGTCCTCGGTGCGCATAAGCATCGTTACCGCCTCAGCCTTTGTTATATTGCTTCTCGGGCGGATTGTGTTGTCCTCATAGCCGCGGACTATTCCGAGTGCGCAGACCGCATTCAAGCAATCCGCTATGCTCGGCTCAATGTCCTCAGCATCTGCAAAGCCGTTGACTGCCTCGCTGTCAAATGCGCTTATATCGGTGCCGAACAGCTGTAAATATCTCGCCAGCATTGCGCACATCTGCTCGCGGCTTACTTTCTCGTCAGGCTTGAAGAGATTGTTTCCGCAGCCGATTACTATGCCCTCATTCTGTGCCCATACTATGGCATTGTACGCCGCGCTGTACTCGCTGACATCGGCAAAATCCGTTGTCAGCCCGTCAACACTCGGCTTGCCCGCTAAGCTGTATAGCATTTTAACCGTATCGGCGCGAGTTACGTTCTGCTCCGCCTTGACCTTTGCCGCTGTAATGCTTATTATGCCCTCGCCGACGGCGCGGTCAACATCCTTGTAGTACCAATAGCTCGGCTTGAGGTCTAAATACAGCTTGCCCGAGCTTCCGTATGTGACCTGCTTTACGCCGCTCGGATTATAGCCCGCCGCAACGCCCTTGAAGGTGTAAACCGTATCTGCCGTGGGAGTGAAGGCGCCCGTGTATTTCGTCGATGAGGTCGTGGGAGTCTTGCCGTTTGTGGTGTAGTAATATGTGCCGCCGTCGGTCAAGCCCGTAAGCTGAAGCTTGCCGTCAGTTATCTTGACTGTCGGAGCTTTGAGCGTTGTGTATTTTATCGTTTTAGACGTAATATCCGACTTAAAGCCGTTCCAGTAAATTACGCTTATCGCCTTGACTGTCGTGCCGTCCTTGACTGTAAATGCACCCGTATATTTTTTCCCGTGTGACGGTGTCGGGTCCTTGCCGTCGGTAGTGTAGTAAACCTCGCCTCGGCTGTCGCCGCTTATAACAATCTTTTTGCCGCTTGCAGTGTCCTTATAGCTGATTGTCGCCTCGCTTATTGTCTTGCCCGTGCCCTTTGAGCTCGGGTAGGCGTCAAAGTAAATCTGTCCCGCCGTGGGGGTGATGCCGCGGCGTACCAAAAGCTCGTTTAGGGTGACAAACTCATAGCCCTCCGCCTGAAGCGTGTCGATTGCTTGCAGGGCGGCGGGAATAGTTGTGCTGTGAATATCGTGCATAAGGACTATCGAGCCGTTGCGGGCATATTTAATAAACATATTGTATGCCGCAGTTGTGTTCAGGCTTTCCCAGTCGCGGGTGTCAACCGACCAATAGTAGCAGGGCACGCCGACAGCGTTCAGCACTCTGTCGCTGTAGCCGCCGTAGGGGGGTCTGAGCTGATATTCAAGGTCGTAGCCTATCGCCGCATCGAGGATTTTATCCGTCCTGCTGAGATTGCTCTTTATCTCCGAGTCGGAGAGGCTTGTCAGCAAAGAGTGGTCATAGGTGTGACTGCATATCTGATGCCCCTCGTTGTAGGCGCGCTTGACTATGTCGGGGTTGTTTTTCGCACCCTGACCGGTCATAAAGAAGGTGACCTTTGCGCCGCGGCTTTTCAAGCCGTCGAGCAGTCTTGTCGTGTTTGCGGAGCTCGGTCCGTCGTCAAAGGTCAGCGCTATAAGCTTTGTCGTGTTTGCCGCGATTGCCGTTGAGGGCACAAGTCCCACGAGCATTACGACGCACAAAAGCATAGTCAGTATTTTTTTCAGCTTATTCATATCTCTCACCCGAGTTGTATTTTTCTGCTTTCATTTTACAACCAAATTCGCCGCTTGTAAACAAAAACACTTGCCTGTTTTTATAATAAATACTATAATTTTCTTAAATAGACAAATTTGAGTGGAGGGTATAATGAACGAGCTGAAATTATATTTTGACGGCACCAACGGCAAGCCCGTCAGCGGCGAAATTCCCGTCAGTCTGCTTGTATCAAGCGGTGACAGGAAAAGTCAGATTGCAACACTGCCGTTTTATTATACAGACGGATTTTTTGATAATTCCGCCTGCTCATACAATCACAAGCTTGCCGAAATGTCGCTGGGTATGTCGATGTCGGCATTCACCGCCTCCGTCGGCGGCGACAAATACATCCGAGCACTGTTTAACGAAATCGGCTGTGACGACCGTTCGGTGCAGACTGAAAAGTTTGAGAAAACCGACGCTGTTGAGGATAGCTGTGGCTATGCCTTCGGCGCGAAAAAGCTATATAGCGGCGAATATCTCATCGCCGTCACAATTCGCTCGCACCGCTACGGCGGCGAATGGGTCAGCAACGTACACGTTGTTGACGAGGACTGTCCCGACTATGCTACGGGCTTCAAATCTGCGGCAGACTCGGTTTACGACGCACTGTGCGAGTACATAAGCCGCCGCCGACTCGACAAAAAGCACCTCAAGCTGTGGATTACGGGCTTCAGCCGCGGTGCCGCCGTTGCAAATCTTCTCGGTGCGCGTCTAAGCCTTGAGGGGAGCATTTCAAAGGACGATATTTTCGTCTATACCTTCGCCGCGCCACTGACCGTTTATGACCGCGCCGCCTGCTTCACCGATAATATTTTCAACATAGTATCCGAGCTTGACCTCGTGCCGCGCGTGCCGCTTGCCGCATGGGGCTTTGTGCGCTACGGCACTGACCTGTACCTGCCCTGCACGACACGCAGAGGCGCGGCTGAATACGAAAAGCTGCTCGAAGCTATGCGGGTGCAGTTTGATTTAATTGCGGAACAGCTCGGCGTTGAGGGCATAAAGTACGAGCCCGCCGCCGAGCAGGAGATTGCCCTCGACCTGCTTTTCGATTACCTCGATGACCTGCTCGTTTCGCCCGAGAAATATGCAAGCGGCGGGTATCAGGGCATAATAATGGACTACATGAAAAGCCGCTTTACGGGCGGTGAGTTTGAGCCTAAAACCTTCCTGAGCTTTCTGCTTGACGGCAACGACGAGCTCGCCGAGGATTTATGCGAGCTCATAGACAAGTGGGATGTCATAAACGCTCTGGAAAAGGTTCAGCGCATCGGCAGACTGCCCGCAAAGCGCAGGCAGGGTGATAAAACGCCCGCCTCTGAGCTTATCTCAATGGGGCTCGGGATTTTTCTGCGCTATGCGGCAAAGCTCACCGCAACCAAGGTCACGCACGGCGAGCAGGATTTCTATTACGAACAGCTTGTAAATCTGCTCGTTGACACCTATCACCGCGGTGCGTGCTCAGCCCTTTTGATGCAGCATTGGCCCGAGACCTACCTCGCATGGCTCAGGTCCGCCGACGAAAAAACGCTCTTCCGCACAACAAGCTATCGCAGAAAAAGCGTAAAATGATTTGACTTTTTTAACCATTTGAAATATGCTAAAGAAAAACACCGTGGAGGGAGACAGATAATGGATAAGACATTAGTTGTCATGGCGGCAGGACTCGGCTCGCGCTACGGCGGAATTAAGCAGATTGAGCATCTCGGTCCCGACGGCGAAATTTTAATGGAATACGCGATTTATGACGCAATATCTGCGGGCTTCAACAAAATAGTGCTTATCGTAAAGCCGCAGATACTTGAGGATGTCAAGGCTCTTTTCGGCGATAAAATCGAAAAAAGCACGGGCATAAAAATCGAATACGCTCTGCAAACCCCCGACCGCTTTACCGCTTTGCGTCCCGAGTTTTCGGACAGAGCAAAGCCCTTCGGCACAGTGCACGCGGTGCTCTGCGCAAAGGATTATATAAGCTCACCCTTCGCTGTCATGAATGCCGACGACTACTACGGTGCCGAGGCACTGAAAACAATGTCGGCTCAGCTTGAAAACCTGCACGGCGCTTCCGAGGCTACTATGGTCGCTTACCGCCTTAAAAACACCGTCAGTCCCTTCGGCACGGTGACGAGAGGTGTGTGCATCGAAAAGGACGGCTATCTCGGCAAGGTCAAGGAGACATACAAAATCAAGCTCATGCCCGACGGCACAATAAGAGACACCTCCGAAGCTGAGGACGGTCCCGTGCTTGCGCCCGACACCCTTGTATCCATGAATTTGTGGGGCTATCATCAGGATATTCTGCCCGTCATGGAGCAGTATTTTGAAAGCTTCCTCACGGCGATTGCACCCGATAATTTAACAGCCGAGTGCCTCCTCCCCGTTATGATGGACGCACTCACGGCGGAGGGGAAAATCAAGATTTCCGTTCTCTCAACGCATGACCGCTGGTTCGGTCTTACCTATCACGAGGACAAGGCGGGCGCGGTTGAGGCACTCACCGCCCTGCATAACAACGGCACCTATCCCCCGACACTTTGGAAATAAAAAACAGCTCAGATTTTTCTGAGCTGTTTTTCGTTTCTTATCAGTACATTCCCATGTCGCCTGCGGGTGCGGCAACGGGTACATTCTTTTCGGGGATATCGGTTACGAGGCTTTCGGTGGTCAGCACCATGGATGCGACGGATGCCGCATTTTCAAGCGCGCTGCGGCAGACCTTAGTCGGGTCTATTATGCCCATCTTGAGCATATTGCCGTAAACATCCTTTGCCGCGTCATAGCCGAAGCTTGCTTCCTCGCTGTTGTATATCTTGTCGAGGATTACAGCACCCTCAAGACCTGCGTTTGCGGCAATCTGCATTATGGGTGCCTTGAGTGCCTTTGCTATCATAGCCGCGCCCGTCTTTTCGTCACCGTCAAGCTCTGCAACGAGCTTATCCGCCGCCTTGGATGCGGCAACATAAGCCGTGCCGCCGCCTGCGACTATGCCTTCCTCGACTGCCGCACGGGTCGCATTGAGTGCATCCTCGATGCGAAGCTTCTTTTCCTTCATTTCGGTCTCGGTTGCGGCACCGACCTTGATGACTGCAACGCCGCCTGCGAGCTTTGCAAGACGCTCCTGAAGCTTTTCCTTATCGTACTCGGAGGTAGTTGTTTCAATCTGAGAGGAAATCTGACCGATGCGTGCCTTGATGTCCTCTGCGGCACCTGCGCCGTCAACGATAACGGTGTTTTCCTTTGTGACCTTGACCTGGCGTGCCTGACCGAGCATTGCGATGTCGGCATCCTTAAGCTCCATGCCGAGGTCTGCGGAGATGACCTGTGCGCCCGTGAGAATTGCTATATCCTGAAGCATCTCCTTGCGTCTGTCGCCGAAGCCGGGAGCCTTGACGCATACACAGGTGAAGGTGCCGCGGAGCTTGTTGAGAATAATGGTTGCAAGAGCCTCGCCCTCAACGTCCTCTGCTATGATAAGGAGCTTTCTGCCTGCCTTGACTATCTGCTCAAGCAGGGGGAGGATTTCCTGAATGTTTGTGACCTTCTTATCGGAAATGAGGATGAGAGCGTCGTCAAGGACAGCCTCCATCTTCTCTGTATCGGTTGCCATGTAGGGGGACAGATAGCCGCGGTCAAACTGCATACCCTCAACGACCTCGCTGTAGGTATCTGCGGTCTTGGATTCCTCAATGGTGATAACGCCGTTCTGAGAAACCTTCTCCATTGCCTCTGCAATGAGGGTGCCGATGACCTCGTCGCCCGAGGAAATTGCACCGACGCGGGCAATATCGCCCGAGCCCGATACGGGCTGAGAGTTTGCGCGGATTGCCTCGACAGCCGCCTCGGTTGCCTTGTTGATGCCGCGCTTCATGGTCATTGGATTTGCGCCTGCCGCGAGGTTTTTAAGTCCCTCGTTGATCATTGCCTGAGCAAGCACGGTTGCACTTGTGGTGCCGTCGCCCGCTACATCGTTGGTCTTGGTGGAGACCTCTTTAATAAGCTGTGCACCCATGTTTTCAAACGGGTCCTCAAGCTCGATTTCCTTTGCGATTGTAACACCGTCGTTGGTGATAAGCGGTGCGCCGAACTTCTTGTCAAGGACAACATTGCGTCCCTTGGGTCCGAGGGTTATTTTAACTGTATCTGCCAGCTGATTTACGCCGCGCTCTATTGCCTTGCGTGCATCTTCGCCGAAAATAATCTGCTTTGCCATAGTGTTTTCGCTCCTTTTTAATTACTCAACTATTGCAAGAATGTCGCTCTGACGGACGATTGTGTAATCGGTATCATCAAGCTTTATCTTGCTTCCGCTGTACTTGCCTACAAGCACCTTGTCGCCTACCGCGACCCCCATCTTGACCTCGTTGCCGTCAACGATGCCGCCGGGTCCGACCTCAACGACCTCATAAATCTCGGGCTTTTCCTGTGCGGATGCGGTCAGGAAAATGCCGCTTTGTGTTTTTTCCTCAGCCGCACGCTGAACGAGTACGACTCTGTCTGCCAAAGGCTTCAGCTTCATATATATTACCTCCAAAATTTTTTACAAAAAAACTTTAATCGAATTAGCACTCGTTCGCCTCGAGTGCTAATTCGATTATTATAATAGCACAGATTTCAAATTTTGCAATAGCAAAACGCGAAAACTTTTAGCAAAATTTATATTTTTTTCTGCACAAATTTTCAAAAACGCTCCGAAGTGTTGATTATGTATCAAAAGTACATAAACAGGTCGCATTTTATCATGCCGTTATACAGCTTGCGTTTTTTGTCTGCGGTTTTGCCGAAGGTGCGTTCAAACTCGGTGTGCGACGACAGAAGATAGAGCTTCCAGTTTTCCGTTTTGCTCCACGCCTCGCCGAAGCCGCGGTATAACATCTCCGCCTCCTGCTTTTCCATAATGCGCTCGCCGTAGGGCGGGTTTGTGACTATTATTCCGTTTTCGGTTTTGCGCTCAAATTTTGTTGCGTCGGCTTTTTCAAATCTAACTATATCCGCGACACCTGCGCGCTCGGCATTTTCTCTTGCGATTGTCAGCGCATTCGGGTCAATATCCGCGCCTATAATGCGGTAATCGCCGTTAAACTCCCTCGCGCGAGCCTGCTCACGGACTTCGTTCCACACGCTGTTATCGAGACTGCGCCACTCCATTGCAGAGAAGCTGCGGTTTAAGCCCGGTGCTCTGTTTTTGGCTATAAGTGCCGCCTCTATGGGAATTGTGCCGCTTCCGCAGAACGGGTCGCAGAAATCCTCTCTGCCGCGATAGCGCGACAGTGTTACCATTGCCGCCGCCATTGTCTCCTTCAGCGGTGCGGCATTGTGTGCAGGGCGGTAGCCGCGCTTATGAAGCCCCGCACCCGAGGTGTCTATACACAGAGACGCTACATCCTTCATAATGGAAAACTGTATCTGATAGGTCTCCGCGGTTTCGTCAAACCACTGTATGCCATAGACGCTTTTGAGTCTTTCGACAACTGCTTTTTTAATAATCTTCTGACAGTCGGACACGGAAAACAGCTTTGAATTCAAGCTGTAGCCCTTGACGGGGAAGGCGGCATCGCGAGGGATGAGCATTTCCCACGGCAGAGCCTTAGTTTTCTCAAACAGCTCGTCGAAGGTCCTTGCCTCAAATCTGCCGAGCTCGATTAAAACTCTCTCGCCTATACGCAGGTTGATGTTCGCCTTTGCGATTGCCTCGGCTCCGCCCGTAAAATATACTCTGCCGTTTTCACTTTTAACACCGTCAAGCTTCATTCTTTTCAGCTCATCGGCAATGGGTCCCTCAAGCCCGAGCAGGCAGGGTACACACAGGTCAAATTTTTCGTTCATTTTCAAAACTCCTTTTATCAGCCTTTGGTTTTATTCCAAAGGGTTATGCTAAGATAATATATTATTGTGACACAAATGTAAACGGTAAATAGTTTAACATTTTATTCACTTTTGCGCTTTTGCTTGATGTATAATTGAATTGCCTATATAATTGTATCAAATACTACCCAAGGGGGAAATAATATGAATAAAAAAGCCCTTGTTGTTGAAGACGACGCCAACATTGCAGAGCTGTTGATGCTCTATCTTGAAAAGGACGGCTTTGAGGTCTCTATCGCGCACGACGGCGGTAAAGGCATAATGCTGTTCAACGAGCTCAATCCCGACCTCGTACTGCTCGATGTCATGATGCCCGTCATGGACGGTATTCAGGTCTGTCGCGAAATCCGCAAGACCTCGTCCGTGCCCATTATCATGCTCACCGCTAAGGGCGAGACCTCCGACAAGGTCACGGGACTCGATTCGGGTGCCGACGACTATGTCACCAAGCCCTTTGAGGTCAAGGAGCTTCTTGCCCGCATCCATGCGGTTATGCGCCGCACAGAGGCAGAGGATGCTCCCAAGGAGAAAAAGCTCGTTTACGACAAGCTCGTTGTAAATCTCGATTCCTACGAGCTTTTAGTCAACGGCGTTAAGGTTGACACTCCGCCTAAAGAAATGGAGCTTCTGTACCACCTCGCCGCATCACCCAACATCGTTTTCACGAGAAATCAGCTTCTTGACGAGGTTTGGGGCTTTGACTATTTCGGCGATTCGAGAACTGTCGATGTCCACATCAAGCGTCTGCGCGAAAAGCTTGAGGGTGTCTCCACGCAGTGGTCCCTGCAGACTGTATGGGGCGTAGGCTATAAGTTTGAAGCTGCTCGCTAAATGAAAAGTATTTATTTCAGAAACTTCCTTGCAACCGCCGCATTGGTGCTGAGCTGTTTTCTGATAATAGGCTCTGCGTTTTTCTTCCTCGGAAGAAGATACCTGACCGAGAACACGCTCGACAGCATGAGCGCAAGCGCCGACGAGGTTGTGCGTGCCGCCTCCGCACTCAGCCGTGAGGAGTCACTCGCCTCGTGGAGTCTGCGCATGACTATAAGCCCTATTGCGAACAGCACAAAATCGCACATTTTCATCTGCGATAACAGCGGCTTCGTGCTGTCCTGCTCGGATTTGGTGCCGTATTGCACGGAGCATTTGGGCAAGGTGCTCGACAGCTCGGTTATCACCACGCTCGAAAACGACGGGCAGATGAGCCGTATGAGCTCGCTCGGCGGTTTTTACAAGGATCAGCGGCTTGTTGTCGCAAAGCCTATAATGTCGGACGATACGCATATAGGCTATGTTTTTGTATCCTCGGATAATGCCTCCGTGCTCAGTGCATGGCGTACCTTCCTGCTTGTTGTTCTCGCGGTTACGCTTGCGGTTATGCTCATCGCCATGCTCATGTCGCTGTTTTTCTCGAAGAAAATGGCTGAGCCGCTTGACGAGCTTTCGCTTGCCGCGAGGAAATTTGCTCTCGGCGATTTCTCGGTGAGGGTAAACAACGACGGACACCGTGACGATGAGATAGGCACTCTGCTCGACTCGTTCAATCTCATGGCGGACACGCTCGAAAAATCCGACTCTAAGCGTCAACAGCTTATTGCGAACATCTCGCACGAGCTAAGAACGCCTATGACCACGATTGCGGGCTTTGCCGACGGTATAATTGACGGCACTATTCCCCGTGAGCAGGAGGAAAAATATCTGCGCAAAATTGCCGACGAGACGAGACGACTGTCACGCCTCACGCGCAATATGCTCGACCTGTCGCAGGCGGAGAGCAAGGCGGTTGACGAGTCAAAGCGCGTTAAGTTTGACTTGTCCGAGCTCTTATTGCAGACGCTTCTGAGCTTTGAAAGCCGCGCAACCGCAAAAAATCTCGATGTTGACCCTCAGCTTCCCGAGGACCCGATGATTGTATTTGCCGAACGCGATTCAATCACGCAGGTGCTTTACAATCTCACCGACAATGCGGTTAAGTTTGCCGCAGTCGGCAGCACAATAAAAATAAGGCTGTTTAAGCGCGGCGGCAAGGCCTATGTTTCCATTAAAAACGTAGGTGAGCCCATACCCGAGGCAGACCTCCCGTATATCTTCGACCGCTTCCACAAGTCCGACCGTTCACGCAGTATGGACAAGGACGGCGTCGGTCTCGGTCTGTTCCTCGTTAAGAAAATCATCAACAGTCACGGCGAGGACATCGTTGTGACAAGCCGTGACGGAGTGACGGAATTTTTGTTCACACTGCCCATGGCTATGCCTGCTAAATAACGGCGGCAGTTGACGGAAAGAAGGAAAAAATGAGCTGGTACGACAGCAATTGGTATTCACCTAATTACGACGGCAATCAGAATAATTATCAGCCCGAGCCTCCGAAAAAGAGCAGGCTTCCCAAGGCACGGCGCAAAACACGCATAATCGCGCTCGTCGCTTGCGTGTGCATTATTGGCGCAGGCGCGGCGGCGGCATGGCATCAGGGCGGCGTGGACAGCTCCGACGGTGACAGCAGTCTGCCCAACAGCTGGAAGGCATATTTTGACGATTACTATTCCTCTGAATCCTCAGAATCAGACGAGATAAATCTCCCTACCGTCAAGGAGAGGGGCAAGCTGATACTCAATTTCACCTCGTCCGATGAGGTTTTGGGCTTTGACGAGATTTTCGAAAAATGCTCGCCGAGCGTTGTCGGCATAAAGTGCTTCACCGACAAGGAGAAGGGCTCATACGGCTGGGGAAGCGGCATAATCGTGTCCTCCAATGGCTATATTCTCACAAACACCCATGTAATAGACGGCGGTGAAAGCGCTACCGTACAGCTTTATGACGGCACGGTTTACGATGCCGAGCTTGTCGGCGCGGACGCACAGTCTGACGTTGCGATTTTGAAGATTGACGCTTCGGGACTGACCGCGGCAAGCTTTGCTAATTCCGACACGGTTTGCACGGGCGACAGCGTTTGCGCAATCGGCAATCCCCTCAGCCCCGATTACAGCCTTACAATAACAAGCGGCATTATCTCGGCGGCAAGCCGTGCGGTGAGCTACAACGGCTCGGAAATGACGCTTTTGCAGACCGACACCTCGATAAACGAGGGCAACTCGGGCGGTCCGCTTATAAACGACCGCGGCGAGGTTATCGGCATTACGAATATGAAAATGGTCTCGAGCTATTCAACCGTTGAGGGTATAGGCTTTGCAATTCCCTCCAACACACTCAGGGCCATTGTAATCGACCTTATGAATCACGGTGCAGTTTACGGCAGGGCGGCTATCGGCATAACGGTAGGCCCCGTGCCCGAGGATATCGCAAGCTACTACGAGATACCGACGGGACTGTATGTCGCCGAAGTCCGCAAAAACTCCGATGCCGAAAAGCAGGGCATCAAGAAGGGCGATATAATAACCGAGGTAAACGGTGAGGCGGTAACAAAGACCTCCGATGTTTCCGATGCAAAGGAATCACTCAGCGTCGGCGAAAGCATAAGCTTCACAATATGGCGCGACGGCAAGACCTTTGAGGTCAGCGTAAAGCTCGTTGACTCAATTGATTTAGATTAAAAAAGACGGTACTTTTGTACCGTCTTTTTATCTGCACTCAAAGCAGTGCCATTCTTCCTCGTGAAGATGCTCTGTTATTATAAAGCCCGCATTTTTCAGTGCCGCCTCGACCTCGTCCTCTCTGCCGTCGATTATGCCCGATGTTATGAACACCGCGCCCTCTGCCATGAAGCCGCGCACAAGCGGGGCAAGTGGAATAATTACATCCGACACTATGTTCGCAAGAACTATATCATAGCCCGTGCCGAGGCTTTTTCTCAGCGAGGCATCGCCTATTATATCGCCCGCGAGCACCTCAAGTCTGTCGCCGCCTATGCCGTTTAGCGCGGCATTGTCCATAACGACATCGGGTGCCTTCGGGTCAATGTCACAGCCGACACAGCTCAAGCCGCCGAGCAGCAGTGCGCCTATGCCGAGGATGCCGCTTCCGCATCCGAGGTCGAGTGCCCTTTTGCCCTCAATGTTACAGCATTGCAGTCTCTCAAGGCACATACGGGTTGTAGCATGACTGCCCGTGCCGAACATAAGCCCCGGGTCAAGCCTCAGCGCGACTCTGCCGCTGTCCTCGCACTGCTCCCATTCGGGCACGACAATCAGTCTGTCGCCTATCTCAAGCGGCTTATAGTACTGCTTCCAGTTGTTTTCCCAATCTTCATCATTTACAAGAGCGGAATTGATTTCATAATTAGGATACATANNGGTGTAAAGCCCGCGGCTTTGATTTTTGCGAGCTGTGCCGCGCCCTCGGCGTTATCCTCGACATAGCACTTGACTCTCGAAAGCCCCGCGTACTTTTGCTCTAAGCTTTCGTCAACATAGTCCCAGTACTGTCTGTTGTTTTCAAGAAACTGTCTGAAATCAGACTCGTTTTCTATAACAAAGCCGTCAAAGCCGAGGTTTATCAGCTTATCGCAGACGGCGTCAATTTCGCTTTCGGGCGTTTCGATTATTACTTCTGTATAATTCATATCTCTTCTCTTTTCTTAAATCTTCCGCAATAGAAAAAGTGTTCGGGCACAACAGCCTCGCAGAGTTTGCGTCCGCAG
>DCHB01000013.1:0-365 GCA_002314685.1 Clostridiales bacterium UBA1763
CCGCAAGGTGCTTGACGGCGAGGATCTGCGCGAGTCGATAAGCAAGATGGTGCACGACTTCATTCAGACCACGGTCAGCGATGCCCTCGCAGGCGGCGCTGCCGAAAATCAGGAGCATCTGAACGAGGTCTGCGCACCCTTTGAAAAATACTTCCTGCACCGCGGCGCGGTCACAATGGACACCCTCGGCGGCAAGGCAAATGCGGATAATATTACAGACGCTGTTTTCGATGCCGCACAGAAGGTATATGCCGAGCGCGAAAAAGGCTTCGGCGTTGACCCGAACGGCGTGCCCGTCATGCGTGAGCTTGAGCGCGTTGTAATGCTCCGCGTCGTCGATGAATACTGGATGGACCACATCGACG
>DCHB01000013.1:450-775 GCA_002314685.1 Clostridiales bacterium UBA1763
GGCTTCGATATGTTCGAGGCCATGATTAACGGCATCCGCGAGGAGACCGTCCGCCGTATCTATACAATCCGCATCCGCAAGGAGCAGACCATAGAGCGTAAGGCAGTTGCGAAAAATGCCGCGGCTAATGTCGGCGGCGAGGTACAGAAGAAAAAGCCCGTCAAGAAGGCACCCCGCCCCGGGCGTAATGACCCCTGCCCCTGCGGCAAGATGAAGCCCGACGGCTCGAGACGCTTAAAATACAAGGAATGTTGCGGCAAAAACTCCTGAGCGGTCTTTTTGCCTTGCCGCGGCGTTGCTTCGGCTCGGATGTACCCTCAGTACA
>DCHB01000013.1:902-6905 GCA_002314685.1 Clostridiales bacterium UBA1763
CCTCAGTACACCCGTCGCCTCGCGCGTGGGTAAACAACAGCATTTTCACACAAGGAGCACAGATGTTCAAAGAACAGAAATTTGAAAACTGCATATACATGACAAGCGACAAGCTGTCCGCCCGTCACATATTCACTACCCGCTACGGCGGCGTGAGCACGGGCGCTTGCGCGTCGTGGAATTTCGGCGAAAACCGCGGAGACGACCCGCAGTGCGTGCGCGAAAATTACCGCCTCGCGGGTGAAATTATGTCCTGCGGTGCCGATGATTTTGTCGTCACAAGGCAGGTGCACGAGGCCACGGTGTTAAACGCCTCGGATGCTGACCGCCACACACTCGGCACGCCCGTGCCGTACTCGGCGGACGGGCTTGTGACGGCGGAGAAAAATCTCCCGCTTATGATTTACATAGCCGACTGCGTGCCTGTTTTGATGCATGACCCCGTTGCGGAGGTAATTGCCGCCGTGCACTGCGGCTGGAAAAGCTCCGTTGCGGATATTCTCGGCGTTGCAGTAGGCAAAATGATTGAATTAGGCGCGAAGCCCGAGAACATTCACGCGGCAATCGGCGCATCAATCGGCAAGTGCTGCTTTGAGTGCGACGACGATGTGCCCGAGGCGGTAAGACGCTATCTCGGCGGCGATGCCGAGGATTTGCTCGAGAAAAAGCCAAACGGCAAAACGCACGTTGACCTGCGCGGAGCAAACGAGCGCAGACTGCTTCAGCTCGGACTTAAACGCGAAAATATTGACGTGTCCTGCGAGTGCACGATGTGTATGCAGGACAAATACTGGTCCCATCGCGGCACAAAGGGCATCCGCGGCAGTATGGCGGCGGCAATCGTGCTTGAGTGAAAGGATAGACTATGGCAACAAAAGCAAAGAGAATAACGGCGATGCTGCTTGCGGTGCTTTCACTTGCATCGTTCACCGCCTGCGGCAGTGATGAGGACGAGGATGTAATAAGAGGCGGCAGTGCGGGCAAGGAGGTCAACACCTCCGTTGCGGCGGACGATGTTTTCACCCTCAATTACAGCTCCGATTACAGCATGAATCCCCTCAAGGCGACAAATACAAACAATCAGCTCGTGTGCAATCTCGTGTATGAGAACATAGTCGAGCTTGACAATAATTTTGAGGTACAGCCGAATGTTGCAACCGAGTGGAAAACCACCGACGACGGCACACATTGGGTAATAACGGTTGACACCTCCCGCCGCTTCCACAGCGGTGAACAGATGACGGCACGCGATGTCGCGTATTCCATAACCTGCGCCATGAACTCCGAGCGTTACGCAAAGCGGCTTTACTGCATAATCGGCTGTTCGGCAAACGATGAGAAAACGCTCAACCTCACACTGAGCAAGCCTAATATGCTACTGCCGAAGCTGCTTGCAGTTCCCGTTATAAAAAACGGCTCTAACGGCGACAAGTACCCCGACGGTACGGGACCTTATACATACGCGAAGGACCATAAGAGTCTTGTCAAGTTTGAAAAATACAAGGACGCGGCAACACTTCCGCTTGATGTAATCTATCTCAAGGAGTACACCACGGTTGACTCCACCATATCCGCATACGAGGACTCACTGCTCGATATAGTCATGAACGACCCGAGCGCACCGACTAATCTCGGCTACGGCAGTGCAAACGAGATAAGAGGACTCAACACGGCGAATATGCACTATATAGGGCTCAATATTAACGGCTCGGAGTTTCGCTATGAGGCACTGCGCTTTGCGCTGAACTATGCCTTTGACCGCGACGAGCTTGTTGAGCAGTTTTCGGGCTTTGCACTCGCGGCAGCTCTGCCGATTAGCCCTGCCTGCAGCTATTACAGCGGCTCATACGCAAGTCAGTTCCAGTACAATATGAAGCAGGTGCAGAAAACACTGACCGATATGGGACTCAAGGACTACGATAAGGACGGCATGCTTGAGATTAAAAACGGCAGTGAAATTCAGGAGATTGACCTTGACTTTGTCGTTTGCAGTGCAAGCAGTATCAAAACCAATGTCGCGCATCAGTTTGCCGAGGATATGGAGAAGATAGGCATACGGGTGACCGTGCGCGAGCTTGCATGGGATGAGTATATTGAAAATCTCGAGGCGCAGAACTTTGACCTCTACTATGCCGAGGTACGACTAAATCCCGATTTTGACCTGTCCTTCCTGTTTAACGAGGGGACGAAGCTCAACTATGCGGGCGTAAATGACCCGACACTCAACGAGCTTATCTCCGCCTATCTTGCCGCACAGTCCGAGGAGGACAGAAAAACTGCCTGCGCGAATATGTGCGCACAGATTGCAAACAAGGCGTATATAATCCCATTGTGCTTTGAAAAGCATCAGATGATAACCCACCGCGGCGTTATCGAGGGAATAAAGGCAAACGAGAACAACCCCCTTTGCAATATTCAGAATTGGAAGATAACCTTTGCCGAGGTCGAGGCGACACCGACACCCGAGGCAACACCGACGCCGACACCCACAGCAGAAACTACAACTGAGCCGACGGCTCAGGTCAGTGAAAAGCCCGAATAAACCGCCGCATTGACGCGGCAGAACGGAGTGGATAAGATGACAGATAAACAGCTGTTGACCATGGCGAGAGAAGCCTCGTCAAAAGCCTACGTGCCGTATTCAAAATTTGCCGTCGGCGCCGCGCTTGAATGTAAGGGCGGAAAGGTGTTCACGGGATGCAACGTCGAAAATGCCGCGCTCGGCAGTACAATCTGCGCAGAGCGCACAGCCTGTGTCAAGGCGGTAAGCGAGGGTTTCAGCGAGTTTTTGCGTATAGCAATTTATGCTGAGAGCGAGGGCTATTGCCTGCCCTGCGGTGCGTGCCGACAGTTTTTGGCCGAGTTTGACAAAAACGGCGATATAGAGGTGCTCGCCTCCCGCGCCGACGGACGGTATGTCAGCTACCGCCTGCGTGAGCTTTTGCCTCACACCTTCGATTTCTGATATGGAGCTTGAACAGCTGAGAATTTTCCTCGCCGTTGCGGAGGAGAAAAGCTTTACAAAGGCGGCAAACAGCCTGTTTGTCAGCCACTCAACCGTATCGAGGTCGGTGTCGGCACTTGAAAACGAGCTCGGAGTGAGCTTGCTTGAGCGCAATAACCGCGTGCTCGGACTGACCGAGGCGGGGGAGCACCTCTGCCTGCGTGCGGCTGAGCTGCTGAAGCTTGCCGATGAAATTGAGGCGGAAATTCGCAATATATAATATAATGTATAGGCTCGGGGTAGATGTTACTGCTTTGATACCGAACTTTTTGCACTTTTCACAAAAAATAATTGAAAATTTCTACAAAAAATACAAAGAACACTCTTGACATGGGGAGTGTTCTTTGCTATTCTAATAAGGCGCCTGTGCGTTGCTGACGGGCGTATTATGCGATGAAGCGGGAGATTGCTCGGTTTCGAGGTAACTTCCGTGGAGTATGTCCGGTGCCTAAGGGCACGTAATCGGGCGGCTGAAGCGTACTGCACATGGCGTATATCGTCTGTACGGTATCAGACCGGCTCAGAAAGCCGGTTTGTTTTTCGGACAGAGTCTGATACGCACGGTTGAGTGTGCAAAATATGCTTCATCCGTACGGACAAGCTGACAGTACCCAATGCTGTCAAACAAACTGTACGAATTAAAGGAGAAAAAACAATGGCAAGCAACAAGAACATGATCCGCATTCGCCTCAAGGCCTATGACCATCAGCTCATCGACAAGGCAGCAGAGACTATCGTCGAAGCAGCAAAGCGTACCGATGCAAAGGTTTCCGGCCCCATCCCCCTGCCCACCAAGACCGAGGTCGTCACCATTCTGCGCGCTGTTCATAAGTACAAGGACAGCCGTGAGCAGTTTGAGCGCCGCACTCATAAGCGTTTGATCGACGTTATGGCACCCACCCAGAAGACCGTTGAGGCTCTTATGTCTCTCGAGCTTCCTGCAGGTGTTGAAATCGAAATCAAGCTCTGAGGGCACAGCACATACCTTATTTAATATTCGCGCATTAACCCACCCACACACATTTATCAACAACCCATAGTCCGTAGCTTGCGAATACGGACGGGTTAAGTTGCCAGCCTCTGGGCAAAGCCTAAGCGAGGCAACCAATAACCGAAGGAGGAAATAATAATGAAGAAAGCCATTATCGGCAAGAAGGTCGGCATGACGCAGATCTTCGACGAAATGGGCAAGGTCATTCCTGTAACCGTCATCGAAGCAGGTCCCTGTGTTGTCACTGCAAAGATGAGCGTTGAAAAGGAAGGCTATGACGCAGTCCAGCTCGGCTACGAAGAAGTAGCAGAAAAGCACATCTCCAAGCCCGAAGCAGGCCATCTCAAGAAGGCAGGCGTCGGCATGATGAAGTATCTCAAGGAGTTCAAGCTTGAGAACTCAGCAGAAATCAACATCGGCGACGTTATCAAGGCCGACACCTTCGCAGAAGGCGACAAGGTCGATGTCACCGGTACCAGCAAGGGCCACGGCTACGCAGGCGTTATCAAGCGCCACGGCGCACAGCGCACCCCCACCACTCACGGCGGCGGTCCCGTTCACCGTCACGCAGGCTCCATGGGCTCAAGCACTGACCCCAGCCGCATCTTCAAGGGCAAGATCGGTGCAGGTCACATGGGTGTTGAGCAGGTCACTGTTCAGAACCTCGACGTTGTCAAGGTTGACCCCGAACTCAATATGATAGTTATTCGCGGCGCAATCCCCGGTCCCAAGGGCGGTCTTGTCTATGTAAAGAGCACAGTCAAAAAGGCTCCTGTCAAGAAGGGCGAGGGCGCAGGCATCAGCCTCAACCCGCAGAAGGCATCTGCTCGTGTCAACCCGCAGAAGGCTTCCGCAAGAAACAAGTAAGGAAAGGAGAGTTTTATAAATGCCTATTACTAATGTTTACAACATGGCAGGCGAAAAGGTCGGCGAGATCGAGCTCTCCGATGCAATCTTCGGCATTGAGCCGAACAAGTCTGTTCTGCATGATTCCGTTAAGAACCACCTGGCAAACTGCCGTCAGGGTACCCAGAGCGCACTCACCAAGGGCGAGGTTTCCTATACAACCGCTAAGCCCTGGCGCCAGAAGGGCACAGGACGCGCACGCGCAGGCTACAAGGGTTCTCCCGTATGGACCCACGGCGGCGTAGCATTTGCTCCCAAGCCCCGTGATTACAGCTACACCCTCAACAAGAAGGTGAAGCGCCTCGCTCTCAAGAGCGCACTGTCTGCAAAGGCAGCAGAGGAAGCAATCATTGTTATCGACGACATCAAGGTCGAAGAGATCAAGACTTCCGTATTCGCAGCATTCCTTAAGAATATCAATGTTTCCGGCAAGGCACTTGTTGTCACCGAGAGTGTTGACGAGAAGGTAGTAAAGTCTGCACGCAACATCGCAGGCGTCACCACCACTATCGCAAGCATCCTCAGCCCCTACATGATTCTTAACAACCGCAAGCTCGTTGTCTCCAAGGCAGCACTTGCAAAGATTGAGGAGGTGTACGCATGATGAAGTCCGCTTATGATATCGTCATTCGCCCCATCATCACCGAGCAGTCCATGGAAGACCTGGACATCAAGAAGTACGCTTTTGAGGTCGCAAAGGACGCAAACAAGGTCGAAATCAAGAAGGCAATCGAAGAAATCTTCGGCGTAACAGTTATCAAGGTCAACACCCTGAATGTTAACGGCAAGGAAAAGCGCACAGGCGCATACCCGAAGGGCAAAACCGCCTCTTGGAAAAAGGCAATCGTAAAGCTCAGTGAAGACTCCAAGAACATTGAGCTGTTCGAAGGCATGGTATAAGGGGAGGAATAAGAATGTCTATTAAAACTTACAGACCTACTACTCCGGCCCGCAGACAGATGACCGTTTCCGGCTTTGACGGCGTTGATAAGCACGCAAAGCCCGAGAAGAACCTGACTGAGGTCCTCAAGAAGAATTCCGGTCGTAACAGCTACGGCCGCATCACCGTTCGCCATAAGGGCGGCGGCAATCGCCAGAAGTA
>DCHB01000085.1:0-12501 GCA_002314685.1 Clostridiales bacterium UBA1763
TCATTGAGTTGACGGTTATTTTTTATCTTGTTTCGAGCTCCATGCCCGTTAGATTCATGTATTCATCGAATGAGCAGATGCGGTCAATAATACCGTCGTCTGTAATCTCAATAATGCGGTTTGCAACGGTCTGTGTAAGCTGATGGTCGTGGCTTGAGAAGATTATATTGTACTTGAATGCCTCCATGCCGTTATTCAAAGCCGCGATGCTTTCAAGGTCGAGGTGGTTTGTCGGCTGGTCAAACAGCAGAACATTTGCGCCCGACAGCATCATTTTGCTTATCATACAGCGCACCTTTTCACCGCCCGACAGCACCTTGACAGCCTTATATACATCGTCGCCCGAGAAGAGCATTCTGCCGAGGAAGGTGCGCAGATAGCTTTCGCGCTTGTCCTCGCTGAACTGACGCATCCAGTCCATGAGGTCATAGTCGCAGTTTTCAAAGTAGCTGTTGTGGTCCTTGGGGAAGTACGCCTGAGTGGTGGATGCGCCCCATTTTACAGAGCCGCTGTCGGGCTCCTCCTCACCCATGAGGATTTTGAACAGCATGGTAACGGCAAGCTCATTTTTGCCGATTATTGCAATTTTGTCCTCCTTGCCGACAATAAAGCTTATGTTATTGAGAAGCTTTACGCCGTCAACGGTCTTGCTGAGCTCAGTAACGAACAGTCTGTCCTTGCCGGGCTCACGGTCTGCCTTGAAGCCGACCCACGGATAGCGTCTGCCCGAGGCGGGAAGCTCCTCAACGGTCAGCTTGTCGAGCAGTTTTCTGCGGCTTGTCGCCTGACGGGATTTGGACTTGTTCGCCGAAAAGCGGGCAATGAAGCCTTGGAGCTCTGCAATTTTCTGCTCAGCCTTCTTGTTCTGGTCCTTTATAAGCTTTTGCATAAGCTGGCTTGATTCATACCAGAAGTCGTAGTTGCCGACATACATTTTAATCTTGCCGTAGTCAATATCGACAATGTGCGTGCAGACATTGTTGAGGAAGTAGCGGTCATGCGATACTACGAGCACGGTACCCTCGTAGTCCATGAGAAAATCCTCAAGCCATACAACGCTTGCAAGGTCAAGGTTATTTGTCGGCTCGTCAAGCAGGATGATGTCGGGTGCGCCGAACAGTGCCTGCGCAAGCAGAACCTTAACCTTCATTCTCGGGTCCATGTCGCGCATAAGCGTTTCATGGAAAGCGGGGGATACGCCCAAGCCCTGCAAAATACGGCTCGCATCGGACTCAGCCTCCCAGCCCCCGAGCTCGGCAAATTCCTCCTCGAGCACTGCGGCACGCAGACCGTCCTCGTCTGTAAAATCGGGCTTGTCGTAAATAGCGTCCTTCTCCTTGCCGCATTCATAAAGACGCTCGTTGCCCATAATGACAGTGTCCATGACGCTGTATTCATCGTACATATTCTGATTCTGCTTCAGTACGCTCATGCGCTTTTTCGGCGCGATGTTAACAGCACCCGTCGAGGGCTCAAGCTCACCCGAGAGAATTTTTATAAATGTTGACTTGCCCGCACCGTTAGCACCGATAATTCCGTAGCAGTTGCCCGCGGTGAATTGCAGGTCAACGCGGGAGAAAAGAATATTTCCCGCAAAGTTTATGGAAAGGTCATTTACTGTAATCATTTGCTGTACCTCGAATTCAAAGTAAATTTAATTTTATCATATTATGCCTTCAAATGGCAATGCCCTGACGGATTTTTTGCGTTTTTGTGCGGCAAAATATAGACGGGGTGAAATTATATGATAGCTTTAGTCGTAATAATATCGCTTTTGCTCGGAAATACAGTATCAATTTTCCGCAAACGCAAAAACACACGCTCGGGAAGTCGGGATGATTGCGACTTGTAACTTGCCTATTACTGTGTTATGCTGAAAACGAGGTGAGGCTATGAGTATTTCTTTTGATGCAGGCGTGTTCTCCTTGAACACCGATGCAGTAAGCTACATATTCAGAATAACGAAATTCGGTCATTTGGAGCATATTCACTTCGGCAGACGACTTGATAATGTCAACGCCGAGATGCTCGCCGTAAAGCATGACATTCAGCTCGGCTCGAGCGTAATGTACGACAAAAGCGACGATAATTACTGCCTTGACAGCCTCTGCCTTGAATGGTCGGGAGTCGGAAGCGGAGATTACCGTCAAACTCCCGTCGAGATGAAAATGCCCGACGGCAGCTTTGCCTGCGATTTTGTGTATGAGTCGCACGAGATAATAAGCGGCTGTGCGCCGATGAAGTCACTGCCGACTGCCTACGATGACGAAAACGAGGCGCAGACGCTCATAATAACAATGCGGGAGAAAACGCATGATGTAAAGCTTATGCTTTACTACACCGTTTTCGAGAAGTCCGATGTCATTACCCGCAGAAGCGTATTGAAAAATATGTGCACTGAGGATATATCCCTGCGCAGATTTATGAGTATGTCGGTTGATATGGCAGATGTCGGCTTTAATATGCACACCTTTGACGGCGGCTGGATTAAGGAAACGCACCACAATATCCGCCCCGTTGAGTACGGAATGTATGTTAATTCGTCCACAACGGGAGCGTCCTCAAACCGCCATAACGCGGGCTTTATCCTCTCGGAAAAGCACACCTGCGAGGATTACGGCAGAGCATGGGGCTTTAATCTTGTTTATAGTGGCAATCATTTCGGTGCGGTTGAAAAGTCCAATCACGACCTTGTGCGTGTTCAGCTCGGCATAAATCCCTATTGCTTTGACTGGACTGTTCACAGTGGAGAGTGCTTTGAAGCACCCGAGGCGGTGCTGAGCTTCTCGGACAAGGGCTTCAACGGCTTAAGCCGAAATTTCCACACATTTGTCAATAACAGCATTGTGCGCGGAGATTGGAAAAACATCGAGCGCCCCGTGCTCATAAACAACTGGGAAGCCTGTTTTTTTAAGTTCACCCGCGGAAAGCTCCTGAAACTGGCACGCAAAGCAAAAAGCTTGGGCGTGGAGCTTTTCGTCCTTGACGACGGTTGGTTTGGTGACCGCAATTCCGATACGGCAGGGCTGGGTGACTACAATGTTAATCTGAGGAAGCTGCCGGGCGGCCTCGGAGCATTTGCACAGAGCATTGAGGATATGGGTATGCGCTTCGGACTGTGGTTTGAGCCCGAGAGCGTGAATGTCGATTCCGCGCTGTACCGCGAGCATCCCGACTGGGCGATAAAACCGCCCGCCGGTGAGCCCTGCTTAGGCAGAAATCAGCTTCTGCTTGACCTAACCCGAAGCGAGGTACGCGACTACATAGTAAACAGCGTCGGCGGAATACTCGACAGCGCGAAGATAAGCTATGTCAAATGGGATATGAACCGCCATATATCCGACGCCTATTCACCGAGCCTTAAAAATCAGGGCGAATTTGCCCACAGATATATATTGGGGCTGTATGAGGTGCTCGGCAGAATTTTCAAGCCACGCCCGCATATTCTGCTCGAAAGCTGTTCGTCGGGCGGCAATCGCTTCGACCTCGGTATGCTGTGCTACAGTCCGCAGATATGGTCATCGGACGACACAGACCCGATTGAACGCCTGTCAATTCAAGGCGGGCTGAGCTATCTGTACCCGCAGTCAACTATGGGTGCCCATGTCTCGGCGGCACCGCATCAGCAGACCCTGCGTTTAACGCCGCTTTCAACGCGCTTCAATGTTGCCGCATTCGGGCTTTTGGGCTATGAGCTCGACTTAAAATATCTCAGCCGCGTTGAGCTTAATGAGGTAAAACAGCAGATAGAGTTTTATAAAAAGCACCGCAAAACCCTGCAATTCGGGCAGTTTTACAGATTTGACGAGCGCAAGGAAAACAAGGTGCATTGGCAGGCGTCCGCGCCCGACGGCTCCGAGCATATTTGCGGACATTTTCAAACTCTGTGCACCGCCTCCGAGGGCTTTGATGAGCTGCCCGTTAAGGCACTTGACGGGAAGGCACAGTACACTGTTCGCTGTAAAAATCAGAGCATTTTCATAAAAACTCTCGGCGGTCTTGTAAAGCACGTAATGCCGATTGAGCTTGACCCCGACGGATTTATTCTCCGCACGGCAAACAAGCTGTATGCAATGCCCGACGGCGCAGAGTGCTATGAGGCAGACGGTGCATCGCTAATGGCAGGCATGAAGCTGAATAATCAGTTTCTCGGCACGGGCTATAATGAAAAGCTCCACCTACTCGGCGACTTCGGCAGTCTGCTATATACAATCGAAAAGAAATAAAAATGAGAATCGGTTTTCCGATTCTCATTTGAGACTGTCAAAAAACTAAACTGTCGGCAGGAAAGACCAGCAAACAGCGGGGGAGCTTGAGGGGGCAAAGGCCCGCCTCAATTTGATCGCCGACAACAAAAGCCTCATTTTCGAGGCTTTTTCTAAAATGCGCGGAAAGCTCTGCGCATTTTTTGGCGGCTTTTCGGCGCAGTCAAAAAAGTCCGAGGGACTTTTTTGACAAGCTGAAATGAGAATCGGTTTTCCGATTCTCATTTTTATTATTTAGAAATCCAGATGTTATCGCTTGTTATATCCTTAAGCGTCGGTGTACCGCACATTGTCATTGTGCCCTTGAGCTCGGAGACGATTTTGTCCATATACACCTTGAATCCCTCGGCGCCCTCGGCGTAGATAAAGGGCACAACGGGGCGACCTATCAAAACCGCATCGGCGCCGAGTGCGATTGCCTTGAAAATGTCAACGCCCGAGCGAATACCGCCATCGACGAATACCTTGATTTTGCCGTCAACGGCCTTGACGATTTCGGGCAAGACCTCGGCAGTTGAGGGCGTGTTGCCCTGAACTCTGCCGCCGTGGTTTGAAACGACTATTGCATCGGCACCCGCCTCAATTGCTTTCAAAGCACCCGCGGGAGTCATGATGCCCTTAATGATAAACGGCATCTTTGCATAGGAGATAATCTCGCGCATCTCCTCAACGGATTTTGAGCCCGCATTGGGATTCATAGCCTTGAGGAAGGGGAGACCTGCACCGTCAATATCCATTGCAACGGCAAAGATGTTGAGACTGTTGAGAAGGTCGAGCTTTTCAAAAACGAATTCCTTGTTCCACGGCTTTATCGTGGGGATACCCATGCCGCCTATATCCGCCATATCCTTTGCGGCATTCTGCATAACAGCAGGGTCAACGCCGTCACCCGTCAGCGCACAAATGCCGTAGCTTGCCGCGGCGGGAATGAGAATGCGGTTGTAGCTGATGTCGTTGTGCTTGTCGCCGTAGTGCATACTGAGTGCGCCGAGCGGCGCAATGAACACGGGCGCGGAAAATTCTTTTCCGAACAGCTCAAACGAGGTGTCAACCTCGGCGTTTGGGCAAAGAGTGTCCATGTTTACGAAAATATCCTGCCACTTTTCATAGTTGCGTGCTGCAGTGTTGCCGGGGATTTTACTGCCGGGACCCGGCATGTTGTTTGCGCAGGCAAGACCGTTGCAAACGGGACAAGCCTTGCAGTAGGGACCTACCTCTGTTTTTGCTTTTGCGAGAATTTCCTTGTAATTCATAATAAACCTCCTATTTATACTCCACTTAAATCAAAATCGGGAATCATTTCATCAGTCGCGGAATCGGGCTCCTGCCAGAAGCCGTATTCAATTCCCTTATACGCCATATACTCGCATAGTCTGTCGTTAAGCTCAACGGAAACCCTGCCTTGAAGCTCGGGATAACGCTCGGTATGCGGCATGGGGGTGAACTGACTCATAAGCGAGAACAAAACCGCGTCACTCGGGAAATTATCTGCGACAAAATCAATAACCTCGCGGCTGTTTTGCTCGTTTTCGGGCAAAATGAGATGTCTTATCAGCACGCCGCTTCTGAGCATATCGTCCTCATCGAGCACAAACGGGCCCGTCTGACGGTACATCTCCTTTATTGCGGCTTGCGCAATCTCGGGATAATCGCCCGCGGCAGAATATCGTCTTGCCGCCTCGGACGACATATACTTCATATCGGGCATATATATCTGCACAAGCCCCTCAAGCCTTTTGAGCATTGAAACACTGTCATAGCCCGAGGTGTTGAAGGCAACGGGAATATCAAGCTTTGCTATCTCGAGCGCATCGGCAATTTCGGGAATGTAGTGTGAGCCCGTGACAAGATTTATGTTGTGCACGCCCGTGTCACGAAGCTCGAGAAAAATATCGGCGAGTCGTTCAACGCTGACGGTCTTGCCGACCTTTCCGCGGCTTATCTCACGGTTTTGACAGAACACACAGCGCAGGTTACAGCCCGAGAAAAACACGGTACCCGAGCCTCGTGCGCCGCTTATGCACGGCTCCTCGCCGAAATGCGGGGCGGCTCTTGCGATGCGCGGAAGCCTCGGAGATGAGCACACTCCGCCCGTCGCATTTTCGTCCCTTTCAAGTCCGCAATGCCGCGGACAATCGTTACAAATCATAAATTTGCCTCGTTTTGAGAAAGTGTAATGTGCAGATTGACCATTGTTAAGCACTTTACAACTTAGATTATAAAGAATAATTGTCTAAAATGCAACAAATATAAATAAACGCAAAAAAAGTGCATCTTTTTTGTTAAAAATATGATAAAATACTATCAAACAGTTAATTTAATACTAAATGGGAAAAGATAATGTTGAACATAATTCTGCTTGAACCCGAAATTCCGCACAATACGGGAGCGATTGCACGCACCTGTGCCGCAACGGGCGCAAGACTGCATTTAATAAAGCCACTCGGCTTTGATATTTCCGATAAGGCAGTCAAACGCTCAGGGCTTGATTACTGGTGGCTTGTCGATATTAACGTATATGAAAACATAGATGAGTACTTTGAGAAAAACGGAGACTCAAATCTGTGGCTTGCAACGACAAAGGCACCGAGGGCGTATTCCGATGCGGATTTTTCAAGCGAGGATGTTTCGATAATGTTCGGCAAGGAAACGGCGGGGCTTCCCGAATGGCTCAGAGAAAAATATAGTGACCGCTGTATAAGAATACCGATGATTTCAGAAGCGAGAAGCTTGAATCTTTCAAACTCTGCCGCGATTCTTGCATACGAGGCACTGCGTCAGCAGGGCTTCAAGGGGCTTTTGGGCTATGGCTCAATGGCGGATAAAGTATAAATCAGCCTTCAGGCTGTTATATTTAGATGTCGATTGTTCGACAGAAGGGAGCAAAACATGAATTACAACAAAAAGAGTGTTCTCGACGCAGATGTAAACGGCAAAAAGGTGCTGCTTCGCTGTGATTTCAATGTTCCTCAGGATAAGGAAACGGGAAAAATCACCTCGGATAAGCGTATTGTCGCCGCAATACCCACAATAAAGTACCTGCTTGATAACGGTGCCGCCGTTATCGCTTGCTCGCACCTCGGCAAGCCCAAGGGCGAGTGGAAGACCAAGCTTACGCTTGCTCCCGTAGCTGAAAGACTTTCCGAGCTTCTCGGTCAGAAAGTCATTTTTGCAAACGACATAATCGGTGAGGATGCAAAGGCAAAGGCGGCTGAATTGAAGTCGGGCGAGCTTATGCTCCTTGAAAACCTCCGCTTTGACATCCGCGAGGAGAAAAACGGCGCAGACTTTGCCGAGGAGCTTGCATCTATGGCAGAGCTTTATGTGTCCGATGCCTTCGGCACCGTTCACCGCGCACACGCATCCACAGCGGGCGTTGCGGCATTCCTGCCCGCCTATGCGGGACTTCTCGTTGAGAAGGAGCTTTCCGTAATGGGCAAGGCACTTGACGACCCGAAGCGTCCCTTTGTTGCAGTGCTCGGCGGCGCAAAGGTTTCCGACAAGATAGGCGTTATCAACAATCTGCTTGAAAAGGCTGATACAATCATCATCGGCGGCGGCATGGCTTATACCTTTATCAAGGCAATGGGCAACGAGATAGGCAACTCTCTGCTCGAGGCTGACAAGCTTGACTATGCTCTTGAAATGATTGAAAAGGCAAAGAAAAACGGCGTTGCACTGCTCCTGCCCGTTGACACCGCGATCGGTGACGAGTTCAAGGCGGACTGCAAGTACGAGGTCGTTGACGCAGACAAAATCTCCGCAGGCTGGATGGGTATGGATATAGGCCCCAAGACAATCGAGCTGTTCTCAAACGCAATCAAGAGCGCAGAGACAGTGGTCTGGAACGGTCCCATGGGCGTATTTGAATTCGACGCTTTTGCAAAGGGCACAAAGGCAATGGCAGAAGCGCTTGCACAGTCGGGCGCAATCACAATAGTCGGCGGCGGTGACTCAGCCGCGGCAGTCGAAAAGCTCGGCTATGCTGATAAGATGACACACATTTCCACAGGCGGCGGTGCATCTCTCGAATTCCTTGAGGGACTCGAGCTTCCCGGTGTTGCCTGCCTGCAGGATAAGTAATATTCGGAGGCAGTAATATGAATACTAAGTACAGAAAAACAATCATCGCAGGCAACTGGAAGATGAATATGCTTGCAAGCGATGTAAAGCCCTTTGTTGATGAGCTTAAAACCTATCTTCCCAAGACAAGAAGCTGTGACACGGTTTTGTGCGTTCCCGCAGTCAACATCTGCTCCATGCTCAAGTACGGCAAGGAGGCAAAGATAATCTGCGGTGCTCAGGATGTATCCGAGCACGATAAGGGCGCATACACGGGCGATATTTCCGCCGCACAGCTTAACGACATCGGCGTAAAGTACTGCATCGTCGGTCATTCCGAGCGCAGAGCCTACTATGCCGAGGGCGACCTAAAGGTAAATGCTAAGGTAAAAAAGCTGCTCGAGAACAAAATCCACCCCATTATCTGCGTGGGTGAGAGCCTTGAGCAGAGAGAAAAAAATCTCACAATGTCACATATTAACTATCAGATCCGTGCGGCACTTTCGGGCATTGAGCTCAGCGAGCTTCGCCATTGCGTAATAGCATACGAGCCTATTTGGGCAATCGGCACGGGCAAGACCGCCACAAGCGAGCAGGCACAGGAGGTCTGCTGTGAGATTCGCGCTATTATAAGAGAAATGTACGGCGCACGCCCCGCAAGAAGCATCAGCATTCTTTACGGCGGAAGCATGAATGCCAAGAATGCCGCAGAGCTTTTAGCTCAGCCTGATGTTGACGGCGGTCTTATAGGTGGCGCATCCTTAAAGCCCGCAGACTTTGCCGAAATAATCAAGGCAACGGGTGCAGACAATGAGTAAAGCCGTTTTAATTATAATGGACGGCTTCGGCATAGCCCCCGACAGCGGGGGAAATGCCATAGCAGTCGCAAAAACACCCGAGCTTGACAGAATTTTTGCCGAGAGTGCATATACACAGCTTGCCGCCTCGGGCATGGATGTCGGTCTGCCCGCGGGGCAGATGGGCAACTCCGAGGTCGGACACACCAATATCGGTGCGGGAAGAGTCGTGTTTCAGGACCTGCCGCGCATAACAAATTCGATTGCTGACGGAAGCTTCTTTGAAAATCCCGCCTACGTAAAAGCAATGGATGCGGCAAAGGAAAACGGCAAAGCCCTGCACATACTCGGACTGCTGTCCGACGGCGGTGTTCACAGCCACATTGAGCACATTTTCGCAATATGCGAAATGGCAAAAAAACGCGGACTTGAAAAGGTTTTCGTCCACTGCTTCCTCGACGGACGCGATGTCCCGCCTAAAAGTGCGGCTGAGTATGTAAGAAGGCTCGATGATAAATGCACTCAGCTCGGCAATGTTAAAATTGCCACTCTGCAGGGCAGGTTTTACGGCATGGACCGCGATAAGCGTTGGGACAGAGTCGAGGCGGGCTACAATGCAATCGTGTGTGGCGAGGGCGAATTTGAGCCCGACCCCGTCAAGGCAGTCGAAGCAAGCTACGCAAACGATGTCAGCGACGAGTTTGTAAAGCCCGTTGTGTGCTGTAAAGACGGCATGGTAAACGAGGGTGACAGCGTAATATTCATGAATTTCCGCCCCGATAGGGCGAGGGAAATGACATGGGCGCTCAATTTACCCGATTTTGACGGCTTTGAACGCAAAAAGACTGTTTTCCCGCTTAACTATGTATGCACCGCGCAGTACGATGAGGCGCTCGACATCCCGATAGCCTTCCCGCCCGAGAGCATTGAAAACACCCTCGGCGACATTGTAAGCAGTCGCGGCTATAAGCAATTCAGAGTTGCGGAAACCGAAAAATACGCGCACGTAACATTTTTCTTCAACGGCGGCGTTGAAAAACCCTGCGAGGGTGAGGAAAGATGCCTCGTGCCCTCACCGAAGCAGTTTGCGACCTATGACCTCATCCCCGAAATGAGCGCGGTTGAGGTTTGCGACAGATGCGTTGAGGCAATACAGAGCGAAAAATATGAGCTTGTTATCTGCAACTTTGCAAACTGCGACATGGTTGGTCACACCGGTGTTATGGAAGCGGCGATCACCGCTGTAGAGACCGTTGACACCTGCATGGGCAGGATCATGGACGAGGTTGCCAAGCACGAGGATGTTGTTGTTTTCGTTACTGCAGACCATGGCAACGCGGACTGCATGTTCGACGAGACCGGCAAGGTCAACACGGCCCACACCACAAATCCCGTTCCCTTCATCGTTTGCAAGAAGGGTATCGAGCTCAGCGACGGCCGCCTGGCAGACATCGCTCCCACTATTCTCAGCTTAATGGGGATTGACAAACCGGAAGTAATGACCGGTGTCAGCCTTATTAAATAATAAAGTATAATTTTAATTGGAAGGGATTCACTATGATTTACACATCTGAAGTAAAAAATATGTGCCCCGTTGCTAAGGGCGCATATCACGGTCCCGCTCCCATTCCCGAAGANNGCAACTTTGCAAACTGCGACATGGTAGGACATACGGGAGTTATGGATGCGGCGGTTAAAGCCGTTGAAACCGTTGACTCCTGCATGGGCAGAGTTTACAGTGCCGTTAAATCCCAAAAGGACACGGTGCTGCTGATTACAGCAGACCACGGCAATGCCGACTGTATGTCGTCAGACGGGAAGATAAACACCGCGCACACAACAAATCCCGTGCCGTTTGCGGTATGCAAGCAGGGCATTCAGCTTGCCGAAGGCGGCAGGCTTGCCGATATAGCTCCCACAATTCTTGACATAATGGGCATTGAAAAGCCGTCAGAAATGAACGGCGTAAGTCTGATAAAATAATTTATAAGGAGATATGGTTATGAAGCAGTATTTTGAAATCGTTGATGTAATGGCAAGAGAAATCCTCGACTCCAGAGGCAACCCTACCGTTGAGGTTGAGGTCACTCTCGATGACGGCACAGTAGGTCGTGCGGCAGTTCCCTCGGGCGCATCCACCGGTATGTACGAGGCTTGCGAGCTTCGTGACGGCGACAAGAGCCGTTACCTCGGCAAGGGCGTTACCAAGGCAGTTGAGAATGTCAACGGCGAAATCGCAGAGGCAATGGTAGGACTCAATGTACTCGATCAGTCGGGCATAGACAAAATGCTTATCGAGATTGACGGCACTCCCAACAAGACCCGCCTCGGTGCAAACGCAATTCTCGGCGTATCTCTTGCTTGCGCAAGAGCAGCCGCACAGGTAACAGGTCAGAGCCTTTATAACTATATCGGCGGCGTAAATGCCAAGACTCTGCCTTGTCCCATGATGAACGTCCTCAACGGCGGCGCACACGCAACAGGCTCCAACGTTGACATTCAGGAGTTCATGATTATGCCCGTAGGCGCAAAGAGCTGGAAGGAAGCACTGCGTATGTGCGCAGAGGTTTTCCACAACCTCAAGAAGGTAGTTCCCGCATCAGGTGTCGGCGATGAGGGCGGCTATGCACCCAACCTCGAGTCCGATGAGGACGCACTCAAGGCACTTGTCGCGGCAATGGAAAAGGCAGGCTACAAGCCCTATGACGATTTCATGATCGCTATTGACGGCGCAGTTTCCGACTGGTACAAGGAGGACGGCTGCTACCACCTGCCCAAGAGAGGCACTGTCATGACAAGCGAGCAGATGGTCGCAATGTGGGCTGACTTCGTCGAAAAGTACCCCATTATCTCCATTGAGGACGGCATGGGCGAAAACGACTGGGAGGGCTGGCAGCTTATGACCAAGACCCTCGGCAGCAAGATTCAGATAGTCGGCGACGACCTCTTCGTCACCAACACCGAGCGCATCAAGAAGGGCATCGAGCTCGGCGCGGCAAACTCCGTACTGATCAAGCTCAATCAGATCGGCACCCTCACCGAAACCCTCGACGCAATCCAGATGGCACACCGCGCAGGCTGGACAGCAGTTGTATCTCACCGTTCGGGCGAGACTGAGGATACCACCATTGCAGACATTTCCGTAGGCGTCAACGCAGGTCAGATTAAGACGGGCGCACCCTCCCGTACCGACCGCGTCTGCAAGTACAATCAGCTTCTGCGTATCGAGGAGGAGCTGTTCGACGTAGCACAGTATCCCGGCAAGGACGCATTCTTCTCCATTAAGTAAGAAATTAAGAAATAACGAAATCGGGCAGGGGAATACCCTGCCCGAATTTTAGAATGTAAAAAGACTAAACTGTCGGCAGGAAAGACCA
>DCHB01000085.1:12638-12788 GCA_002314685.1 Clostridiales bacterium UBA1763
GCTTTTCGGCGCAGTCAAAAAAGTCTCAGGGACTTTTTGACAAGCTGGAAATCGGGCAGGGAAGTACCCTGCCCGAATTTTTATACTTGAAAATGTTGTGCAACGGTGTTATACTGAACAAGCTTCGGAGAATTAGCTCAGCTGGTTAGA
>DCHB01000085.1:12868-13513 GCA_002314685.1 Clostridiales bacterium UBA1763
GATGTTATGGTGCGATTTCTTTTTGTAAAATGCTTGATATTACAGCGTTTTCTTAAACTCCCGGTTACGATATGCTTCCCGGGAGTTTTGCTTTTTTGGCAGCAAAATCGGCAATTATATATGATCGGCATAACCCCGTGTAACGATTTATACTCACAGTTACGATTACCGAACTCACGGTTACGATTGCTAAACCCATGGTAACGATAACGCTATCATGCATTGGTGCACAGCTATCTGTGGTGCAATAGCTGTGGAGCGGTTTTCGTTCATCTCCCGGAGAATTGAGTTTGAAATTCTTATCAAAATATTGCGCTTTCGGTGGAATTATGGTATGTTATCATTGTGTTTTTGTATCCAGCTCCAGTGAAAAAGTTCATAAAGGAGAATCCGAAATGGCTGTTAGTTATAAAAAACTAAGGCACATCCTTGTTGACCGGAACATGAAGAAAAAAGATCTTGAAGCAGCTGCGGGGATTACCCATTACCAGATGTATAAGATTGCTAACGACAAAGATATTACCACAGATGTTTTAGGCGCTATCTGCACTGCGCTGAATGTGGAGCCGAACGATATTATGGATTTTTTACCTAGCGAAAAAACTTAGCGAAAAAGTCAAAGTGATATGATCCCTGAAAAGTAGA
>DCHB01000060.1:0-17038 GCA_002314685.1 Clostridiales bacterium UBA1763
CAGCGAAAGGAACCTTGTTACGGCCGTAGCCGGTACCTACGAGGTAGGAAAGCTCCTTGGAACTCTTAAGGCCTGCCTTCTGTGCAACTTCGTCCATTGCTGCGATTGCAGACAGCTCGGAGTTGATCTTGGAACGAATGGTGGTATCTGCTGCTATTGCGCCGGTCTCATCAAGAATAACTGCCTTGGTGTAGGTGGAGCCTACATCGCAGCCGCCAAAATATTTCATTAGTTAGCCTCCAAAAAAACTATACTGTTTAGATTGCCAACCCTCTGAAAACAGAGGGCTGGCATAATTTTTTGAAAAATTAAACTTCGTCGTACTTGTAGTCGGGGTACTTGTTCATGTCGTAAGGCATCTGAGTCATATCCTTACGTTCCATGTTATCGTAGTGCTTCTTTACGAACGGCTCGAAAACGTAGAACAGGAACTTGCCGTCAAGGTCAAAGAAGAATACTGCGAACAGAACTGCATAAGCGCCAACGCCCATGCCGAGCAGCTTTGCTATTTTTTTCATATTCTTACTCCTCCTATTACCAGGTCATGTCGTCGTCCAGCTCGAGCAGTGAAGGATCGAGAGGCTCTTCGTGCATAACGGTGGTCATGTAGTCGTTGACGATTCTGCGAATCTCAGCACGGGAAACAGTACGGCTGTCGGGGAGTGCGTGCGGCATCCAGATTGCGGGGATGTTTCTGTCACGGAACTCGTCCTCGAACAGACCGTGAACACCCTGCATGCCCTTGCACTGAAGCTGGTCATACATCATGACGAAGTCGCAGTTGAAGCGCTCCATGTAATCCCACAGCTCGAAGATGTGGTGCATACCGCCGACTGCCATACGGCGCATGGGAGCCCACATATGATAGGTTGCGCAGTCTTCGAGGCAGTTCTCGTAAGAATCGGTACGGATGGTCATATCAAACATGAGGGAGTCCATGTTCATGATAACATTGAGGCCCCAGCAGTTGTATGCCCAAGTGCACCAGTTGGAGTAGTACAGAGGTGCGCAGGACCATGCAATAACTCTGTGACGGGTGTTGGGGAAGGTATTGATGTTCTTGGAAACACACTTCTCCATGATGGGACGAACCTTTGCGTCGGTCTCATGCCAGATGGGCAGATCGCCGAACTGGCTGGAGTAGATGCGGTACAGTGCCTGTGCAACACCGTTGATGGGGTAGTTGTTGGTCTTTGCAGCAACTTCCCACTTCTCCCACTCGAACTTCTGAATCTCGTTCTGACGCTCGATGCACTCGCACATCAGGTCGAAGTTCATGGGAACGCCGGTCTGCTCTTCGATGAACTTCCAGCACTTCTCGATGTCCTTTGCAACGAATGCGTTTGCAAGGTCATTGTCGAACTGCATGGGCATCTGCAGAGCGTAGAGGGGCTTGTCGATGAACCAGTCCTGCAGAATTGCGGTAGCAATGGAACCGTCGCATGCCTCGTTGCAGGTGATTACCAGAGGAGAGTAATCGGGCAGATCGTCGAGGACGAAGAGGCCGGACTCAGCCTGGCACATCGGGCAGGGGTCACCGGGAAGACCGATGGACTGAACTGCGTCGATGTAGTTGTGAACAGTGTGGCTGTTAACATGGCAGGTTACGAAGTAAGGAATCATCTCCATGGAGACTGCCTTGAACTTGTCGCTCCAGCCGTAGAACAGACCGCCCCAAGTGGTTTCCTTCATTGCGAAGGTGTGGTAGTAGTCGTCGTTCTTCTTGCCGCCGCGGATCTTGGTGTCGGCGTTGAACATGGTCTGAATCTGGTAAACAGATGCGCTGACCATTGCGCGATAATGCCATGCGGATGCTCTCAGAGTTTCGCCGCGCATACCTTCGAGACCACGGTCGAACCAGTGCAGAACGGGAACGTAGGTCTGGCCGATCCAGCGGTATCTCCAGAGACCCTGAACAAAGCTCAGCAGACCGCCGAACTTCATAACGTCCATTACGAGGTTAATGTAGTTGTAAAGCCAAATGTTGTTGAAGTAGTAGAAGGTATCCTTTACGCCGCGCCATTCTCTGTGCTTGTAAAGACCGGTCTTGGGCTCGTAGTTGTTACCGAGACGACGGCCGCCTTCTTCTGCAGTATGGGGCTTGCCATACCAGAAATCTTTAATCATACTCATATTACTTGCCCTCCTGAATCTTCTTGATTTCGACAGATTCAACGAATGCCTGGAAACGGGTACGGAGCTGGCCGGAAGCGGTGTTTATGTATTCCTTCTCGATGGAGCATACGGGAATACCAAAGTCACGCTGAAGGATGAAGGAGTCGATGACTCTCTCATAGGACCAGTACTCGCAGAACTTGTTGGAGCAAACGATAATGCCGTCTGCATTGTATTCCTTAACCAGATCAGCCAGTCTCTGCTTTCTTGCACGCATCTCATTCTGAGGCATGAAGCGGGGGCAGTTGGAGGTCTGGAGGTAATGACGTGCAATTGCCTGGAGAGGAGTCTCGTTCTCGCCGACAACGATGGGCTGACGGGACTCTACTGCGCCGTAGCAGTAACGGTCACATACGACCTCTGCGCCGCAGCTCTCGATAAGCTCGGTGAAGTAAGGATCGTCATTCTCGGAGCCTGCAAGAACGACCTTGCAGCGGAACGGCCACTTTTCGTCGGGCTTGCGGGTCTTGAGCTCCTTAGCGGTCTCACGCAGGAGGGGGAGAATGAGGTACTTGGGGCATACGAGGGATACGAGCTGAATTACATGGAACTCATAGCCTGTGATGCGGGGATTCTCTTCCTTGCGGTAGTCGCCGATCTCATTGATGATTGCGCAAACCTCATTGTGCTGCTTGATGGCTGCAAGGATTGCCTTGTCAGATACATCAATGCCGAGGTTCTCGCTCATCTTGCCGAGAACGTGCTTCTGAAGCTGGTCATGGTAGTACTTATAGTCGTTTTCGGTGTTCTTAAAGGGAACATCGATGAATTCGCAGAAGAAAGTGTCGTTGTCGATAACTCTCATATCCTTAACGGAATCGAGCTTCTTCTGCTGGATGTGCTCCTGGAAGCGGCAGGTGACAGTGCAGGTTTCTGTTGCCATCTGTGCATCGAGGAAGTTGTAGCCGCCCTCGAGTGCGCGCTCGAAGAGGCTGCGTCCGTAGTGGCATACACGTGCGGACATGTAGTAGGTTGCGATGTCAGGAGAAGTGCAGTCGGGTGCTCTCAGACGAACGGAGAAGCAGCCGGGCAGGTCGAGAAGTACTTCGGGCATAAAGTAGCAGGTGTAACCCAGTGCCTTTTTGCCGTCTTCCTTTGCTTTTTTGACCAATTCATTGTTGGCTTCCTTAAGCAAATTCTCGAAATAAATCAGATGCTTGAGATCTCTCACGGATAACCCCCCATAATAAAAAAATTTTTGGTGTGTTATTTTTTATACTGCTGCTCAACACCAAGCGTTTTGCTTTTTCTTCGTAACCGAGTCGCATGGCATCCGAGACCTTGACCGAGCATACTAAGTACGCTATGCCGTCTCAGATTTGTGCGGCGCAATTTACTTCCGAAAAGCCTTCGGCTAAATATTGCCTGACAGTATAAGGGCGCAATACGCCCATTTGTACTCATTCATTTTATCAAAGTGTCATAATATTGTCAATCATCTTTTGACTATAAAAACGGTGAATTTATGCGCTTTTGCTCATATTTTGTTTTACACTTTTATGCCCTGTGTCTAAACTGTCCAGTTGATTAAAAATTTTGTAATATTTTCTGCTGTCTCGGCACAGCTTCCCTGTATCATTTCGCTCTTTCCGCCGCCTCTGCCGTTTATGCCTTCGTTGAGCGACTTTGCCGCTTTTTTGAGGTCAACATGCTTACTGCCTATTATATATTTGTATCCTAATTGGTCATCGCCCGAAAAAACAGCCGCTATTCCCGTACACTTTTCCACGGCGCTGTTGACTATTTCTCTCAAGGACGGCTCATCCAAAACGCTGTCAAAAATGCAGATATTGCCCTCGGTCTGCTCTATTGTTTCAGCACGCTGACGGGCTATTTCCCTGCTCAATTCGGCTATTCTGCCCTTCTGCTTCTCCTGCTCTGAAAGCAGTCTTTCAACTGCGGCGGCTGTATTATCCCTCTTTGCCGAGAGCATTACAGACACCGCGGCATTGTTCTCATAAATCTGCGCGAGGTGCTCGTATGCGTCAAGCCCGCAGAGCATACTTATTCTCACCCCGTCACCTCCGCGGCGGCGTCGCTCGCAGGAAAGGAATTTGATTATTCCGACCTCTGCAGTACTGTAAACATGAGGCGCACAGCAGGCGCAGACATCGGTGTCCTCTATCTCGACAATGCGGACATTTTCCGTTAGCTCAAGCTTTGAGCGATAGTCTAACTTATTAAGCTCCTCACTGCTCGGAAAGCTCGTTGTTATCTTCAAATCTGCAAATACTCTGCGGTTTGCCTCGTTCTCAAGCTCTGCAAGCTGCTCGGGTGAAATGAAGCCGTCAAAGTCAATCGTCACCGCATCACTGCCCATGTGAAAGCCGACATTTGAGTAGCCGTACCGTTTATTCACCAAACCCGATACTATATGCTCGCCTGAGTGATTCTGCATTCTGCGGTAGCGCTGTTCCCAATCAATTTTGCAGTCGTACTGCTCGCCGACTGTCAGAGCTTGGTTTACATAATGCAACACCTCGCCGTTTTTCTCGTGTGTGTCAAAAACGCGCACCTGCGCTATATAGCCGCTGTCGCCAAGCTGTCCCCCGCCCTCGGGGAAAAACGCGGTGCGGTCAAGTGTCACCGCAAAGCCCTTTTCGGTCTGCTCGCAGGACAGCACCCTTGCCGTAAAGCTTTTTATATGGCTGTCGGTATAATACAGTCTTTCTGTCATAATCCACGCTCCAGAGTGTTTTTATACATTATATCAGTATTCCGAACATCATTCAATCTGATTTTTGTATCTAATAAGGATATTTTTGTTGCATTTTTTATCTCGTTGATATATAATTAAAGCATAAGAATGGAGGATTGCTATGCGTAAAGGAATAGGCGAAATATTAAACTCCTGCCGCCGTGAACTCGGTTTATCGCAGGCTGAGCTTGCCGTGCGCTTATTAAACGAGGATATCGACGTTACAAATCAGGCGATTTCCAAATGGGAAAACGGAAACACCCTGCCCAATGCAAAACAGTTTCTCGCCCTTTGCAAGGCACTCGAGATTGACGATATTAACGGCACCTTCGACTGTGAATGCGAGGGCGGTCTGCTCGCAGGGCTCGACAGTCTCGGCAGAAGAAAGGCTTTGGAATACATAGAGCTTCTGCGTGACAGCGGCAGATACACAGTTATTCCCGAGCCCGTAAAGCTTCGTATGCTCCCCCTCTATTCCCTCGCGGTTTCTGCGGGCACAGGTCAGTTTCTCGACAGTGAGGACTATGAGATGACGCAGGTCGGCAGTGAGGTCAGCGACAGTGCGAACTTCGGCGTGCGTGTCGCGGGTGACAGTATGGAGCCTAAATTCCACGACGGTCAGACCGTTTGGGTAAGTCAGCAGCACGACCTCATGACGGGCGAAATCGGCATTTTCGTTTACGACAGCTGTGCCTACTTAAAACAGCTTGTCGCGGTGAATGATCGCCTCGCCCTGCACTCCTTAAACCCCGCTTATGCCGATATTATCATCTCGCCCGAGCTTCCCTTGAGAGTTCTCGGTAAGGTTATAGCATAAAAATAAGCTTGTCGGATTTTCCGACAAGCTTATTTTTTCTTCTTTTTGAGTTTTCTTATTACAAATCCGATTATACACCCTATGAGAAGTAATACCGAGTCGCCGCCGATGAAAACTGCGCATATTGCGACAAGCATATTCCCTGCATTTGCCGCTACCGATGCAACGAAATACAGCAGGATTAAGGTTAACATAACATATATTACGGTCTTCTTATCCTTTATATTCAACGCCATATAAATTCCGATTGCGACAAAGAAAACATCAGTTGCGATTACGGGCAGGCTTGTTCCCTGTCCGAACCATTCTTGGATTATTTCAAACATATTCTATCCTCATAAGCAAAAGTGCTACTAAAAAAGTAGCACTTTTATGTTTCTCAATTAAAGAGCTGCCTTTGCCTTCTCGCAGAGTGCGGTGAAGGCTGCGGGATCGTGGATTGCGGTCTCGGACAGCATCTTGCGGTTCATGTCGATACCTGCGAGCTTGAGGCCGTGCATGAAGGTAGAATAGTTCATGCCGTTTGCCTTGCAGCCTGCGCTGATACGGGTGATCCAAAGCTGACGGAAGTCTCTCTTCTTCTGCTTGCGACCAACATAAGCGTAACGGCCGGACTTCATCATCTGCTCCTGAGCCATCTTGTAGTGGCGGGACTTGTTGCCCCAGTAACCCTTTGCCAGGCCAAGGATCTTATTTCTATGTTTGCGGGTCATCATTGCGCCCTTAACTCTTGCCATTTGTCATTTCCTCCTATTAGTACAAGTAAGCCTTACTTATTTGTAAGGGATCATCTTTTTGATGGTTGCCTCGTTTGTAACATCGGCCATAGTGCCGGAGCGCAGACGACGGCAGCGCTTGGTGTCCTTCTTGGTGAGGATATGGCTCTTGTATGCATGAGCGCGCTTGACCTTACCGGTCTTGGTGAGATTGAATCTCTTCTTAGCACCACTGTGGGTCTTAAGTTTAGGCATGATAATTTCTCCTTTACGTATGCTGCTATTCAGGATAACCTGTAATAACCTTTGATTATTCTTCCGCAGAAGCTTCCTGAGCCTGCTTCTTCGCGGCTTCCTTCTGTGCCTTCTTGACTGCTGCCGCAGACTTCGGGGACAGGAACATGGACATGTTTCTACCTTCGAGCTTGGGTTCCTTATCAAGGTTTGCCACTTCTGAGCATCTTGACGCAAAGTCACGCAAAATCTGCTCACCTATATTGGTGTGAGCCATTTCTCTGCCGCGGAAGCGGATTGAAACCTTTACGCGGTCACCGTCTGCAAGGAACTTAAGTGCGCTCTTGAGCTTTGTGCCGAGGTCATTCTCGCCGATACCGGGAGACATACGGATTTCCTTGACCTCCATGACGTGCTGATTTTTCTTTGCTTCCTTTTCGCGCTTTGCCTGTTCAAAGCGGAATTTGCCGTAGTCCATAATCTTGCAGACGGGGGGCTTTGCCATAGGGGATATCTTGACTAAGTCAAGGTCCTTTTCCTCTGCAATCTTAAGTGCCTCTTCAGCAGACATGATGCCGAGCTGTTCGCCTTCGTCACTTATTACTCTTAATTCCTTATCAGTGATTTCCTCGTTGATTTCGTGAGTTACGCTTGCGATTGTTAAACACCTCCATAATGCAAAAAACGGATGCCTGACAGCATCCGCACGCAAAAACAGCACTCAACAAGAGCGCGGTTTTATTGACCGTAGCGCGCCTTTTGCGGCTCGGTGAGGTCGGTGGATGCCGTACCTACTTCATTTTCAGCTCAATAAATATATCAGCAATTTATGCCCGTGTCAAGTATTTTTTCAGATTTTTCAATTATATTTTGCCACTGCCGAGGAAAGAATATGCTACGGGGTGATTTATTGGAAATTCTGCTTGTTTTCACTGTCGGTGCGGGGCTGTACGGGCTTATTGAAATTCTGTGGCGCGGCTACACTCACTGGAGTATGCTCCTTTGCGGAGGGGCGTGCTTTACGCTTATGTATTGGGTAAATCTCGCCGCCCTCCCGCTTTGGGCAAAATGTATTATATGCGCCGTGTGCATCAGTGCCCTTGAGTTCTGCACGGGCTATTTGGTTAACATAATTCTTAAATGGGATGTATGGGACTACTCAGACAGAGCACTTAATCTGCTCGGTCAGATATGCCCCCTATACAGCCTTTTCTGGCTTTTGCTGTCTGTGCCCGGACTTTATCTCAGCCGCTGGCTTAAATCAATTTTCGGATAAGCCCTGCTTTTCAAGCTCTATTGCAAGCTTGACTATTCTGCTTGTGCCGAGGCGCGTTGCGCCTAAAGCGATAAAGTCCTCGGCGTCCTCGATTGAGGATATGCCGCCTGCCGCCTTGACCTGAACATACTCGGGGCTGTATCTGCGCATAAGCTCAACATCTGCTCTTGTTGCGCCGCCCTTTGAAAAGCCCGTGGAGGTCTTGATGAAATCTGCTCCGCATTCTGCAACGATTGCGCAGAGGCGGATTTTCTCCTCCTCGGTGAGCAGACAGCATTCTATGATTACCTTGAGGACTTTACCCGCACAGGCGGCACGCACTGCCTTTATATCAGCCGCAACATCGCTCCAGCAGCCGTCCTTGACCATTGAAAGGTTTATTACCATATCAATCTCATCGGCACCGTTTTTGACGGCATCGGAAGCCTCAAACGCCTTTGCCGCCGTGGTCATATAGCCGTTGGGGAAGCCGATTACCGTGCATATTTTCAGCTTATCGCCCACATAGCGCTTTGCACCCGCTACATGGCAGGGCGGTATGCAGACGCTTGCGCACTCATACCTTACAGCCTGGTCGCACAGCTTTTTGATTTCGTCCGATGTGCAGTCAACTCTCAAAAGAGTGTGGTCACACAGCTTCAATATATCCTTAATATCCATAACAAAAGTCCTTTCGTGTGTTTAGTATGCTTAAATTATATTCTATATTCGCGTCATATTCAAGCACCTGTCCTTAATATACTCTTACAAACCATAAAATTGTTAAGGTAAGGATTAAACAATGGATGAAAACATAAGCAGAAATTCTGCTCAGCTTTGCGGCGTGCTTGCCGCCGCACCCGAATTTTCGCACTCGGGCAGAGGCGAAAGCTTCTATACCTTCCCTGTCGAGGTTTCGCGCCTTTCGGGTGCAAAGGATAGGGTTAATGTAATAGCCCGCGATGAGCTTCTTGAGAGCGTTGAGCTTAATCAGGGCGAAAAGATATTCATTTCGGGCGAGCTTCGCTCATTCAACAACAAAAGCGGCGAGGGCGCAAAGCTCGTGATAACCGTTTTTGCAAAGGAGATTTCTCTCTGCGACAGTGAGGATATAAACGAGGTACACCTAATCGGTACGCTCTGCAAAACTCCGAATCTCCGCACAACGCCTATGGGCAGGGATATCTGCGATCTCATGCTCGCGGTAAATCGCCGCTACGGCAGAAGCGATTATCTGCCGTGCATTACATGGGGGCTGAAGGCGAGGCGGGTATCGGATTGGGATACGGGCACTGTCGTTGAGCTGTACGGCAGAATCCAAAGCCGAAGCTATATCAAAATAGTCGGCGGAGATGCTGTTGAAAAGACCGCCTTTGAGGTATCGGTAACTGAAATAGATGAGTTTACATAATATTATACCCTGCTGAGTTTCAGCAGGGTATATTTATCATTTTCTCGGAGGTATGACCTCAAGCCAGTAGCCGTCAAGGTCCTCTACAAAGTATATGCCCATTTTGGGGTTTTCGTAGCAGATACAGCCCATTTTTTCGTGCAGTGCGTGTGCCTTCTCCATATCCTCGGCAACAAATGCGAGGTGATATTCCTGCTCGCCGAGGTCGTAGGGCTCTGTTCTGTCGCGAAGCCATGTCAGCTCAAGTCGAAAATCTGTCACTCCGTCACCGAGGAAAACAATTTTGAAGCTGCCGTCCTCCGCGATTTTCTCGCGAACGGGCTTTAGTCCGAAGGCTTCGGAATAAAATTTGAGGCTTTTTTCAAGGTCAAACACATTAAAATTGAAGTGATTAAACGAAAACATACTGTACCTCCGTGGATTTTTGCTTAGATTATAAATGAGAATTTCCAAGATGTCAAAAAGTTATTGGAATTACGGGCAAATGCGTTTATAATATATTGTATCAAGCTATCGGGAGAAAGCAATGGATAAGGCTACTTTAGATAAATACCTGCCGCAGGACGACATTTTCCTGTTTAACACGGGTAATGCACGCAAGGCATGGCTTCTTTTCGGCTGTCGGTATATTGACGGGCTTAAAATGCACCGCTTTGTCGTATGGGCGCCGAATGCCGAGGCTGTTTCATTAGTCGGCGACTTTAACGCATGGGATTGCGCGGCAACACCTATGACGCGCTCTGGCGGTGTATGGTACTGCTTTGTTGAGGGGCTTAATAACGATGACCTATACAAATACTGCGTCACTCAAAAGGGCGGAAAAAAAGTGTTCAAATCCGATCCCTTTGCGACGCTGTCTCAAAGCGGACTTAACACCGCATCTGTTGTATGGACGGGCTCGCACGAGTGGCGCGACTCCGATTTCATGGAAAAGCGCGCACTCGGCAATGTTTTTGCGTCCCCTATGTCGGTTTACGAGGTGCATCTCGGCTCATGGAGGCAGGACGAAAACGGCGCGGTCAGCTACAAAGATATTGCCCCCGAGCTTGCCGAATACTGCAAAGGCATGGGCTTTACGCATATTGAGCTGCTCCCGCTTACAGAGTACCCCTTCCCCGGCTCATGGGGTTATCAGGTGACGGGCTATTATGCCCCGACCTCTCGCTACGGCACTCCCGACGACTTTGCCGAGCTTGTCGATACCATGCACGCGGCGGGCATAGGAGTTATCATGGACTGGGTGCCTGCGCATTTCCCGCGTGATGAGCATGGGCTTGCGGAGTTTGACGGCACAAGGCTCTTTGAGTGCAAGGAAAAGCGTATGGCTGAGCATCCCGAATGGGGCACCTTGATATTCGACTACGATATGCCCGAGGTGCAGTCTTTTCTCATTTCCTCAGCTTGCAGCTTCTTTGAAAACTACCATATTGACGGTATAAGAGTTGACGCTGTCAGCTCAATGCTGTATCTCAACTACGGCAGAAAGGACGGCGAATTTACGCCCAACCGCGACGGTGGCAACATAAATCTCGGTGCAGTTGAGTTTTTAAGAAAGCTCAACACGGCAGTGCTGTCTCAATACGACGGCGCGGTCACGATTGCCGAGGAATCTACGGCGTACCCAATGGTTACAATGCCGCCCGACGACGGCGGTCTCGGCTTCAGCTTCAAGTGGGATATGGGCTATATGCACGACACACTTGACTATTTTTCAACCGACCCTCTGTTTCGCTCAGGTAAGCACGACAAGCTCACCTTCTCCATGATGTACGCTTTTTCCGAAAATTTCATCCTCGCCTACTCACACGATGAGGTCGTGCATGGCAAAAAATCCATGCTCGACAAGATGCACGGCGATTATGAGGAAAAATTTGCGTCACTTCGCAGTCTGTACGGTCTGCAGTTTGCTCACCCGGGGAAAAAGCTCTGCTTTATGGGCTCGGAATTCGGGCAGTTTATCGAATGGAATTACGAAAACGGGCTTGACTGGCTTTTGCTTGACTACCCGATGCACAAGAAAATGCAGAGCTACTATGCCGCACTCAACAAACTTTATCTCTCGCAGCCCGCACTGTACGAGCGCGATAAATCGTGGGACGGCTTTAAGTGGCTGAATGTTGATAACAAAATGCAAAGCTGTATTGCGTTTATGCGCTGTGGCACTGAGAGCTGTCTCGTCTGTGCCTGCAACTTTACTCCGAATGTAAACAATGGCTTTGTTATAGGTCTGCCCGAGAAGGGTGTTTTGCGCGAGATACTGTCAAGCGATGACGAAAAATTCGGCGGATGTGGTTTACATAATCTTGATGAGATTATGAGCGAGGACAGACAGTTCGGCGAATATGAGTACAGCGCCGAGATAAATCTCCCGCCGCTGTCAGCAGTATATTTTGAATTTATCCCCGAAAGGACGGATGAAAATGAAGAAGGAATTTAAGCAGCTTTTATCGGATAAGGGACGCAAGAAGCTTCCCGATGTTTTGCTTGCCGCGGCTGAGTGTGCCCCGCTTTCAAAGACGGGCGGGCTTGCCGATGTCGTCGGCACTCTGCCTAAAAGCCTGAAGGAGCTTGGCATTGATGCGCGAGTAATCACCCCCTATCACCGCTGTATTAAGGATAAATACTCCGCCTCGGTTGAGCATCTGTTTGGTTTTTATGTAAACCTCGGCTGGCGTACTCAGTATTGCGGGATTGAGCGTCTTGTGCTCGAAGGCGTTATTATCTATCTTGTCGATAACGAGTTTTATTTCGGCGATAAAATATACAAGGGCGGCTACGAGGAGGGCGAGCAATACGCCTTCTTCACTCGCGCTGTTTTGGAGGCTCTGCCTAAGCTCGATTTTGCCCCCGAGGTCGTTAATTGCAACGACTGGCACACCGCTATGCTTCCAATGCTTGCCAAGACTCAGTATGCCGAAAAATACGGCTCCGTCCGCTGGCTTTTGACTATACATAACATTGCATTTCAAGGCAAATTCGGCTTTGACTATGTGCAGGATTTGCTCTCGGTTGATGAGAAATACTACACCTCGGAGTTTATGGAGCTCAATGGCTGTGCAAGCTTTCTCAAGGCGGGCTGTGTGTTTGCCGACAGGATAAATACGGTCAGTCCCACCTACGCAGAGGAGATTAAAACCGCCTATTTCGGCGAGGGACTTGAGGGCATTTTAAGTGCTCGTACAAATGAGCTTTCGGGCATAATCAACGGCATTGATGTTAAAAGCTTCAATCCCTATGCTGACACTGAAATTGCGGCAAATTATCATAAGGGCAGGCTAAGCGGCAAGAAATTATGTAAACTTTCACTGCAGGAGCAAATGGGACTCGAGTGCCGCGAGGATGTGCCTCTGTTTGCAATGGTTACCCGCATGACCGAGCAAAAGGGCTTCGAGCTTGTGCAGTTTATGCTCGATGAGCTTATGAGCTACAACGATATGCAGTTTATCATGCTCGGCACGGGCGATAAGGAATACGAGGACTTTATGCGCGGTGCGGAGGCTCGCTATAAGGGCAGGCTTTGCGCATACATCGGCTATAATGAGGCACTTTCGCACAAAGTATATTCGGGTGCTGATTTCCTGCTTATGCCCTCTCGCTTTGAGCCCTGCGGCTTATCGCAGATGATTGCAATGCGCTACGGCACACTGCCTATTGTGCGTGAGACGGGCGGGCTTAAAGACTCCGTTATTCCGTATAACCGCTATACGGGCGAGGGCAACGGCTTCTCCTTTGCCGATTTTAACGCGCACGAGATGAAGGATGCTATTTTGCTTGCGCTCGAGTGCTACTCAAAGCCCGAGACTATGCAGGCACTTATCCGCAATGCAATGGAGGCTGATTTCAGCTTCAAAAAATCCGCCGAGGAATACGCGAGGCTTTATATATGTATGCTGTAAGCCGCAAAATTTTAACAGGCGGAGAATTTGACGAGCATTGGTCTCATTACGGGCATCTGAGTATAAGCTACCGTGACGCAACAGAACATTATGTAAACTATATTAACGGAAAATGGCAGTGCGATGATACTATCGACGAGCAAACGAGGTCATATTTGTGCTGTGCCGCCGAGATTGCCGATGCGATTGACGAGTGCATTAACCGCGGATATGACATAAAACGCTTAAACGAGTTTCTGTGTCCCGAGCACTATCCCTCAGAGCTTTTACGCGTTTTGCTCGACGAGATGGGCTTAGGCATTTATTACGCCTGCGAAATTATGCTGAAATGCTATGGAAAAAGGCTCGCAACACTGCTTGATATTCCCTTCCCAGTCTCAATTCAGCCGAGAACTGCAATGCTGACGGATGTATTAAAAAGCTCACTCAATGAACTCGGCTTTGCATATTTTGACGCTTACGATACGGATTTTCGCGCTCCCTTCGGTGCTGTCGAATGCGGCACTGAGCTGTCATTAAGTCTCTTAACCTTCGGCGGAGTCAGCGAGGCTTTTGTTTGCTTTGAATGTGGTTATGTAAACTTCGAGCTTCCTATGCAAAGGCTGGGAGATTATTTCACCTGCACATATACACCCACACAAAGCGGCGCTTACGGCTATTGCTTCAAGCTCTTGACCGATAGCGGCAAAAGGTTTGTTTGTGCCGATGAAGGCGGGCATTTGTCGGTCATTTCGGAAAAGTCCGAGGAGTGCTTCAGACTGACCGTTTTTGAGCAGGGCTTTGAAACACCCGACTGGTTCAAGCACTCTGTAATGTATCAAATTTTCCCCGACAGATTTGGTTTTTCCCTTGATAATACAGCAAAGAACGGTATTGAATACCATACCTCGCTCGGGCAGACACCCGAGCTTCACGGTAGCATTACCGAGCCTGTGCGCTATATGCCGAGAAGCTTTGAGACTAACTATTTGCCCGATGATTTTTACGGCGGCACGCTGAAGGGAATTCAGTCAAAGCTTCCGTATCTTAAGGAGCTCGGCATAAGTGTTATATATCTTAACCCTATTTTTGAGGCGCGGAGTAATCACCGATACGACACCTCTGACTACGGGAAAATTGACCCTGTTCTCGGAAACGAAATTGATTATGTAAACTTATGTTCGGAGGCTCAGAGGCTCGGTATAAGAATAATCCTCGACGGTGTCTTTTCTCACACGGGTGCCGATAGTGTGTATTTTAACCGTTATTCAAGCTACGACAGTGTCGGTGCATATCAAGGAGACAGCTCGCCGTATTACCCGTGGTATAGCTTCGATACCTTTCCCGATAAATACCGTTGTTGGTGGGGCTTTAAGGAACTTCCCGAGGTCGATGAGCACAACGGGACATGGCAGGATTACATTATTAACAGCGATGACAGTATCGTCCGCAAATGGCTCAGACTCGGCGCATCGGGCTGGCGCCTTGATGTTGCCGACGAGCTTCCCGACGAGGTTTTGAGCCTTATCCGCAAGGCGGCAAAGCTTGAAAAGCCCGATAGCGTAATAATCGGCGAGGTTTGGGAGGATGCCGTTACTAAGGAAAGCTACGGTAAAAGGCGTAACTACGCGCTCGGCTATTCGCTCGACAGCGTTATGAATTATCCCTTCCGCAGGGCAGTTATTGATTTTGCTCTCGGGAAAACCGACGCCTTTGCTCTTCGCGATTTCCTGCTTTCGCAAATGGCAAACTACCCGAAGCCTTTATATTTATCGCTTATGAATTTGCTCGGCTCGCACGATGTTGAGCGACTTCACACCGCGCTTTGCTTTGATTTTGAGATAAAATCGCTTAGCCGCGAGCAGCAGGCATATCTTTCAATTTCTGCTGAACAGAAGGAGCGTGCAGATACATTGCAAAAGCTTTGCGCGGCAATTCAGTACAGTGTCGCAGGTGTGCCCTGCCTGTACTACGGCGACGAGGAATGCTTTGACGGCGGCTGTGACCCATTTAACAGGACACCGTTTGAGCCTTCGCGCTGTGGTTTACATAATTTTTATTCTAAGCTTGGACAGCTAAGAAATAAAAATGCCGAGCTTTCACTCGGAAGTATGTGGGTATCGGCTCCCTCGCCCGATATTCTCGAAATCACGAGAGAATATCAAGACGGCAAAATTGTTTGCATTATCAACAAAAGTAACGATTTATACTCCATTCCGTATAATAACTGCACTTCCCTGCTTGATAATAACAACATCGACACCGTACCGCCTATGTCAGCGGAGATATACAAGTTTACATAACAAAATGCACAGCCTTTAGGCTGTGCATTTTGTTATGGGGTTAAAAGAGAGAGGAGAGATATGAAAGATCTTAAAGTATCTGTGTTTACTGAATTTCAAGTCTGCGTGATGCAGGTACCTCGGGTGCCTTCTTGGGCATCGTCAAGGTCAACACACCGTCATTATATGCCGCGGTGATTGCATCTGTGTCAATCCCCTTGACATTGAAGCTGCGGGTGTAGGTGCCGTAGAAACGCTCGCGGCGGACATAGCTGTTGTTCTCTTCTTCGGTCTGCTCGCTTTTGTGCTCGGCACGAATGGTCAGGCAGTCCTTATCGAGGTCGATTGAAATGTCCTCCTTCTTGAAGCCGGGGAGCTCAGCATCGAGGATATAGCTTCCGTCCTTCTCGCATATATCGGTGCGGAAAGCAGTAATATTTGTGTCTTCCCAGAAGCTGCGGCTCATTTCTTCAAGCTCACGGAAGGGGTTATAAGCGGATACACGGCGATAGCCGAAGGGCATAATTTCAAACATAATAAATACCTCCTAAAATTTCGTAAAGCTATAAACTTGATTTTTGTTTTATAACTTTTGTTTCTTGTTGTATATAAATTACCATATAATTATGAACAAATATAGTGCTTTTTATGAATAAAATGTAAACCTTAGCACTCTTTTAATTAGAGTGCTAAGGTTTTTTGTTTTTTACTATACAACAAGCTTGCCATGGAGCTATTATGTGCAGAGCTATGCTTTTTTATTCGCCGTTTTTGTTTGTTGCCTTATGCTTCAAAATGACATAAACGACAAGCGCGAGGGCGATTACCGCTATTGCGATTGAGGTATAAACTATCGCGCTGTTATAGGCACTGCTGACCGTTATCGCCTGCTGAGGGCGTGTCGGCAATTCTTCGGAAGGTGACGGGCTTTCCTGCACCTCTTCGGTGGGCTCGGGTGTTGATGCCGTCGGCGGATTTGTTATCATCGGGTGCTCGGGAATTTCGGGCGGCATAACCGCGGCGGGGTTTCCGTCCTTATCGACAAGGTCGGTCATAAGCACCCAACCCGAGAACTTCGCATCACCAAGCTCAATGCTTATATGTCCCCAAGGGACGCTCTCCATATATGTGACGCGATAATCAACCGTCAGCTCTTTTCCGTTTTCCAGAAGCTTATATTCGCCGTTTACACTGCACTCTGGGGTTTCCCACGCTACAATATACCCCGCATCATTATAAGCATAGTATGTTCCGCCGTCCTGCTCAAGGTTTTCGGGGTTATCCCACGGGTCCTCAACGGGCTTAATATCTAAATCCGCATACGCCGCCGCTGACATCAAAACCGCGAGAACAACAGCAAGAGCAAGGCTAAGAAGCTTTTTACTCATTTCTCTGCCTCCTGCGTCTGAACGCATAAGTGGATGAATTATAGCACATATATCGGCAAAATTAAAGTACAAATTATTAAAAATTATCCATTAACGCAAAAGTGCCGCCGAGTTTTTCTCTAAGGGCGCTCTCGCATAGGGATAAACAGGTTTTGAGTGGCTCTTATCCGCCCATACTGCACAAAAA
>DCHB01000060.1:17089-24639 GCA_002314685.1 Clostridiales bacterium UBA1763
AACGAATAATTGCTCGCTCAAAACTACTTTGCAGGGCTGTTATTCCCTAAGTGAGAGTGCCCATGCGACACTAAAAATCCAATTACAGTACCTTTGCAAGGAAATCCTTGAGTCGGTCACTCTTGGGATTTGAGAAAATCTCCTCGGGTGTACCCTCTTCAACGAGTCTGCCGTCTGCCATGAAGATAACGCGGTTGCCGACCTCGCGAGCGAAGCCCATTTCGTGGGTTACAACTACCATTGTCATGCCCTCATGCGCAAGCTCCTTCATAACGTCGAGTACCTCGCCGACCATTTCGGGGTCGAGTGCGGAGGTGGGCTCGTCAAAGAGCATTACATCGGGCTCCATGCAAAGCGCACGCACGATTGCAACACGCTGCTTCTGACCGCCCGAAAGCTGATTGGGATAGGCGTTTGCACGGTCGGCGAGACCGACACGCTCAAGCAGGCTCATGGCGGTTGCCTCTGCCTCTTCCTTGCTCTTGCCGAGAAGCTTAATCGGCGCAAGCGTCATATTTTTAAGCAGAGTCATGTTCGGGAAAAGATTAAAGTGCTGGAAAACCATGCCCATTTTCTGACGGTGCAGGTTAATGTTGCACTTGGGGTCTGTTATATCGGTGCCTTCGAGGGTGATTTTACCGCCCGTGGGCATCTCAAGCAAGTTGAGGCAACGCAGGAATGTGCTCTTGCCCGAGCCCGAGGGTCCGATAACAACGACGACCTCGCCCTTGTGAATATCGGTTGATACACCGTCAAGAGCCTTTATCTTGTCGCCCTTGAAGTATTTTTTCAGGTCCTCTACCTTAATAAGAATATCAGTGGTCACTTTCACGCAGCCTCCTTTCAAGCTTTCCTACAAGCCATGTAAAGAACATGACGAGCACAAGATAGATAATTGCAACGGCAATCAGCGGCATAAACGGTGAGTAGGTTACGCCGCGGATAATATCGCCGCCCTTGGTGAGGTCGCGGACAGCAACATAGCCTGCAACGGAGGTTTCCTTCAAAAGCACGATGAACTCGTTTGCGAGTGTGGGAAGCACGCTCTTGAACACCTGCGGGATGATTATATAGCGCATGGTCTGCACATAGTTGAAGCCGAGGGAACGGCCTGCCTCAAGCTGACCCGCATCCGTGCTCATTATGCCGCCGCGGATAATCTCGGCAACGTATGCGCCTGAGTTAAGACCGAAGGCGAGCATTGCAACTGCAACACCGTTGCGGCTGTTTGCAAAGATAATATAGTAAATTATCATCAGCTGAACAACAACAGGTGTGCCGCGGATAACGGTCAGATACACTCTGCAAATTGCATCTGTTATTACAAGCAGAGTTTTTCCGAGCCCCTTGTGCATGGACTCGATATTCTTGTCGTAGGTTGAGCGCACCATTGCGATAACAATACCGAGCAAAATGCCCATGATGCAGGCAACAACCGTAATCTTAAGTGTGTTGACAAGACCCGAGGTGAGGTATATCCAACGGTCATCGTCAACAAAGTTCAGTATAAACTGAGCTTTAATGTCTTCATACCACATAAAAAACGTATCTCCTTAACCGACAAAGTGAGGCTCCTTTATCGGAGCCCCACGATTATTGTCTTTTTACTGTACTCAGCCGTTGTTTGCTGCAACGAATGCCTGTGCGGGCTGGTTGTCGATGATGACGCAGTCAACCTTGCCGCTTGTCAGAGCCGCGATGCAGTCAGCGCCCTTGGGGAATGCCTGGACGTGGTCTTCACCGAAGTCGCCTGTTGCATAGATGAAGCCTGTGGTTGCGTTCTGGCAGCCGATCTGGATGTCTTCCTTTGCCTCGACCTTTGCCGCGATATCGTCAATGGTGGTGATGTCGGAGCCTTCGGGAACGATGACAACCTGAACACCTGTTGCGTAGCTGGTGGAGAAGTTTACGCTCTCAAGACGCTCATCGGTAACGGTCATGCCAGCCATGCCCATGTCGATCTTGCCGGATACGACGGAAGGAATGATGGAGTCGAATTCCATATCGACTATCTCGAGCTTCATGCCGAGCTTGTCAGCGATGAGGCCTGCTACGGTTGCGTCGATGCCGACAACAACATCGTTCTCAACGAACTCGTAGGGAGGGAATGCTGCGTTGGTGCCCATTGTGAGGGTTTCTGCATCTGCCGCTACATTCTGCTGGAACTCGGGGAGAGTGCCTTCGCCGGAGATGTAGTAAGCGGTGACTGCTGCAACTGTGCCGTCTTCAATCAGCTCGGTGAGTGCGGCGTTGATGCCGTCGAGCAGGTCGGTGCTTTCTTTTGCTACTGCTATTGCGTAATCCTCGGTGACGTACTCAGTGTCAAGAATTTTGAGCTGAACGCCTTCTGCGGTGTCATCGCCGGTATTTCCGCAAGCACACAGAGCGAATACCATGAGCATTGCGAGCGTAAGTGCAACTATCTTTTTCATAATTATTTACCTCTCTTAAAATTATTTTGTTTCTTAACGATGCCTATATTAGCATTATTATTCACTCTTGTCAACAGTTTTTTGAAAAAATATTCGCAAAAATTGCAATTATTATAGCTTTTAGTGAATATTATTCAGTTTGGTGTGAATATTCATATATTCATTGTATAAATGAATATTTCTCAGTGATTTTTTATGGCTCCGATGAGAGAAAAAACAAGAAAAACGAGGATATTTACTATTACAACGCTTGCTCCCGATGGCAATTCAAGCACGTATGACAGCGTCATGCCCACAACAAAGCACACAACGGAAACTATTGCCGAGCATAAAACGACTGCCTTGAAGCTTCGGCATAGACGCATACTTGTAAGCGCGGGGAAGATAATTAGGCTCGATATAAGCAGTGCGCCCATCATACGCATTCCGAGCACCACCGTTACGGCGGTCAAAACCGCGATAACCGTGTTGTAGCGCTGTGCGCTCGTGCCCGTCGCCATTGCGAAGGTCTCGTCAAAGGTTACGGCAAAAATGCGCGGATACAGCAGTACGAACAGCAAAAGCACAATGCACGACAGCGCAATGCTTAAAACCGCATCCGCCTCGCTTAGCGACAGGATACTGCCGAACATATAGTTTGAAACATCCGTGTTCATGCCCGTAGTCATTGAAACGACCGTCACGCCTATTGCAAGTGCGCTTGAGGATATAAGCGCAATAGCGGCGTCGCCCTTAATTCTGCTCGACTGACTTATTCTAAGCAGCAGAAATGCCGCGGCTATTACTATCGGCACGGCAAGTGCGAGGGGTGCAACATTTACCGCCGCCGCTATTGCAAGCGCACCGAAGCCGACATGGGACAGTCCGTCACCTATCATGGAAAAGCGCTTCAGTACAAGCGATACGCCGAGCAGTGCCGCACACAGCGACACAAGCACGCCGACGATTATTGCGCGGCTCATGAAGTGGTACGACAGCATTTCGCCTAATAGCTCAATCATGCTCTGCCACCTCCTACAAATCTGCGGGCAAGGTCGCTTTCGCGGTACTGTGCGGTTGTACCGAAGAAAAGCTGACGGTTGCCGAGGTGAAGTATATGCGTTGCGTAGCGCACCGCCTCGTGAATATCGTGGGAAATCATTATAACGCTCGTGTTGTCGCACAGATTTATAAGCTTAATCAGATTATACATCTCGTTTGTCGCAACGGGATCAAGTCCCGTGACGGGCTCATCGAGCAAAAGAAGCTTTTTAGTCGCGCACATCGCCCTTGCGAGCAGTACCCTCTGCTGTTGACCGCCCGAAAGCTCCATGTAGCACTTGTCCTTAATATCCTCAATTCCAAGGCGCTCCATATTCTCCATTGCCGCTTTTTTATCCTCGGTATTGTAGAATAGTCTGCCGCCCATGGAATTTAATCTGCCCGAGAGCACCACCTCATAGACAGAGGCGGGAAAATCGCGCTGTATCTGCGTCTGCTGAGGCAGATAGCCTATCTCGGTGTGCTTCAAGCCGTCGCCGAGCTCAATCGTACCGCTTGCGGGGGATTTAAGCCCCAAAAGTCCCTTCATAAGCGTCGATTTACCCGAGCCGTTTTCGCCGACTATGCACAGGTATGCGCCCGCGTCTATCGAAAAGCTTATATCGCTCAGAACGGTCTGCCCGTCGTAGGCAAAGCTAAGGTTTTTACAAGTTATCTGTGCCATCAGCCCAACGCCTCCTTGAGTGAATTTAAGTTAATCCGCATCAGCGAGAGATAGCTCTCCCCCGCCTCAAACTGCTGTGCCGTTACACTGTGCACAGAGTAAAACGGCAGTTTTACACAGCCCGTGTCCTCGCAGATTACATCCGCCATTTTTTCGTTTGAGAACTCCATATACAGCACGGCGGGGATATTTCCCTCGCGCACGCGGTCTATTAAATACGCGACTGTCTTCGCCGAGGGCTCCGTTTCCGATGAACAGCCCGGGAAGGCGGCATAGCAGTCAAGTCCGTATTCGAGGGCGAAGTAGCGCATAGGAAAGCGGTCGGCAAACACGAGAGTATTGTGTTTTGCACTCGATACCGTCTGCCTAAACTGTGTGTCAAGCTCTGATAACTCCGCCGTATAGGCTTCAAGCCTTGCCTTGTATTCGTCCGCATTATCGGGGTCTGTCGCGCAGATTGCCGTGCAGATTGCCTCGGAAATTTTAATTGCGTTTACGGGCGATGTCCAAACGTGCTCGTCAAGCTCAATTTCCTCGCCCTCTTCCCCGTCCTCAGCGGCATATATACCCTCGTCGGACTCCTCAACGGCATCGACACAGTCCATCATATACAGCACATTGAGGCTCTCATCGGCAAGCTGTTCCACCCATTCCTCGGACTCGCCGCCGTTGCATATAAACAAATCGCATTCGCTTATCCTTATAATATCCTTCGGCGTAGGCTCATAGGAATGTACCTCGGCACCCGGCTTAATCAGTAATGTGAGCTCGGCATTGTCCCCTGCTATTTCGCGTGCAAAATCGTAGGCGGGAAATGAGCTGCACACTATTTGAAGCTTATCGGGGTCTGTGGGTATGTCCTCCTGCTCAGCACACGAGCACAGTAAAAGACAGCAAGCGGCCAAAATTACAAGCAGTTTTTTCATTTTGACCTCCCCACGCAGGCGGCACAGCGTCCGTACAGCATACTCTTTTCATCGTCAATCACAAAGCCCGTCGTTTTGCTCAGCGCATCGCAGGCGGCATTATCAAGATGAATGAGCAGTCCGCAGTCAACGCACTTTATGTGCAGATGCTCACTGCAGCAGGAAACTCCCGCAAGCTGATAAACAGCACCCGCACTGCCCTGCCGTGCAAAGCGGCGCACAAGTCCGTCGTCACACAGCTTCTTCACAAGTCTGTAAGCCGTGCTTTTTCCGAGCGTGCTTTCGCCCATAGCGGCTATTATTTCGTCTATCGAATACTGCTTTCCCGCATTTTCCTTGAAAAAAGTGAGCAAAGCAGTCTTTTGTTGAGTATGATAGCTCGTTCTCATAGCTCCTCCAATTTGAGAAACATTCTCAGTTTTGCTTGCTTAGAATACGATATTCCGCACATTTTGTCAAGAAAAAAGACAAGGGCTTTGCCCTTGTCTTTTTGAAATTTAGTATTCAGTTTATCAATACTGCCGCCGCGGTGCCGATAATTGTCATCTCGTCTCCCGTGACAAACTCAAAGCTTCTGCCGAATTTTTCGCCCGCAAGACCGAGCATATACTTTTCAAGCAGAGGTCTGTATAGAGAGCTCTTCTTGAATAATGAGCCGTCTGAGGATATGCACACCTTATTAGTCTTTCCCGCGTCCGTCAAAAGCATAATTGCCGTCAGAGTACAGCTCATGCACTTAACCGAACGGTCAAAGAGTTCATGTATTATGTAAACCGTTTTCTCTGTGTCCTCGGCGGTGAAGCAGTCGGGTGTGTTGCCGAGTGCCCACGCATCTGCCTGCTGTGATTTAAGTCTGTCGAGCTTAATAAGATACTCGCAGGCGGCATCGGAAAACAGCTTCTCTCTTGCCGCACCGCGGAGAGTATAGCGACAAAGCTCGCCGAAATATGCGCCTGAGCACATTTTTTCGCAGGTATAACAGCCCTTATCGGGCAGATTTTCGTCCATTTCGAGGTCAAAATCGCCTCGCGGGAAGCAGTCAGACGAGCCCGTTTCAAGGTTTATGAGCATCTTTTGCTCTCTGTCGGAGCCGAGCTTTGTAATCTTGCTCTCGGGAAGCATACAGCAGGTGTTCACTCCCGTACCCGCTACCATGCCGATTATTCCGTCGTATTCGCTTTTAGGTCTCAGCGCAATGCCGCCTAAGAGCGTTGCGGGGGTGTCGTTCAATACAACTATTTTCTTTTTGCCGTAGCCGCGGCGGGTAAGCTCTGCATTTAAGTCCTCACCTATGAGTCTGCCCTCAGAGCCTGACAGCTTCACCTGCTTTGTGAGGCTCATAACGCGGCTGTCCTTGTCGGGTGTGACCTCGGCGGGATAGGAGAAGCAAACGCCTATCTCGTCTGTTTTGTCCAAAAAAGGCTCAATGCCGTCTGCCGTGCATTTAATGAACTCCGACCACTCGGCGGGCTCACCCGCACCCGGCATAAGTCTGCGGCTTATGCCCTCAATGTTCACCTTGCCGTCTGCAAAGCTCACAAGCGCGGTGCGGTAATTTGTGCCGCCTGCATCAACCACTACTGCATAGCGATTTTCGGGTAGCTCCTTATCGCCGCGCAGATAGGTCGGTATCATGGGCACGACCTTAGTCTTTTCGTTCAGACCTCTTAGCATACTCTCATAAGATGCCTGTGTGCATTTTTCAAGGTCAACTCTGTCGCTGTTCATGCCGTGGGAGAGCATGAACTGTTTAATCTTCTCCATGTCTTTCAAAAAATTCGGCGGCTGAGCCGCCGAATTTTTACCTCTCGAATTATTCTTTCGCTGTGGGTGCTTCCTTTACGGATTCGACTATACCCTCTGCAAGACCTGCTATTGCCTGAATTTCGCTGGGAATTATAATCTTTGTAGCCTTGCCGTTTGCGGCGGCTGTGAATGCCTCAAGTGCCTTAATCTTCAAAACGCCCTCGCCGGGTGCCGCTTCGTTAATAAGGCGAATGCCCTCTGCAGTAGCGGTCTGCACCTTTAAGATAGCCTCTGCCTGACCTTCTGCCTCGAGAATCTGCTGCTGCTTCTTTGCATCGGCACGCAGGATTGCGGATTCCTTTTCACCCTCTGCCTCGAGGATAGCCGCACGCTTTTCACCCTCTGCACGCAGGATTGCCTCACGGCGTTCACGCTCTGCCTTCATCTGCTTTTCCATGGCGGTCTGAATTTCTTTAGGCGGCAGGATGTTCTTCAGCTCGACGCGATTGACCTTGATGCCCCAAGGGTCGGTTGCCTCGTCGAGGATGTTGCGCATCTTTGCATTGATAATGTCACGGCTTGTCAGACACTGGTCAAGCTCAAGGTCGCCGATAATATTACGAAGGGTTGTTGCGGAAAGATTTTCGATTGCTACCATGGGATGCTCAATGCCGTAGGTGTAGAGCTTCGGGTCTGTTATCTGGAAGTAGATAACAGTGTCGATCTGCATGGTGACGTTAT
>DCHB01000060.1:24662-27655 GCA_002314685.1 Clostridiales bacterium UBA1763
CGTTATCCTTGGTGATAACGGGCTGAGGGGGGAAGTCTGCAACCTGCTCTTTAAGGGAGATTGTCTTTGCAACTCTCTCAAAGAAGGGGATCTTAAGATGAATGCCCGTGCCCCATGTCGCCTGATATTTACCGACACGCTCTATAATCATTACCTTACTCTGCTGAACAATGCGGATATTTCTCACAATTACGATGAGAACGAGCACCGCAAGAATACTCCATACTACAAAATCCATAATTATTCCTCCGTAAATATTTTAAGCCTCTTCGGACTTTTTTGAAACAATAAGCTTTACGCCTTCAATACGCTGAGCCTTAACGAGCTCACCCTCTGCGATTATCTCATCGTTAAGGCTTCTCGCAGTCCATGTTTTGCCGTCAACATACACAGCACCTGTGCCCGCAATATTATCAACCGTCTCGACGACGCGGCATTCCTTCCCGATTATCATATCGGCGTTTGTGGGCTCAACCTTGCTGTTGACATACTTTTTAACGAGGGGGCGAGTGAACACAAGTGTAGCTGCCGACACTACGATAAACACAACAATCTGCAATATCAGATTTCCGCCGAGCATTGCAGTAATCATTGCAAACGCAGAGCCAACGGCAAACCACACAGACGCGAGTCCGACGGTTGCGGCTTCAATTACAAGAAATGCAACAATAGCGATACTCCACATGGTGGTCATCGACATACCCGCAAAAATTTGCATAAATATCACCTCCGATTTATGTTATTATAATATCAAATTTTCAGTCCTTTTTCAATAGTAATATGCTCCATTGCAGAAATTTAACACATTAGCACTTTACAACTTGAAAGTTATGTTGTAAAATAAAGAAAAATGCTTTCAAACGGAGGATATTATAATGAATAAGCTCAATAGAAAGCCCCGCAATCTTGATATGTATAAGGCAATGCTTACCCTCGAAAATGTTGACGAGTTTATGGCATTTTTTGACGACCTGTGCACCGTTACCGAAATTCAGGCGATGGAGCAGCGCTATCAGGTTGCTGTTTGCCTGTCAAAGGGCATGATTTACAACGATATTCTTGCCGAGACGGGTGCATCAAGCGCTACAATCAGCCGCGTAAACCGTTCTCTGCAGTACGGCAAGGACGGCTATGCAATCGCATTCGAGCGTCTTGAGAAGCAGGAAAAGTAATGAACTGCTCTTACGGACCCTTGGCGCTGTGGTACGACAGGCTTACGCTTGACGTGCCTTACAGTGCGTTTTTAGATTTTTACGAGAAGGAATTTTCCGCTGACGGCGGCGAATTTCACACTGTTCTCGATTTCTGTTGCGGCACGGGCACTCTCACTTGGATGATGGCTGAGCGCGGCTATGAGATGATAGCCTGCGATGCCTCTGCCGATATGCTCATGCAGGCATCGGGCAAGGCGGCGGAGGCGTGTATTCCGCCGCTGTTCCTATGTCAGGAGGCATCCGAGCTCGACCTGTACGGCACAGTTGATGCCGCTGTTTGCTCGCTTGACGGCATGGATTACATCCCGCCCGAGGAGCTTTGCGAGGTTTACCGCAGACTGCATCTGTTTGTTAAGCCCGACGGACTTTTAATCTTTGACATCCGCACTCCCGAATGGTTTCGCGGTGTTGACGGCGATATTTTTGTTGACGAGACCGATGATATGCTCTGTCTGTGGCGTGCCGATTTTGACGATGAGGAAAACTGCATCTGCTACGGTATGGATATATTCTCAAAGCAGGGCAAGATGTGGTGTCGGCAGTCAGAGGAGCATATTGAGTATGCCCATTCACCCGAAAAAATAAAAGCTCTGCTCGAAAACGCAGGCTTTGTGAATGTCAGGCTATGCACCGACTGTCCGCAGGGCGATGACGGGCGACTGTTTGTCGTCGCTAAAAATACCGCACACTGATTTACGCAATTAACCGAGGTTTTACTATGGATAGAATTTTAAGAGCAACCGCCGCTGACGGTTTTGTAAAAATGTCCGCCGTTTCGGCAAGAGCAACCGTTCAGCGGGCTAAGGAAATTCACAACTGCACACCGACAACAGCCGCGGCATTGGGCAGAACGCTCTGCGGCACCTCTATGCTTGGCAATCTTCTGAAGGAGGAAAACGGCAGTCTCACGATGCGCATAAACGGCGGAGGCCCTATCGGCAGTATTATTGCCGTATCCGACTCCGAGGGTTATGTGCGCGGGTATGTGACTGACCCCTCGGTTGACCTGCCGCTGAGACAGGACGGCAAGCTCGATGTCGGCGGTGCAGTCGGCAGAAACGGTATGCTCACCGTCAGCCGCGATATTGGGCTTAAGGAGCCTTATATCGGCTCAACCGAGCTTGTTTCGGGCGAAATTGCTGAGGATCTCACCTCATATATGCTCGAAAGCGAGCAAATCCCCGCCGCCTGCGGTCTCGGTGTTTTGATTGACACCGACCTTTCGGTTAAAGCGGCAGGCGGATTTATAGTTCAGCTTATGCCGGGTGCTCCCGAGCAGTACATTGATGTGCTCGAGGAGAACATATTTATGATGGACCAGCTTACGACCATTCTCGCCGAGGACGGTCTCGAGGCGGTTTTCGAGCAGGTGCTCAAGGGTCTGCCCTATCACATCGTTGAGGAGTGCGAGGTCGGATACCGCTGCTATTGCAGTCGTGAGCGAGTCTCAAGCGCCATTCTCGGTGTCGGCAAGGATGAGCTAATCAGTATGATTGCCGAAGGCAAAACCGTTGATGTCAGCTGTCAGTTTTGCGACAGCATTTACAGCTTCACACCTGATGATTTGCAGGAGCTTTTGGATGACTGCGAAAAAGACTAAAAAAGTTGAAAATTGATGTTGACAATCTCAGCAAGCTTTAGTATAATAAACAAGCCGCTGATGAGGGAGCATAGCTCAGCTGGTTAGAGCACCTGCCTTACAAGCAGGGGGTCACTGGTTCGAGTCCAGTTGTTCCCACCATATTTTCGGCATTTGCCTCTGTAGCTCAGTAGGTAGAG
>DCHB01000060.1:27870-28037 GCA_002314685.1 Clostridiales bacterium UBA1763
TCAAATCCGGGTGACGCCTCCAAAAAAGTAACAGATGCTTTTGCATCTGTTATTTTTTTGGAGGCGTAATTCCCTCTTGAAACGGCGGCAAAGCCGACGGTTCAAAGACGGGTAATGTAGCGAAGCGGAATGTCCGAGCGGAAATGAATGACAGTCCGGTGGACTGT
>DCHB01000023.1 GCA_002314685.1 Clostridiales bacterium UBA1763
CTCACATCTATTGTAACGCTACAGACTTCAACGAAGTCACAGCTTTTTCTTATTGAAAAACAGATTGAAGATATAGTATAATAAAATTTACAAAACTATTGGGAGTTGGCAATATGTCTGCTTATGTTCAGTTTGAAAATGTAAGAAAAGTGTATCAGATGGGAGAGGTGCAGATTGAAGCGCTCAGAGATGCAAGCTTCGAGATTGAAAAGGGCGAAATCTGCGTAATTGTCGGTGCCTCGGGCGCAGGCAAAACAACGCTTTTGAATATAATAGGCGGCATGGACAGCCTCACAACGGGCAGAGTTATACTTGACGGGCAGGAAATATCGTCATACAACTCAAAACAACTAACGACATATCGCAGATACGATGTCGGCTTTGTTTTTCAGTTTTATAACCTGGTGCAAAATCTCACCGCACTTGAGAATGTTGAGCTTGCCGCGCAGATTTGCAAGGAGCCCATGGATGCCCGCACAGTAATAGAGCTTGTCGGGCTGAAGGACAGAGCGGACAATTTCCCCGCACAGCTATCGGGCGGTGAGCAGCAGCGAGTTGCAATAGCCCGCGCACTTGCAAAAAATCCTAAGCTGATGCTTTGCGATGAGCCGACGGGCGCGCTTGACTATAATACGGGCAAGGCAGTTTTGAAGCTTTTGCAGGATTGCAGCAGGAAAAACGGCATGACAGTCGTAATAATAACGCACAATCAGGCATTGACGGCAATGGCAGACCGTGTCGTTTCAATAAAAAGCGGCATGGTTACGGATGTGAAGATTAACGAAAATCCGACTCCGATTGAATACATAGAATGGTAAGGAACAGATAAATGAACGGGTCAACGGTAAAATTGACAATACGAGAGATAAAGGGCAGTCTTAGCAGATATATGGCTATTTTCGCCATTATCGCACTCGGGGCGGGGCTCTTTGTCGGACTGCGTATGTCAAAGCCCGACTTTGTGGAGACCTTTGACCGCTATACGCATGAAACAAACTTTTATAATTTCCGCTTAGTATCGACTCTCGGACTGACGCAGGACGATGTTGACAGCGTCATAAAGCTTGACGGTGTTAATGATGCCGAGGGTGTTGTAAGCTCTGATTTTCTGTTCAACAGAGGCGACGATAAAAACCTTATTATGGCGGCGCAGACCATACCCGAGAGGATAAATCTCATCGACCTCAAGTCGGGCAGAATGCCCGAAAAGGGGAATGAGTGCCTCGCCGACCCCGAGATGTACTCCGAGGAGGATATAGGCACAAAAATCCGCCTTTCCGACAGCAACAGCGAGGAAACCTTTGACACCTTTGCCTATGATGAATACACCATAGTCGGCTTGACGGAATCCGTACTGTATATTAACTACGACCGCGGCTCAAGCACACTCGGAAGCGGCAGTGTTGAGGGCTATATTTACCTCACGAAAGAGGGCTTTTCGGTCGATTATTACACCGATATATACCTCACCGTTGATGCCGAGGGCTATGTGTATTCCGATGAATATAAGGAAAACACAGAAAAATATGTAAAGCCGCTTGAGGACTTTATGCAGGAGCGTGCGCTTATCCGCTACGACAGCATAATTGACGAAGCAAATGAAAAGCTTGACGAGGCAAAGCGGGAGTATAATGACGGCAAGGCGCAGTATGATGCCGCGAAGGCGGAGTATGACGAGGGCGTGAAGCAGTATAAAGCTGAAAAAGCCGCAACCGAGAAAAAGCTCAGTGATGCAAAGGCACAGCTTGACGAATATGAAAAGATGCTCAAGGACGATTCGTATCTTGACGAAAAGCAAGCGGAGCTTGATGCCGCAAGAGACAAGCTTGATGCGGGCTACGCTGAATATGAATCGGGCTTAAAGCAATTTGAATCAAAAAGCAAAAGCGCATATCTCTTAGTAAACAGCAAAATTAAGACGGCTAATAACACAATAGAGTCAAAAACGAAAAAAATAGCTAAGCTCAATGCCGAGCTTGAGGAGCTTAATGCTGAGCTCGCAACGGCGGAGGAAAACGGCAAAACCGCAAAGGCAAAGACCATAAGAAGTGAGATTAAGCTAAAGCAAAATCAGCTTGCAAATAACGAAGAGGACCTTGCAAAGGCTCAGGCAAATCTCGAAAAATATACCGCAGAGAAGGCTGAGATTGACGCAGAGCTCGCTCCGTATATAGACGAGCTTAACAGCGCAAAGGCACAGCTTGATGCGGGCTATGCCGAGCTTGAGGCGGGTCAGGCACAGCTTGACAGCGCACGCGAGATGCTTAAAAACGGCAAAAAGCAGTATGAGCAGGGCAAGTCGGAGTATGAATCGGGCTTGAAGCAGGCGAAAGATGGCTTTGCCGCGGCTGAAAAGGAGCTTAGCGAGGGCAAGGCACAGCTTGATAGCGCGAAAGCGGAGCTTGACAGCGGCTTGGCTCAGCTTGTAAAGGCGGAAAAGCAGATTAAAAATATGAATCACGCCGACACCTATGTGCTCGGAAGGGATACGAACATAGGCTATGTCTGCTTTGAAACCGACACCGACGTCGTACATAGTATTTCTGTTGTATTCCCCGCATTTTTCTTGCTCGTAGCGGCACTTGTCTGCCTTACGACCATGACACGAATGATAGACGACCAGCGCACGCAGATAGGCATAATGAAGGCACTCGGTTACAGCTCGTCGGCTATAACCGCAAAATATTTAATCTATACGGGCAGTGCAACGCTGTTCGGATGTATATTCGGCATCGGAGCAGGCGCATTTGCATTCCCCGCGCTCGTATGGTACGGCTATAGCATAATGTATAGCTTCTCAAGCCTCGTTTTCACGATGAATTGGAGCCTTGTGTTTGCTATTTCGGCGGCAAACCTTGCAATAACGCTTTTAGTTACCTGGTACTGCTGTCACAGAGAACTCAAATGCGCACCGTCAGAGCTGATTAGACCGAAATCTCCCGAGGCGGGCAAACGCATACTGCTTGAGAAAATTCCGTTTATCTGGAATAAGCTTAACTTTATGCAGAAGGTATCGGCGCGTAATATTCTGCGATACAAAAAGCGTATATTTATGATGCTCCTCGGTATTGGCGGCTGTACCGCGCTTGTACTGACCGCACTCGGACTAAACGATACAATAAAGGGAGTCGTCGAAAGGCAGTATAACGACATTGTTCACTATGACTATGCCGTAACACTCGCCTATGACATGACGCCCGATGAGCAAAAAATATTCCTTGATGACTGCGGCGACAGCGTTGACAGCGCACTGTTTTTATACACGACCTCAGCAGATGTAACGCTCAATGACTATACAAAGTCCGTAACGCTCAATGTCTGCGACGGCAAAGGCTTAGACAATTTTGTAAGCCTCTCAGACGACGGCAAGGCATTAACTTATCCTGCGGCAAACGAGGCGATAATAAACTATAACCTCGCAAGACTCATGGATATATCTCTCGGCGATGAGATAAAAGTCACAACCGCAGACCTCGACACCTTAACCGTCACGGTAGTCGGACTGTTCGATAATTATGTGGATAATATAGTCTATATAAATACCGACACCTGCAAGGAGCAGTGGGGCAGTGCGCCCGAGCTCAAGGCGGCAATTCTCACGGCGGGCGGCGAGGATGTATATGACTGCGCCGAGGAAATCGCAGATGTTGACGGCGTACGCTCAATAAGTGTCGTAAAGGATTCTCATGACAGAATAAACAATATGATGTCGAGCCTCACTTTTGTTGTAGCAATGATTATTCTTTGCGCGGGACTTTTGGCGTTCATCGTCTTATATAATCTCACGAACATAAACATTTCCGAGCGTATCCGTGAGATTGCAACTATAAAGGTGCTCGGCTTTTACCCGCGTGAGGCGGCGGAGTATGTATTCCGTGAAAATGTTGTCCTCACGGGTGCAGGCGCCTTGTTCGGGCTTTTGCTCGGCATCGCCTTCCATGCCTTTGTCATGGATGCGATTAAGGTCGATATGATGTATTTTAAGCCGATTATATCTTGGCTGAGCTTCACAGCGGCAGTAGCACTCACCTTCGTTTTTGCGATAATCGTGAATATACTCATGCGCCGCAGAATTGACAATATAGATATGGCGGGTGCACTCAAATCAATAGAGTGATTTGACAATCTGCATCAAATGAATTATATTTGAAAAATAAGAGATAAAGCTCTCAACTATTGATAGGAATGGGATTAGCATGGATAACATGTCATTTCTGCCCGGCTGGGAAACCGTAAGGTGCATAGGCAACGGAAGCTCAGGCAGGGTATATGAGCTGAAGAAAAAAGATGAATACGGCGGCGACTTTCATTCTGCACTCAAGGTGATTTCCATACCCGCAACAAAGCAGCAGTATGACGAAATGCTCAGCAATATGAGCGAATTTGCCATGCGCTCAAAGCTGCGTGACAAGGTTGAGGAAATAAGCAACGAATACAGACTTATGAATGTCCTGCGCGGACACCCCAACATTGTCAACTGCGAGGACCAGATGATTGTTCCGCACGCTGACGACCTCGGTTGGGATATATATATCCGCATGGAGCTTTTGACCTCACTGCCCGAGTATGTCAGCGAGCACGGAATATCCGTGAGCGAGATAATGAAGCTCGGCACCGATATCTGCTCCGCGCTTGAGCTATGCCGCGCAAACAACATAATCCACCGCGATATAAAGCCGCAGAACATATTTGTCAGCAAATACGGCGACTATAAGCTCGGCGACTTCGGTGTTGCAAAGATGTCGAGTATAAGAGGCTCGGCTGACATGGTGGGTACATACTCATATATGGCACCCGAGGTGTATAAGGGCAAGGAGTACGACGATAAGGTCGATATATATTCACTCGGCATGGTGCTGTATTGGCTGCTCAATGACCGCCGCGGCCCGTTTTTGCCGCTTGACAGAGCGCCGACACAGCAGGAGATAGGCGATGCACAGCTTCGCAGATACCGCGGAGAGTCGGTGCCTCCGCCCAAAAACGGCAATCCCGCGCTGAAAAAGCTCGTGCAGATAGCCTGCTCGTACAATAGCGAAGACCGTTTCGCAAGCCCTACCGAGATGCGCCGCGCTTTAATTCTCGCATCCACTGGAATAATGCCCGAGCAAAAGGACAACGCCTTGAGCACGGACGAGACTGTGCGTGAGGAATCCCCGCGCAGGGAGCCTGCTCAGCCCGTCAGAAACACCGCGCCACCGCCCGAAAAGCCGAAGCCTCAGCCCATAAAAAAGGCTGAGCCCGTAAATACTCAGCCTGATAAGAGCAGTAACTCGCAGTTTATCGTTGCGATAATCGTAACTGTTGTTGCCTTGACCGCGGCTGTGCTGATTTTCCTCGGATTCACAAAGGGCTGGTTTGAGTCCGATAACAAGCCCGAGGAGACGGCAAAGCCCACCGAAACCGTTGAGCCGACGAAGGAAATTGAAATCGACACGGTCATGCTGAGCTCACCGCGGCTTATAATAACCGAGGGCGAATCAGCCGTGCTGACCGTTTCCTGCCTGCCCGAGCCCGATGAAGAACCTTCTTATGTTTGGAAGAGCAGTGATACCTCAATTGCAACGGTTGACAGCAACGGTAATGTAGAGGCAATAAGCGCCGGCACTGCAACCGTAATGGTTTACATTGAGGGCAAAATGGAGCTTTACGATGAATGCATGGTCATAGTCGAGGAGCCCGTTGTAACTGAGCTTACCATTGAGCAGATGCCGACAAAAACCGTGTATATGGTCGGCGAGGAGCTTGATACTTCGGGACTCGTCCTCCGCGCTTACTACAATAACGGCACAGCCGAGCGTATTACAAATCCCGAGGAATACACCGTCACCTGCGATATGGACGGCATCGGAAACAAGACCGCGATAGTCAGCTACGGCGGCGAAACAGCGGAATACACAGTTAGAATAAGCCTGTTCGGATAAAATAAGACCTCTGACGAAGCTTCGTCAGAGGTCTTGTTATGTATTTAAGTTATTATGCCTCGTTTATGATGCGGTTGATAACCTTGGTGCAGCGCTCCTTGTTGTAGTAAACGGGAACGGGGTAGTTGGGGTTAGCTTCCTTAAGTGCCCACTTAACCATCTGAGGAATATCCTCCTGACGGATATGGTCAAAGCCCGAAGGAATGTTCATACGCTGATTCATTGCGCGAATTTCAGCGATGAATGCCTTAGCCTTTTCAGCCTCGGTGCCGTCGGTCTTGGTGCCGGTAATTTCAGCAAGGTGAGCAAGCTTGGGATATACGACCTCGCCATAGTCCTCAAGAACTATGGGAAGGATAACCGCATTTGCAAGACCGTGGGGAGTGTTGTAAAGACCGCCGAGGGTGTGAGCGATTGCATGAACGTTGCCGACACCTGCGCGGGTGAATGCAAAGCCCGCCTTGAATGCGGCGGTGAGCATTTCCTGACGAGCTTCCATGTCGTTGCCGTCGTTGTATGCTCTCTCGAGGTACTTGAAGATAGCGATTGTTGCTTCCTCAGCAAGCTGGATTGTCTCCTTGGTGTTGTAGGTCCAGGAAACATAAGCCTCAACAGCGTGAGTCAGAGCGTCCATACCGGTTGTAGAGGTGGTCTTCTGGGGCAGGTCACGGGTGAGCTCGGGGTCTAAAATTGCGTACTTGGGGATAAGGCACAGGTCCATGATTGCGTACTTGTGGTGAGTTTCCTGGTCGGTGATAACAGCGGCGATGGTGGTCTCAGAGCCGGTACCTGCTGTTGTGGGAACTGCGACGAAGGTGGGAATCTTGTGCATGACCTTGAACATACCGCCGAGCTTGTTGACGGGAGTCTTGGGATGAACAACTCTTGCAGCCGCACCCTTTGCGGCATCCATGGGTGAGCCGCCGCCGATTGCGAGGAAGCCCTCACAGCCTGTCTCGAGATACAGCTTCTGAATTTCGTCAACAACCTTGACTGTGGGGTTGGAAGCAACCTCACTGTAATGCTCGTATGCAATACCTGCCTTGTCGAGAGCCTTCTTTGCGATAGGAGCAATGGTCTTACCGACGGTACGACCGGTTACTATCATAACCTTTTTAACCTTGTGCTTCTTGAAAAGCTCGGGAGCCTTGGAAAGTGAGCCTGAGCCCTCAACGGTAATGGGCTTACGCCAGTAAAGGCAGCGTGCACCGATGTCAAAAACGGTCTGATAAACTTTATAATAGGTATTTTTAATAGCGTCCATAGTAAAAAACCCCTTTCTATAGATAATATAATTTTAATATATGTGATTTGTGAAGTCAAGACAAATACAACATTATTACTGAATGAGTTTAGAAGTAAATTTCGTAAATTATGACGATTGACAATTATAAATCAAAGATATAATAATTATATATATAAAATCAAGCGAGGTAAAAGCATTGAAGAAAATGACGCGAGTAGCACTTATTACATCGGGCGGTGACTGTCAAGGTCTGAATGCCGCGATGAGAGGCTTAGGAAAGGCATTGTATAAAAACATTGAAAATCTTGAGATTTTCGGTATGTATGACGGTTACAGAGGACTGATTGAGGGCGATTATAAGTTCATGGAGCCGAAGGACTTCTCGGGCATCCTTACTCAGGGCGGAACTATCCTCGGCACCTCAAGACAGAGATATGTCCCGGGAAAGGACATCGTTGACGACTGTGGCAACAGCCTAATTCCCGCGATGAAGGACACATATAACAGACTTAATCTCGATTGCCTCGTAATAATGGGCGGCAACGGCACGCAGAAAAGCGCAAAGCTTATAATGGACGCGGGCATGAATGTTGTCACCCTGCCCAAAACGATAGATAACGATATTTGGGGCACAGATACAACCTTCGGTTTTCAGAGTGCCGTTGATATTGCGACAAATGTCATTGACTATATCCACTCAACAGCAAGCTCTCACGGCAGAGTGTTTCTCGTTGAGCTAATGGGACGCGATGCGGGCTGGCTGACCTTGCAGGCAGGTATAGGAAGCGGCGCAGATATTATTTTAATCCCCGAGATACCCTACGATATAAACAAGGTCATTACGGCAATAGAGCACCGCCGCAAGCAGGGCAGGGACTTTTCAATTCTCGCAGTTGCAGAGGGCGCTGTTTCAATCGACGATAAGCACCTCAGTGAGGAGGAAAGCCGCAGAAAGCGCGAGGAGTCAAAGCACTCAACGGTGTCATACGAGATAGCCGCGCAGATAGAAGCGGCACTTGGTCAGGAGGCACGCGTAACAGTGCCGGGTCACTATCAGCGCGGAGGCCCACCCTGTCCGTATGACAGAGTGCTTGCAACTCAGTTCGGCACAGCCGCGGCAAAGCTTATTGAAAATAAGCAGTACGGCAGAATGGTGGCAATTCAGGAGGGCAAAATTGTATCAATTCCTCTTGAAGAGGCGGCAAGCAGAACAAAATTCCTCCCCACAGACCATCCTCTCATTCAAGTCGCAAGGGACATCGGCATATCCTTCGGCGATTAAAGTATTAAATATTAAACAACCAAAACAAACGTTTTGGTTGTTTTTTTGCAGAAAAACACAGAACAATTCTGCTGAAAATGGTTAAAAAATAGACATAGAAATATTGACTGTTCTATTGAATAATCAAAATTCCTGTGTTATAATTCGTTTCGTGAATTTCAATTCATGAATTAAAATTCATAGTTATATATACATTCTGTTTTGCTTAGGCAGGAGGAGTTATATGCATTCAAAAAGAGAGGAAGTCAAGGAGCATATTCACAATCAAATTCTTGATGCCGCCTTTGAAGAGTTTGCCGAAAACGGATATACAAAGACAACACTCGCAGGAATTGCCAAGCGAGCCGATTTTGCTACGGGCATTGTAAATAAATACTTCGAATCAAAAGAAAAGCTTTTTTTAACGCTCATAGATATGTATGTTCTGAGCAGTGTTTTCAGCAATACGGAAAGCTGTACCTTAGATGAGGCGTTTGACTGCTTCCTTGACGGTATTAAAAGTGCCATTACAGCCAACAAAACGAGGGCAAAGTTTGACAGGATGCTTGTATCGAGCACGGATTTGCCCTTTGATACCATTGAGTATTTTGTTTCGACCTGCTCATCTAATTCACTGCTGAGTATGATTGAGGATGCTCAGAATCGCGGTATTATTACATCTGAGCAATCAGCGGCGGCATTGCTTTTCGCTCTGTATAAAGGCACGGTAATTATATCCCGCTGGTATAAAGAGCTCGGCTTGAGTATGCCCGATAATGACTCATTGTTGTATATTATAGCTTATAAGCGCCCCGTTGCTCAAGAAGCCTCTGCTTCTTCAGATGACGAGCCAAAATCAAATGACTGATAGAAAGGGAATAGAAAATGAAAGCAAGTCAAGAAAAACCGTGGATGAAATATTATGATACCGATAAGGCCGCCCGCCCTGTTCCCGAGCTCTCAATCATGGAGTATCTCAAGGAGCAGATGAAGGACCGTGAAAATAATATAGCTCTCATGTATCAGGATAAGGTTATCACAAATGATGAGCTTTTTAAGAATATTTATGCCACTGCAGATGCTTTTGCGGGTATGGGCGTTAAAAAGGGCGACTATGTCGTAGTCGTTTCCATCACAACCCCCGAAATCGTTTACACCTTCTATGCGCTGTCACTCCTCGGAGCAGTGCCGAATATGGTTGACCCGCGCTTCAGCGTAAAGGGTATCCGCGAGTGTATTACGGAGGTTGATGCCCGCTTTGTCATCACTCTCACTGCCGCATACGAAAAGGTTGTTGAGGCTGTAAAGGACACAAATGTCGAGAAAACAGTAGTTCTTTCTCCCGTTGTATCCCTGCCGAAGATAAAGCAGTTTTTATACGGACTTAAAAACAAGTTCCCGACCGATATGCCCGAAAGCTTTATGGACTGGCATAAATTCATGGAATACGGCGAGGGTGTTCACGCGGAGCATATAACCGACCGAGCCCATGAATGCTGCATTATAGTACACACGGGCGGCACAACGGGACCTTCAAAGAGCGTTATGCTCAGTGATTATAATCTGAATGCTATTAGCTGGGAAATGAAAAAGACTCAGATGACCAGACTTAACTCAGGTCACGACTCCGTTTTGAATATAATGCCTCCGTTTATAGCTTACGGCTTCGGATACGGCGTACATCTGCCGCTGTGCAACAAGATGACGAGCATAATCATTCCCGTGCTTGAGCCCGATAAGCTCGGAAAGCTGATTAAGAAATATAAGCCGCAGGAGATAACGGGTGTACCGTACCATTACCAGACCTTGATGCAGGATCCCATTATGAAAGATTTTGACCTTTCATTCCTGACGAAGCCATGTGTTGGCGGAGATACTCTTGCAGTGCCTATTGAAAATCAGATAAATGAATGGCTCAAGGCTCATAATGCGCCTTATCCCGTAATTAAGGGCTACGGAATGACGGAGCTTTCCGCCTGCGCAACGGCTTGCGTGCTTGATTTGAATAAGCCCGGCAGTGTCGGTATTCCTAACGGCGGCTTTATTATTGCGGCATTTGACCCCGAGACGGGTGAGGAGCTTGAATGTGGCGAAACGGGCGAAATTTGCGTCAACGGTCCCACAATAATGATGGGCTACTATAACAACAAGACGGAAACCGATAATCTTATTCACATACACAAGGACGGTATGCCGTGGGTACATACGGGTGATATCGGCTATGTCGATGAGGACGGCTTTGTGTTCCTGAACGGACGAGCAAAGCGCGTGTTTATGGATTGGTTCGGCTTCAAGGTGTTCCCCGCAGCAGTTGAGAATGTAGTATCGCTGTGTGAAGATGTTGAGTATTGCTGTGTTGTACCCACACCGAACAAAGAGCACGTCCGCGGCTTTGTACCCTGCGTATTCTATACAGTAAAAAAATCCTGCATCAAGTCAGAAGATGAACTTAATGCAGAGATTGAAAGCTTGTGCACGAGGGAGCTTGCAGAGTATATGCTACCGAAGTATTATAAGAAGCTCGACGAAATGCCTCGTACACCGATAGGAAAAACAGATTTTGTCGGACTTGAAAAGCTCGCAAACGAAGTTTTCGACTAAAAATAAACGAAATAATAAAGCACTCCAACAAATATTTGTTGGAGTGCTGAGACTGTCAAAAAACTAAACTATCG
>DCHB01000082.1:0-6959 GCA_002314685.1 Clostridiales bacterium UBA1763
GTTCTATCAGCTCGATATGGAGATGTCCTTTGCAAATCAGGACGATGTATTCGCGGTAATAGAGGATGTACTGCCTCCCATTTTCGCAAAGTACGGCACCTATAATATAGCATCCGAGGCACCGTTTAAGCACATAGGCTTCAACGAGGCAATGGAACGCTACGGCTCGGATAAGCCCGACCTGCGTATTGACCTCGTTGTTGACGATATTACCGAGCTCGTAAAGGGCACGGAATTTCCTCCCTTTGCCGAGGGCAACACGGTCAAGGCAATCGTTGTAACAGATTGCGACATGACAAGAAAGAACATCGACAAGCTGTGCGCCGAGGTTGAGGTGCAGGCAGGCTTCAAGCCCTATTGGTTCAAGGTCGATGAAAACGGCGAGCTTGCAGGCGGCGTCGCAAAATTCCTGCAGGACAGAAAAGAAACAATAGTCGGGGCACTCAAGCTCAAGGCAGGCTGCCTTGTCGGTGTAACGGCGGGAACAAAGCTTGCCGCACAGAAGACAGCAGGCGTCATGCGCAAAATGCTCGGCAATGCAGTTCCGTCCCACATGGATAAGGAACGCTACGAGTTCTGCTGGATCGTTGACTTCCCCATGTACGAGATAGGCGAGGAGTCGGGCGAGCTCGAGTTCTGCCATAATCCGTTCTCAATGCCCAACGGCGGACTTGAGGTGCTCGAAAAGGCCGAGAAGGGCGAAATTGACCCGCTTAGCATCACCGCATATCAGTACGACCTCGTATGTAACGGTGTTGAGCTGTCCTCGGGCGCAGTGCGTAACCACGATCCCGAGATAATGATTAAGGCGTTCGAGCTCGTGCGCCTCGGCGAAGAGGATGTCAAGGCAAAGTTCCCCGCAATGTATAACGCATTCTGCTACGGCGCACCTCCCCATGCAGGCATCGCCCCGGGCGTTGACCGTATGGTAATGCTCCTTGCGGGCGAGGACTCCATACGCGAGATAATCCCGTTCCCCATGAACAAGAATGCACAGGATATTATGATGGGCGCACCCGGCGTTGTCGAACAGAAGCAGCTCGATGAGCTTCACATCGCAATCGCCCTCGACGAAGAATAATAAAAAAGGGTTGTAGAATTACAACCCTTTTTCCAAAAGGTGAGAGTATGTTAGCAACAATACATTCCCTCGGAGTAAAAGGCATAGGAGGCTATGCCGTCACTGTTGAAAGCTTCGTTTCAAACGGACTTTTTAATTTTGATATTGTCGGCTTGCCCGATGCCGCCGTCAAGGAGGCAAGGGAGAGAGTGCGCGCCGCCATTAAAAGCAACGGCTTCAAATTCCCCGTAAGCCGCGTGACGGTAAACCTTGCACCTGCCGACACTAAAAAGGCGGGCACTGTGTATGACCTGCCGATTATGCTCGGCATTTTAGCGGCTACGGGCATAATAAAACAGCCCAAGGCGGACTGTGCGTTTATCGGCGAGCTGTCGCTCACGGGTGAGCTGCGTCCTGTTTACGGAGCCTTGCCCATGGCTATCGCCGCCTCACGCGAGGGGATAAAGCACCTGTTTGTACCCGCAGATAATGCTGAGGAGGCGGCATTTGCAGACGGTATCTCGGTTTATCCCGTGTCAAACGTGTCAGAGCTCGTTTCGCATATAAGAGGCGAGTTTCTAATAAAGCCCATGCCCAAAACCGAGCTCAAAGCCGAGGATATATGCTATCCCGATTTTGCCGATGTCAAGGGTCAGGAGAATGTCAAGCGTGCGATGGAAATTGCCGCCGCGGGCGGTCACAATATCCTGCTTGTAGGCCCTCCAGGCGCGGGCAAAAGTATGATGAGCAAGCGACTTCCGGGAATTTTACCCGATATGACAAGGGACGAAATGCTCAAATGCACCGAAATATACTCAGTTGCGGGACTGACGGGCAAATCAAACCCGATTATTGCTCAGCGTCCCTTCCGTGCACCGCATCACACGGTTTCGCCCGCGGCACTGTCGGGCGGCGGCACAACTCCGCGCCCGGGTGAGATAAGTCTTGCGCACAACGGCGTGCTGTTTCTTGATGAGTTGCCCGAATTTCGCAAGGATGTGCTCGAGGTACTGCGTCAGCCCCTCGAGGACGGCGAGGTTACGGTATCCCGCGTTGCGGGAAGCGCCACATATCCGAGCAATTTCATGCTTGTCTGTGCAATGAATCCGTGCAAATGCGGGTGGTACGGACATCCGTCGGGACGCTGTCGCTGTTCCTCAAACGAGGTGCGTGCCTACCACAGCCGCATTTCGGGACCTCTGCTTGACAGAATTGACATCATTGTCGAAGCACCCGCCCTCGAATATGAGGAGCTCAAAAACCGCACCCCGTCGGAATCGACTGCGGAAATAAAAAATCGCGTCAATGCCGCACGTCAGGCACAGCAAAAACGCTTTGAAAACACAAAAATCGGCTCAAACGCCGATATGGACACGAAGGCGCTGAACAAATACTGTATGCTCACTCCCGAATGCGAGGAGCTTATGCACCAAGCCTTTGACAAAATGGGGCTCACTGCGAGAAGCTATGACCGCATACTGCGTGTTGCGAGAACTATCGCCGACCTCGAGGGCTCAGAGGAGATAGACGCAATGCACATCGCCGAGGCAATACAGTACAGAACATACGATTTCAGAGAAAATAACGCGTGATTAGGCTCCGCAGTGCCGAATGCATCATCTGTATGCGGAGTAAGCTCAAATTAGAAATAATAAAAAAATATGCAGAACAACCTGCTTTGGTGGAAAAATAATTTATGAAAAAGAAGATTTTATCCTTAATCCTTGTACTTGCACTTGCTTTCTCGCTGACGACCTCTGCCTTCGCCGCAGACACATCGTCTGCGACTTCAAGGTGGCTAAATATCAGCAAAAAATCCGTTACCGAGATAGTGAACATTAGCAGCAATCCCGTTTCAAAGCTTTATTTAAGATTGCTGTTCGGTACAAACGGCTTGTTCAGCGAACAGATGAAGACTGTTCAATCGATTACAAGGCTCAATGATAATATTTATATGCTGAACTATCAGTATGACTATGATATCGATGACCTTTTGGAGCGCGGAACAGATTCTATTGCCGATTTTCTCGCGTATGCCTCCGGGCATCTTATGTTCGGGAAGGTTAATTTCAAGCTGAAGCTGGACGACCTCGGCTGCAGTGCCTTCACCTGCTTTAATGAGGACGGCGACCGTCTTATGGGCAGAAACTTCGATTACAAGGATGCACCTTGCTTTGTCGTTTGGACAAATCCCAATGACGGATATGCAAGCGTTTCCATGGTTGATGCCAATATGATGCTGTTCGGCGATGTCAACAAGCCTCGCTCTGCTGTTAAAGATATGCAGGTTCTTCTCGCCCCGTATTTAGCATTGGACGGCATAAACGAAAAGGGACTTTCCATGGGAGTTCTGCAGGTTAAAGCCGACGGCACGGAGCAGGATAACGGAAAAACCGATATTATCACCACTGTAGCAATTCGTGCAGTTTTGGACAAGTGCGCAGACGTACAGGAAGCGATTGATCTGCTCTCCGCCTTTGATATGCATGATATGATGAGCAGCTGCAGCTATCACTACCAGCTCAGCGATGCAAAGGGTAATTCCTGCGTCATCGAATACATCGACAATGAAATGCGTGTCATTTGGGCGGATTCCGAAAGTCGTACGCAGGCGGTAACAAATTTCTTCCTCAGCCCCGACGGTGTTGAGGATGAGCCGCAGGGAGAAGAACGGTACGAAACGATTATGACCAAGCTTTCCGCTTCTGACGGAATTCTCTCCGAAACGGGCGCTATGAAGCTTTTGAATTCCGTGCATCTGAACTATCGCCACCATTCATATCCGTGGTATGTGACAACCCTTTGGAGTGCAGTCTATAATTCAAATGATTTGACGATGAATCTATGTGTTCGCATGGACTATGATACCGTATATCAGTTCAGCCCGCTAAACGCGGGAAAAGCCTCTGTGCTTCCCGATAATGCAGGTATTGCCGACTATGTTCAGGCACCGGACTGATCAAAGGAGCATAAAAAGGAAATAACCCTTGACCGCACGGTTTCTTTACACCGTTTTCTACAGCAGTCAAGGGTTATTTCATTGAAGTCTTGTTATCTAACATCAATGGTTACCTCTCTTTCTTCAGTTTTGAATCCTCGAATAAGCTTTTTTCGAGGCGGTGTTACTTGTTCATCGGTATCACCCTTTCTGATTAAAGGATAGCAAATATTCGCCGCAGTATCAAGAGTAATAATTCACGAATTTAAAGCACTAAAATTATGCACTTATCCGAAATTTGCGTGAGGGCGGTGAAACGCCTTGACTTTGCATATATTTTGCCTTATACTGTAACTGTTGTGAGCCAAAAAATCGCAGTCTTTGACTGCGATTTTTGTCTTTGTTGCGTTTGAATGATAAAGATGCTATAATTACGGTGCTAATGAAAAAACGGGAGAAATGAAATAATGAACGATATAATTCTCTTAAAGCTCGGAGAAATAGTCCTCAAGGGACTCAACCGCAAATCCTTTGAGCAAAAGCTCATTGCGAACATAAATCGCCGCCTGTCGGCAATAGGCAAGTTCAAAACCTACTGTATGCAGTCAACAATTTATGTTGAGCCCGTCGATGAAACAAGCGACATGGACGAGGCGTTTGAGGCACTGACAAAGGTGTTCGGCATCGCAAGCGTAAACCGCGCGTCGGGCTGTGAAAAGGACGCGGCAAAGATTGCAGAGCTTGCGATTGAATATCTCAGGGACGATATGCTCAGCGCAAAGAGCTTCAAGGTTGAGGGCAAGCGCAGTGACAAGAGCTTCCCGATGACCTCGATAGAGCTTTCACAGTATGTCGGCGGCGAGCTTGCCGAGGCATATCCCGAGTGCGCTGTCGATGTGCATAATCCCGAGCTTACTGTACACGTTGAGGTGCGCGACCTCGCCGCTTATGTCCACGCGGCACCCACACCCGGCGCGGGCGGTATGCCCGTCGGCTCAAACGGCATCGGCGTAACTCTGCTGTCGGGCGGAATTGACAGCCCCGTTTCCACCTATATGATAGCAAAACGCGGCGTCAGACTCATTCCCGTTCACTTTTTCTCCTTCCCCTATACATCGGAGCAGGCAAAGCAGAAGGTTTTGGAGCTTGCCGAGCTTTTGACTGCATACTGCGGCAAAATGACCGTTGAGATAGTGCCCTTCACGCATATTCAGGAGGAGATTCGCGCAAAGTGCCCCGAGGATTATTTCACACTGATAATGCGCAGATTTATGATGCGTATTGCTCAGCGAATTGCCGAGGCAAACGGCGCAAAGGCGATAGTCACGGGCGAAAATCTCGGACAGGTCGCAAGCCAGACAATGGAGGCAATGGCATCGACTCAGGCGGTTACAGACCTTCCTGTTTTACAGCCGCTTATCGGTATGGACAAGGAGGAAATCGTCCGCCTTGCACGCAAGATAGGCACCTTTGACACCTCCATTCTGCCGTATGAGGACTGCTGCACCGTGTTCACCCCCAAGCATCCCAAGACAAAGCCGAAGGTGAAAGAGGTAGCCGAAATCGAGTCAGTTCTCGATATAGACGCACTTGTTGATGAGGCGGTTGCGGGTATAGAAAGGGTAAAGGTCGGCTGATGGCAAAGACTTATAATGCGGAAATTCTCTCCGTCGGAACGGAGATATTGTTAGGTCACACCACCAACACCGACGCAAGGGACATATCCCTCATGCTGTCGGAGATAGGCATAAACGTAAAGTACCACACGGTTGTCGGCGATAATCCCGAGAGGCTTGCCGCCTGCATTGAAATAGCAAAGGGCAGGGCGGATATAATAATCTCGACGGGCGGTCTCGGACCGACCTGCGATGACCTCACGAAGCAGATTCTTGCAAAAAGCTTCGGGCTTGAGCTTCGTATGAACGAGGAAGAAAAGGCGTGTCTGTACGATTATCTGACCAACAAGGGTTACAGCAGGCAGATGACCGAGAATAATCTCCAGCAGGCGATGCTTCCCGTCGGATGTACGGTTTTCCACAACGATTGGGGCACGGCACCGGGCTGTGCGTTTGAAAAGGACGGCACAATAGTCCTCATGCTTCCCGGACCTCCCAAGGAGTGCAATGCGATGTTCCGCGCCTGCGCTATGCCGTATCTGCGCTCGCTGTCCGATGAGCAGATTGTGTCGCACGCAATCCATGTTTTCGGAATGAGTGAAAGCGCGATGGACCAGCTTTTCCGCGAGGAAATGAACGCGATGACAAACCCCACCATGGCACCCTATGCCAAGGAGGGTGACTGCCTTCTGCAGATAACGGCAAAGGCGAAAAGCGTTGAGCAGGCTGAGGAAATGATGAAGCCGATAATAGAGCACTGCTGTGATGTGCTCGGCGATATTGTGTTCGGCATAGATGTAGACTGCGTTGAACAGCGCGTAATGGAGCTTATGAAGCAGACGGGCATGACCTTCTCAGCGGCTGAAAGCTGTACGGGCGGAGAGCTTGCAAAGCGCTTTACGGATATTCCCGGGGCGAGCGAATTTTTCCTCGGCGGTGTTACGACCTATACAAACGGGGCGAAGGCGAAAATTCTCGGCATTGACCCCGAGCTTATCGAGCAAAAGGGCGCAGTCAGCTATGAGGTCGCTCAGCAGATGGCAGAAAAGGTGAGGGAGCTTATCGGTACCGATATGGGTATCGGCGTTACGGGACTTGCGGGTCCCGACGGTGACGGTGTTCACGAGGTCGGCACGGTGTTTATCTCCCTTGCGACGAAAGACGGTACCTTCGTGCGTGAGCTTCATGTAGGTGCGCGCCGCACAAGAAGCTACATCCGCCGCGTATCGGGCAACTATGTTTTCGACATGATGCGCCGCTACATGATGGGACTTGAGGTAATTAAATAAAAAACGGTGCAGTCTGTTGACTGCACCGTTATGAGACTGTCAAAAAACTAAACTAT
>DCHB01000082.1:7122-27250 GCA_002314685.1 Clostridiales bacterium UBA1763
GGACTTTTTTGACAAGCTGAAAACGGTGCAGTCAACAGACTGCACCGTTTTATGTTGTTTTCAGATGAATAGAGGGCTGAGCGCGATTAAAAGCTGAGCGCCCCAATAAAAGGCGTGCAGAGAACGGTTTTTGCCGTTGCTCGGATGGTCGCTGAAGCACTGCACGGAGAGAATACTGTCGCTGACAATAAAGCAGACGCCCGCGACGGCAAAGAGCAGTGTGCCCAAGCTGAATTTGAACAGGGCAGAGCCCACGGCGGAACAGCCCATGAAGCAGACGAGCGCGGCATAAACAGCAAGCGGGATAAACATTTTGCCCATGTCGAGATTGTGCTTATTCGAGTTGCGAAGCTCAAGAGCGAGCGCACCTATAAGCAGAGGCACGGCGGCAATCCACGCCTTAGGTGCGATTCCGTAAAGCGCAAGCAGATAAAAAATGTGCCCTATGAGGAATGCGCCCGCACCCGTAAGGAAGCAGAGATTGAATTTCTCCGTGAATACGAAGCGCAGAGCGAGAAGCTCATCGCCAACAAAGCCGAAGAACAGACCGAGTAAGATGAGCTTTGCAAAAGCCGTGTTGTCGGTGCGCAGAGTGGAAATTGCCGCGATTACGATGACGCAGACGGTGGTAATTCCCTTGAAAAGAACTGCCTTGACATCCTCACCCTGTTCGGTGACCTTGATGAACATTACGCCGCTTGCCGCGCAGGCAAGGGCAAGGATAATGATAAATACTATATACATTTTTATACTTCCTCCGAGTGTTGTTTTTTGTCTTTTGGCTTCATTTCACCGAGCATGGCACCGCCGAGAATTAAAACGGCACCGACAATCTGAAGCGGCAGCATGAGCTCATTAAGAAACAGTGCCGCAACAATAAGCGCGGTAAGTGGGTCTGCGTAGCACACAATTGACACCGTCTGTGCGGGCAGCTTTTGCAGAGAATCAAAGTACAGATAGTATGCGATACCCGTGTTCATAAAGCCGAGAATAAGGACGTTTACAATATCTTTCTTAGCGGGAAAAACGGGCAGGTCATACCCTGCGATAATGAGGAACAGCAGAACAACAAAAAATGAGATGATAAGCTCATAAAGCGCACAGTTAAGTCCCGAAAGACTTTTAGTCCGCTTGCCCGCAATAATGATAACGGCATAGAGAAGTGCCGCGCCTGCACCGCACATAAGTCCGACGGTCATATCATCACCGACCTCGATACTGCCCGTAGTCAGCACCATTCCGACTGCAACGGCAGCGAGTGCGGCGAGCTTGTTCCATGTTAGCTTTTCCTTGAAAATAACAGGCGAGAGGGCAAGGACGAGTATAGGTCCGCAATAGTAGATGAGCGTTGAGATGCTGACACCTGCCTTGCGATATGCGGCAAAGAGAAAAATCCAGTTGAGTCCGAGTGCCGCACCGCCTATCGTTGCGGGCAATAAATCTGCCTTTAAGTCCTTAAAGCTGAAGCTTTTTTTATACAGCACAACGGCGAGTAAAAACAGAGCACCGAAAAATGTCCTCATCAGTACAATTTCCGCACTGTCAAGCGAAACGTCTGCAATTACAAGCCCGTTTGTGCCGAAAATGACCATGGCGATAACAAATTTTATGAGCTGTTTTGACTTTTCCATAAAAATCCCCCCGAAAAAAGCCGAAACTGTAAGTTATTATAGCATGTAAACAGAGCAGTGTAAATTATTTATTTTCCTGTTGAAAAAGCCCGATACTGTGATAAAATAACAGAAGAAAAATCAAATCACGGAGATACGGCTATGGCAAAAATAAAAACCTCAAAAATTGCAAAGGCGGCAAATGCCGTCGTTGTCGGCACGGGAAAAACTCTCTCCACCCTTGAAAAAGCAAGCAGGTTTTTCGACCCGCTGAAGGAGATACCCGTATTAGGCGACTCGGTTGCGGATATTCAGGACCTTATCGCGATGCTTAACGACTACTGTCACGGAAGATATAAAAAGGTACCCTTTGTTGTACTGCTCGGCTCTGCGGCAATAGCGGCATATCTTGTAAGTCCGTTTGACCTCATTCCCGATAATGTACCTGTTCTGGGCTTTATAGACGATGCGTTTATAATAAACATTGTTATGGAGATTTGCGTTGCTGAGGAGCTTGACCGCTACCGCCTCTGGCGCGAAAGCACATCGGAAGAATAAATCAGAGAAATACTTTGTATTTCTCTGATTTTCAGCTTGTCAAAAAAGTCCGAGGGGCTTTTTTGACTGCGCCGAAAAGCCGCCAAAAATGCACAGAGCTTTCTGTGCATTTTGAAAAAGCCTCGGAAGCGAGGCTTTTTGTTGTCGGCGATCAAATTGAGGCGGGCCTTTGCCCCCTCAAGCTCCCCCGCTGTTTGCAGGTCTTTCCTGCGACAGTTTAGTTTTTTTACAGTCTCTAAATCAGAGAAATACTTTGTATTTCTCTGATTTTTTTGATGACAGCAATGCGCTTTTGAGGACTCGGATTGTATAAAGATACGAAAATTCCCGATATATGAAAATAATGCTTTACATGGCGGAAAAATACTGCAATAATGTATTTGTGAGAGTAGCGAATTGATATTATTTTCCGTAATTGGAGGATTTATTATAATGGGAATTTCCGAAGTGATTTCACTTCTCGGCGGAATTGCGATGTTCCTTTTCGGTATGTCGCTCATGGGCGACAGCCTTAAAAAGGTTGCGGGCAGTAAGCTCGAGGTTGTCTTGTACCGACTGTCGGGCACACAACTCAAGGGCATACTGTTAGGCACGGGCGTTACCGCCGTCATACAGTCTTCATCGGCAACCTCGGTCATGGTAGTCGGCTTCGTTAACTCGAAGATGATGAATGTGCGTCAGGCAATAGGCATTATAATGGGCGCAATCATCGGCACGAGCATTACGGGCTGGATTATCTGTCTTTCAGACATCGGCGGCTCAGCCTCGGGCTGGCTCGAGCTTTTGTCAACAGAGACGCTGACCTCGGTCATCGCACTTATCGGCATCGTACTGTATATGTTCTCCTCTGAGCTGTCAACAAAGCATATCGGCGGAATTTTGCTCGGCTTTGCTGTGTTGATGTTCGGCATGAAGACTATGAGTGGTGCTGTATCGGTGCTAAAAACCGACGAGGGCTTCATAAGCCTGCTGACAAATTTCTCAAACCCGATTTTGGGTATAATAGTCGGTCTTGCGTTTACGAGTATTCTTCAAAGCGCATCTGCGGCAGTCGGTATTTTGCAGGCACTTGCAATAACGGGCGCGGTCAGATTTGATGTCGCATTCCCGATTATCATGGGTATTGCAATCGGCGCGGCAGTCCCCGTACTGCTGTCGGCAATGGGCGCAAGCTCCGACGGCAAGCGCACCGCGCTTTCATACCTCGTAATCGACTTCTTCGGTGTCGTAATAGTCAGCATTATATTCTATCTGCTCAACGCCTTCGTGCATTTCGGCTTTATGAGCCTCACGATGACAACCGTTAGCATCGCACTTGTAAATACGCTGTTCAGAATTGCAATAATCATAATCCTCGCCCCGCTGACGGGCTTGATTGAACGCTTCGTGGCTCTGTTTGTCAAGGAGGATACGGCACGCGAGCAGGAGCTACACGACATGGACCGCCTCGAGGAGCGCTTCATAATTCACCCCTCACTTGCGATTGAGCAGAGCCGCGAGGTAATAAACTCCATGGCTCGCGGAGTAGTCAAAAACATCACCGATGCACTCGGACTGATTGATGCTTATACAAAGGAGAGCTTTACCGAGGTTGCGGAAACCGAGGAGCTCATTGACCGCTACGAGGACAAGCTCGGCACATATCTTGTAAAGATAACCCGCATGGAGCTGACAAAACAGCAGAACATTTTAGTCAGCAAATATCTCCACTCAATAACCGACTTTGAACGCATGAGTGACCATGCACTGAATATTGCCGAGTGCGCACAGGAAATGTACGAAAAGAAAATGGCATTTTCCGAGGTCGCTACGAAGGAGGTCGCAATTTTGCGCTCCGCCGTGTCCGAGATAGTCGCACTTGCAGTCAAGGCGTTTGTCGAGGAAAACCTCGATGTTGCTTACCGCATCGAACCTCTCGAGGAGAAGATAGACAGTCTCTGCGATGAGATGAAGCTGCACCACATAAACCGCATAAGCGACGGCACCTGCACTCTTCAGCACGGCTTCGTTTTCAACGATTTGCTTACAAATCTCGAGCGTATAGCCGACCACTGCTCAAATATCGGTGTCGCTATGATTGAGCTTGCGGGCGGTGCACTCGAAACTCACGATTACTACAATAAGCTCATGGCAGAAAACTCCGACGAGTTTAAGAAAGACTTTGCCGAATACGACGAAAAGTTCAGACTTTAATGCTAAATACAACACTATGCTACATTCAGCGTGGGGATGAATACCTCATGCTGCACAGAGTAAAAAAGGAAAACGACATTAACCGCGACAAGTGGATAGGTCTCGGCGGCAAATTTGAGGAGGACGAAAGTCCCGAGGAATGCCTGCTTCGCGAGGTGTATGAGGAGACGGGACTCACCCTTACCTCATGGCAATACAGAGGCATAGTCACCTTTGTAAACACCGTATGCGAGAGCGAGTATATGCACCTTTTCACCGCTGACGGCTTTGAGGGGATTATAGGCACCTGCGACGAGGGCGAGCTTGAATGGATTAAAAAAAGCGAGCTTATGCGCCTGACCTTGTGGGAGGGGGATAAAATTTTCCTCCGTCTGCTTGACGAAAACGAGCCGTTTTTCTCGCTCAAGCTTTGCTATGACGGCGACGAATTAAAGTCGGCAAAGCTGAACGGCAGAAACATATAATAAATATAATTCTCATACCATATCACAGAGGTGAAGGTATGAGAATTTTTGTTGTAAGAAAGGGCGACAGTCTGTATTCAATTTCAAAAATGTTCGGCGTGCCCGCCGAAAAAATCAGCAGTGCAAACGCCCTTATAAACCCCGACAGACTTAGCGTAGGGCAGGCACTTGTCATACCCGACGGTGCCGCGCCGCAGGGCGAAATTGAGATAAACGGCTATGCCTATCCGAATATCAGCAGTGGTGTTCTGAATGAGTTTTTGCCGTATCTGAGCTTCCTTTGTCCCTTTTCGTGGCATATTGACTCGGCGGGAGGTATAACACCCATTGATGACAGAGAGCTTATTAAAAATGCGTATGCCTCGGCGACGGCGCCCATGCTCACACTTACGAATATAGGCGCCTCAGACGGCTTTTCAAGCGATATTGCCCATGCGGTGTTCACAGATATGTCAGCGCAAAACACGCTCATAGACAACATTCTGAGTGCCTTGCGAGAGCGCGGCTATTACGGTGTAAATCTCAATATTGAGTATGTCTATCCCTTTGACAGACAGGGCTATAACGATTTTCTGAAGCGACTATCCGAAATTCTGCACTCTATGGGCTATTATCTCAGCACGGCGATTGCCCCGAAGGAGTCCGACACGCAGGAGGGAATATTATACACGGCGCACGATTACACCGCACACGGGCAGTGTTGTGACAGAGTGATAATCATGACCTACGAATGGGGATACACATACAGCACGCCGCAGGCGGTGTCGCCCGTTGACAGAATGAGAAGAGTGCTCGATTATGCCGTGACAAAAATACCCGCGGGAAAAATCCTACTCGGCTTTTCAAACTACGGCTATAATTGGACGCTGCCATGGAAGCAGGGCAGGGCGGCGCAGGTGGTATCAAATACCGCCGCAGTAAATCTTGCAAGCTCAGTGTTCGCTCAGATTAAATTTGACGAGGCGGCGCAGGCACCGTATTTTAATTACACAGCCCCTGCGGGAACGCGGCATGAGGTGTGGTTTGAGGACGCAAGAAGCGTTAAGGCGAGGCTTGAGCTTGTAGCGGAATACAGCCTTGCGGGCATAAGCTTCTGGACGCTGAATTTCTCGAATCCCGCGGCACTTGAGGTTATAAAATCTATCTATTCAGTCGAAAAGATAATATAAAAGCGAGTGCTTTGCACTCGCTTTTATAATTAAATTCTGTCGGATATTACCTTTGCGACCTTAACGCCCGAAGCCGCCGCTTGCGCAAGACCTCTTGTTATGCCTGCACCGTCGCCGATGGCAAAGAAGTTTGAGAAGCCCGTTTCAAGCTCACCGCTTAATTCAAGGCGGGAGGAATAGAACTTGACCTCGGCACCGTAAAGCAGGGTGTCGTAATTTGCCGTGCCCGGGGCGATCTTATCGAGAGCGTAAATCATCTCGATGATGTCGTCAAGCTGACGCTTGGGAAGGGCAAGACTGAGGTCGCCGGGAACTGCGGCGGAAAGTGTGGGGCGTGTCATTGACTGAGCGAGTCTGTGCTCATTTGTGCGTACACCCTTCACGAGGTCGCCGAAGCGCTGAACTAAAACGCCGCCGCAGAGCATATTGCTCAGTGATGCGATGTGCTTGCCGTAGCGGTAGGGCTCGTTAAACGGCTCGGTGAAGCGGTTTGAAACGAGCAGTGAGAAGTTCGTATTCTTACTGCGCAGTGCGGGGTCTGAGTAGGAGTGACCATTGACGGTGTTTATGCCCTCAACGTTTTCCGCAACAACATGACCGTAGGGGTTCATGCAGAAGGTACGCACCTTGTCGCCGTACTGCTTCGTGCGATAGACGAGCTTGGACTCGTAAACAACGTCTGTAATATGCTCAAACACGGTTGCGGGAAGCTCAACACGCACACCGATATCTACCTGATTGTTGATAAGGTGCACACCGAGCTTTTTGCACTCGTTTGCAAACCATTCTGCGCCGCTTCTGCCGGGTGCGGCGATGAGGTAGGTGCAGTCAACGGTATCACCGTTTTTGAGTGTGAGGGTGTAGCCCTCGCCCTTTCTGTCAATAGCCTCAACTGCGGTGCGGAAGCGGTACTCAATGACCTTGCTCAGGTCGTCGTACATATTCTGCAAAATGCGCAGATTGTTCTCGGTGCCGAGGTGTTTTACCTTGGCGTGCAGAAGGTGAAGGTCATATTTGAGTGCCTCGCGCTCGAGAGCCTTTGCCTCGGGAGTGTCGGTTGAGAAGGTCTTGTCGGTAGCACCGTACTTCATGTTAACGGTGTCAACGTAGTTTATAAGCTCCATGACCTCATCGTCATCCATGAAGTCTGTAAGCCAGCCGCCGAACTGAGTTGTGAAGTTATATTTGCCGTCTGAAAAAGCACCTGCACCGCCGAAGCCGCACATGGTATCGCATACTGCGCAGTGCACACATTCCTTGACCTTGCCTGCAACGATGGGACAGTGACGGGAGTAAATATCGCCGCCCTGCTCGAGTACGACTATTTTAAGGTCGGGATGCTGACGGATAAGCTCGTAGCCTGCAAAAATGCCTGCGGTACCGCAGCCGATTATTGCGATGTCGTAAGTGCTGTTCATAGTTATGCTCCTTAGAAAAAATTGAAAAAATCACCTTGCGTATTATACAACAGACAAAAGAAAAGTATTAAACAAAGTGTAAATTTTTTAAGCTTTTTCTAAGAGGCGTTTGCATAAGGAGGAAAGCGGATTTACGAGCACAAGCGTGAGTGCAAAATTGCCCGCACAGTGAACAAAATCAAAGCCCAAGCCCGCAATCCAATATGATACAGCCGCCGCCCAACCGCCTATAAAAAGATAGGGGATAGCGGTCATTGCACCGAATAACAGACCGTGCAGTCCTGCCAATATCGCCCAGACAAGCGCAGAGGTGTTGTTGCGCAAAAGCATAACAAGGGGTACAAGCACGGGCCATACATAGATGTAGCTTATCCACCAGATACCGAAGCCGAAGAAAAGCCCCTCAAGCATGACAAAGACAGCAACCGAAAACAGCGCCTGCCATGAAAAGCACAGCGTTGTAATAATAATCAGCAGTGCAACAATATGAATATTAGGAAGTGCCGCAAGCGCAAGCTGTGAGGCGACCATGAGTGCCCCCATAAGCGCAAGCAGGCACATATTACGAACACTCAGCTTAGAAGTCATATCCCACCGTGAAGCTAAGCTCAAAGCAGTCGCCGTCTGCAATCGGTGTGTCGTCAACACCCGTGTTGAGCATCTGACCGCCCTTGCTTAAATACCACCATTCCTGATTTGCCTCATTGACGGTTTCCCCGTCAACGGTCTTGATGTATAAGCCGTACTCGTTGTCATCGCCAGAAATGAGCTTTTGCGATTCAAGTGCGGCGCGCAGATATTCCTCATCGGTGCTTATGGTGAATTCCTTTGTGCTGCCGTCGCCGTGCGTTACTGTGACGGTAATTTCCTTAGCACCGACCTGCGTGTTGTTCGCGGGATTGCAGAAGTGCCATACAAGCGCGAGTGCCGCGACAAGCACGAGAAAAACTACGCCTACGATTACTGTTTTTTTGTTTTTAGCCATAAAAAATCTCTCCTTTTAACTTTGTCGGAAGCCGTACAAAGAAAAGAAGAGCAGATACAGTCTGGGCGATAACTGTAAAGCAACCGGGGTCCGCGGTTCTTTGCACGACGTATCAGGCAGGTATTCTGACTTCGGGATAAAATCCGCTTCACAGTGACGGCCTCGCGGAGGATTTGCACCTCCATTCCCCTGAATCCTGATCCGATATTTAATTCAATAGAATTATACAGCGTTTTTTGCTTTCAGTCAACTTTACGCGGAGAATTTTTCATGCTATTATGAAAACGGTGATGAAAATTGACGGATTTTAAGGATATAAGGCTCATAGCACTTGACCTTGACGATACAACGCTCAGGTCGGATTCAAGCCTTGCGGATGTTACCCGCGACGCGATTGAGCTTGTGATTAAAAATGATATAGAGGTCGTTGTCGCCTCGGGAAGGGCGTTTAAGTCCTTGCCGAAGAGCGTTATTTCAATAGCGGGAGTGCGCTATGCCATAAGCTCAAACGGTGCGGCGATAGAATATGTGCCCGACGGGAAAAGACTCCTGTCAGTAACATTACGCCCCGAGTCGGTTTTGCAGACCTTAGAGGTTTTTGAGGGTGAACGCTTTGAGGCGTTTATTGACGGTCAGCCCTATTGCGACAGCGAATATATTTCAGACCCCGTGCGCTATGGCTGTTCGCCCGCGTATGTGGAATATGTGCAGACAACGAGATTGCCGATTTCGGATATGCCCGCGTTTATACGGGAAAATCTCGATATACTTGACAGCATAGATGTCTTGTGCGGAACGCTTGAGCATAAAAATGAGCTGTGGAGAAAGGCAAAAAAGCTTAAAAATGTATATGTCACAAGCTCATCGCCGCGACTTATAGAAATATCCGACAGCAGTGCGGGTAAGGGCGCGGCACTGAGAAAACTAAGCGAAATACTCGGCATAGAATCAAAATACATAGCCGCATTCGGAAACGGGGATAACGACGCGGATATGCTCAGCTTTGCGGGACTCGGCGTTGCGGTTAAAAACGCGAGTGCAAAATGTCTTGCCGCGGCTGATTTCATTTGCCCCTCAAACGACGAAAACGGTGTAGCGGAAACAATAGTAAAGATGATATGAAAAACCCGAGGCATTGCCTCGGGTTTTGAGTTTATTTTCCGTTTCTCTCTTTATAAAGCCTTGCCGCGAAGTACATGGGTATAAGCGACAGTGCGGAGACGATTGCGGCGGCAATAAACAGCTCGTTTACGGGCAGATAACCCTCCGCAATCTGCGAAATGTCATAGCCGAGAGACTGTGCCTCAGCACCTGTGACGAATTTGAGCGAGCCGTCGATTACGACCTGATACACCTTCTCGCCGAATTTGCGGCAAATGGGGTCGGCGAGCAGAGGACCTGCAATCATCGGGAAGAATACGAAGAACATAATTCTTATGCCCTCAAACTGACCTCTGTGCTCCTCGGGATAGAGTCTCTTCATCCAGACAGTCATCGACTGCATGAAGATAACATAGCCCACGCCGACAAGTATAATGCCTATGTAGCATGACCAGTTTGCACCGATATTCAGCGCATTTTCCGTGTCGAGAGTGCCTGCAAGTCTGCCGACAACGAAATACACGAAAATACAGCCTAATATGCTCAAAAGCGTTGCCAAAAGTGCAACAGCGGGCACCTTTTTGTTGTTGATAACGCCGATAAAGGGAATTGCAATCAAAACCGCAAGCACAAGCGGGATGCCGAGAATGAGGCTCGGGTCGTTAAAGCCGAGAGTGTAGTTCATCCAGTTCATAATGTGGATGAAATAGCAGTTGTAGCCGATGAAAAATACGCACAGAGTGACAAAAACGAGAGCGAGCTCACGGTTTGAAATAAAGCGCTTGAAGTTAAAGGTCGAGCCGAACTGATGCCAGAAGGAGCCGTCCTTTACGGGCTTTAATTTCGGGCTGTCCTTCAGCACGAATGCAGAAGCTATGCCGATGATAATAGTCAGCACGCCGACTATCGAGAAGAATGCGATATATCCGCCCTGCGGATTAGTCTTTGTGAAGTAGTCGCTTGTGACGAACATACCGCCCACGAGAGTGCCGACGAGGGTGCCGATAACGGGAAGCGTTGCGGCAACAGCGCCGATCTGTCCCGAGTTTGAGTCGTCCATCATATCGGCATACCATGCGTTGTAGCCCGCATCATTTGCCATTGAGCCGAAAAAGCTCATAATCGTGTCCGCGGCAACTATTGTAACGCCTATGAGCATTACATTGTTGTAAATACTCTCACGCAGATAGTGTGTAAGACCGAAGGTAATCGTGAATATGCCCCACAGCACAGAGCCCCACACGATGAGCTTTTTTCGTGAGCCGATGCGGTCGGAGAGTGTACCGAAAAACAGCGCGGAAAAGGTTGTCGCCGTTGCAGAGCAAATAGTCATCGCCGTAACAACGCCGAGCTGTGCGCCGAAGTCGGAGTACAGAAAATTCGCAAACCAGTTGTTCTCAATAACCCACGCAATCTGCGCGGTAAAGCCGATAACAAGCAGAAGCGTCCAGTTAAGAGCACCTATGCCTTTTTTCGTTTGATTGATTTTTTCTCCCATTTTCAATCCTCTTTCTTATGCTTATTTATGAAGCCTTCAATAAGCTTTTTGTATTTTTCATTTTCGCACATGAAGCTTGCCGCGTGTCCCGCACCCTCGGCAATCAGCAGTGCCTTATCCTGCACGCAGGCGTTGTAAATGCGCATTGCCGTTTCAAGCGGCACATATCTGTCACAGTCGCCGCAGATGTAGGCAAGTGGCAGACGCGAGCGTTCCATGCTTTTAACAGAATCGGCGTCGGAAAATCCGTAACCCGCCACGGTACAGCTTACAAGCTCAATAATATCAACAAACGGCGTTGCGGGCAGATGATAAACCTTGCCGATTAAATTTCTGAAAACCTCGTTTGCGGAGGCAAAGCCGCAGTCGGCGATAATGCCGCAGACGGCGGGGTTCAGCTCAAGGTCGGCGCACTGCATGGCAGAAGCCGCACCCATCGACATTCCGTGCAGAAATATTGATGTGTCGGGGAAAAGCTCCGCGATTTTATCGCACCAAAGTTTAATGTCAAATCTGTCGAGCGCGCCGAAGCCTATGTATTTGCCCTCGCTTTTTCCGTGTGCGCGCATATCGGGATACACAAGATTGAAGCCCAAGCCGTTGTAAAACTCATACATAGCGGCAAAATCGTGCACACAGCAGGATTTGTAGCCGTGACAGAAAATAACCGTAACATCCGTGCCCTCAGCACCGCGAATATAATCCGCGTGAAGCCTCAGCCCGTCGGAGGATATTATCTCCGTACTTTCAAACGGAAGCTCCCTGAACGGGGCAAATTTCGGTATGTTATATGCCCAGAGCGCCTTGCCCGTAGGCTCTAAGAGCTCGGACGACTCAGCACCCGTCTCGGGGGTGGGAGGATTGTCCTCGCGCTTCAGTATTAAGCACACAAAGGCGTAGCCCAAGCCGAGAAGCACGGTTATAATAACGCAAATCACGGCAACAACAATAAATGCAATTTTCAAGCTATCACCTCTTTGCCTTATTTTATAATATTTTTTGTGAAATTGGAATAGTGATTTTATTATTCTTGCTCTATTGAGCGAGATATTATATAATAGCGTTAAACAAGAAAAACGGAGGCGTCGTAATGGAAAAGCCCATTGTATATTTCACAAAAAATATAAGTCCCGAGAGTGCTATAAAAGCCTTTGAAGCACTCGGAATAAAGCTCGAGGGTAATGTTGCCGTTAAGCTCCATTCGGGCGAGCCGGGAAATCAGAATTTCCTGCGTCCGAGCTTTATGGGACCCATTGTTGACCACGTAGGCGGCACTATAATTGAGTGCAACACCGCCTATGACGGAGGCAGAAACACCGCCGAGGCACACAGAAACACTATGCTTCTGCACGGCTGGACAGAGATTGCCGATGTCGATATTATGGACGAGGACGGCGAAATGGAGCTGACCGTAAACGGCGGCAAGCACCTTGAGGTAAACTATGTCGGCAAAAATCTTGCAAATTACGACAGCATTCTTGTCCTGTCGCATTTCAAGGGACACCCCTCGGGCGGCTTCGGCGGTGCGCTAAAGAATATCTCGATAGGTATAGCCTCGTCACACGGCAAGGCGTATATCCACGGTGTAAAGGATGTCACAAAGAAATGGACCTCCGACCACGATAGCTTCCTTGAATGCATGGCAGATGCGGCAAAGAGCGTTGTTGATTATATGCAGGGCAAAATGGCATTTGTCAATATAATGTGCAATATGTCCGTTGACTGCGACTGCTGTGCGGTTGCCGCAGACCCGAAGATTAAGGATATTGGCATACTGTCCTCACTCGACCCCGTTGCACTTGACAAGGCTTGCGTTGATTTAGTATATGCAAGCGAGGACGAGGGTAAGGCAGATTTAATTGAACGTATTGAGTCCCGCAACGGTGCACACACCCTTGATGCCGCCGAAGCAATCGGCGTAGGCAGCAAGGACTACCGCATTGTGAGCCTCGACTGATGAAAAAGCTGACAGTCGGAATTCTCGCCCACGTTGATGCGGGAAAAACCACTCTGTCCGAGGCGATGCTCTACACCTGCGGAAGCATACGCAAGCTCGGCAGAGTTGACCACAAAAACACGAGCTTAGACAATCACGAGCTTGAACGCTCGAGAGGAATAACGATATTTTCAAAGCAGGCACAGCTTAGCACGGATAAAATGCAGCTGTGCCTGCTTGACACGCCGGGACACGTTGACTTTGCCGCGGAAACCGAGCGCACACTCTCCGTTATGGACTATGCGATTATGGTAATTTCGGGCACAGACGGCGTGCAGGCACACACCGAAACTCTGTGGAAATTGCTCGGCAAGCACCGCGTGCCCGTTATATTTTTCGTGACGAAAATGGATCTTAAGGGTGCGGACAGAGAGCGCGTAATCGACGATTTGCGCGAGCATCTGTCTGAAAGCTGTGTTGATTTTTTGCTCGCGGATACTGAGAGCGTTGCTCTGTGCGATGAGGCGGCACTCGAGGAGTATATGCAAAGCGGCACCGTCTCCGAAAAAACGCAGGCGCGGCTGATAACAGAGCGAAAATTGTTCCCCATTCTTTTCGGCTCGGGATTAAAGCTTGACGGCGTTGACAGACTAATTGAGTTCTTGGAGACCTACACCGAACAGCCGCAGTATTCGGAGAAATTCGGAGCACGGGTTTATAAAATCCTGCGCGATAATCAGGGCAAGCGTTTAAGCTGTATGAAGATAACGGGCGGCAGTCTAAAAAACCGCGATGAAATTAACGGTGAAAAGGTCACGGATATTCGCATATATTCGGGTGCAAAATACGAAAGCGTTGACGAGGTCTCGGCGGGCACGGTCTGTGCCGTGCAGGGACTTACAAAAAGCTTTGCAGGGCAGGGGCTCGGCATTGAGGTAGGAGCCTCGGCACCCGTGCTTGAGCCTGTGCTCTCGTACCGCATAAATCTGCCCAAGACGATAGATGCCCGCACGGCACTGCCAAAGCTCAAGCTTCTTGAGGACGAGGACCCCATGCTCGGCATCGTGTGGAACGAACAGCTCCGCGAGATACGCATTCAGCTTATGGGCGATATTCAGACGCAGGTGCTCACAGCCCTCATAAAGGAACGCTTCGACATGGATGTCAGCGTTGACGAGGGCAGTATAATGTACCGCGAAACGATAAAAAACACCGTCGAGGGCGTCGGGCATTTTGAGCCTCTGCGCCACTATGCCGAGGTGCATCTTGTGCTTGAGCCTCTGCCGCAGGGAAGCGGTGTTGTTTATTGCTCGGATTGCCCCGAGGATATACTCTCGCACGACTGGCAGCAGACGGTTTTGACCTGCCTTGCATCAAAGGAGCATAAGGGCGTGCTGACGGGCTCGCCGATAACGGATATAAAAATATCGCTCATAGCGGGCAGAGCACACCCAAAGCACACCGAGGGCGGCGATTTCCGCGAGGCGGCATACCGCGCCGTGCGTCAGGGCTTGATGAAGGCACAGTCAGTACTGCTCGAGCCGTGGTACGAGTTCAAAATCGAGGTGCCGCCCGAGCACATAGGCAGAGCAATCAGCGATATAAGGGCGAAAAGCGGTCAGTTTGAGGCTGACGGCGGCAATATGATATGCGGCATAGCACCCGCCGCGGAGCTGAACGGCTACGCCTCAGAGCTTGCGGGCTACACCTCGGGCAGAGGCAGAATAACGACATCGCCCGCAGGATATATGCCCTGCCACAACGAAGCAAGCGTCCTCGAAAAATGCACCTACAAGCCCGAATCGGACCTTGAAAATACCGCTGACTCCGTGTTCTGCTCACACGGAGCAGGTGTGAACATTAAATGGAGCGATGTGCAGGAATATATGCACATCGACACCGAATTCGGCAGGGAAAAGACCGCCGAGCCCGCTGAAAGACGGCAGTTTTACAGCATAGACGATAAAGAGCTCGAGCAGATTATGGAGCGCGAGTTCGGACCCGTGCGCCGCAGACAGTACACTAAGCCCGTGCAGTATGCCGCACCCGAGCATAGTGCGGTACCGAAAAAACGCGAGTATATAATCGTTGACGGCTACAACCTTCTGTTCGCGTGTGAGGAGCTCAAAAAGCTCGCAGAGGATAATCTCGAGCTTGCAAGAGCGAGGCTTACAGATGAGCTCAAAAGCTACCGAGGCTTTCGCGACTGTGAGCTTGTGCTCGTATTTGACGGCTACAAGCTTGCGGGAAGCTTAGGCGAAAAGGAAACCGAGGGCATACATATTGCCTACACCAAGGAAAACGAAACCGCGGATATGTATATTGAAAAGCTCGCCGATGAGATAGGCAAAAACTACTCGGTGCGGGTTATTACAAGCGATAATCTAATTCGGCTCTCGGCGCTTAAATCAGGCGTACTGCGTATGTCGTCGGCGGAGTTTATTAACGAACTTAAATATGTGAAGGAACAAATGTCGGAGTATATTGATGGAAAACAGTGAGCTTATAAAGCGTGCGGAGGACCTGTCTGCGCGGTGCGAAAAGACAGCAAGCGTCACGCATACGGCATTTTTGACTCCCGCAGAGCAATATGAGCTCGATAAATGGGCAAAATTTGCCGACTGCAATATGGTGCTGTGCGGCGGAAATGCGCAGTGCGAGCGAAGGGCGGCATTTTTTCTGCCGTATTATATGGATGCCGAGGAGTTCAAGCCCGAGGAATATATAAGCGCAATGCAGGTCAAAACGGGCTTCGGTGAGCCCTCGCACCGCGACTATATGGGCGCTGTCTTAGGTCTCGGAATAAAGCGCGAATGGCTCGGCGATATATGGGTAAACGGCGACACGGCGCATATATTCTGCCTTCAAAGCGTAGAGAGGCATCTGCTTGACGGACTTGACAAGGTCGGCAGATACGGAGTGAAAACCCGCAAAATAGAGCTTTGCGACATAGTGCCTCCCGAAAGGAAGGTAAAGCAGGTCACATTTTCGGTTAAAAGCGCGCGTTTTGATGCCGTTTGCGCGGGTATGTTCAATCTTTCGCGTACCTCGGCGGCGGATAAAATCGCCGCGGGCGAGGCAAGCTTAAATTACAGCGTTTGTATGAAAACGGATGCCGCTGTAAAACAGGGCGATATTATTTCAATTCGCGGCTGTGGCAAAGGCACAGTCGGCGAGCAGGGCGGAATGTCCAAAAAAGGCAGGATTTTTATTCAAGCCGAAATATACAAATAAAAAGCAGGGCTTGCCCTGCTTTTTATGCTATATAATCCGTGAAAATATTTATATAATGCTATTGAAAAAAGATTTTGACGGAGATAAAATAAGAGCAGAAAAACAGATTCGGAGAAATAGCATGAAAAAGACATTATACAGCCTTATGCTCAGCGAGGATGTCGTTGCGGAGGTTGACAGACTCGCTCACCGTCTCGGCACAAACCGTTCTAATCTCATAAATCAAATCCTTGCGGAGAGAGTAAATCTCGTAACTCCCGAGCGCAGAATAAACGATGTTTTCAGTGCGATCGAGCAGATGATGCTGTCATCGCGCGAGCTTGTGCCGTTTTTTGCACCCAATACGATGACGATGTCGCTCAAATCCTCCCTTGAGTATAAATACCGTCCCACGGTCAAGTACGAGGTGGAGCTATACCGCGGCGACAACGAGGCACTCGGCGAGCTGACGGTGATTTTCCGCACTCAGTCAACGGCACTTATCCGTTCAATGACGGAGTTTTTCCGTATTTGGAAGAGCATAGAGGATGCACATTTAAGACCCGTGCTCGGTATTGCCGCACCAAAATATGCGCTGTATGACGGCAAATTCATCCGTTCAATCGCAATTCCGACGAGGGATTGCAGCTCTGATGAGCTTGCGGGCGTGCTGTCGGAGTATATAAAGCTCTTTGACACCATGATGAAGGGCTATCTAACGGGAAAGCTCGATGCCCGCGAGATTGAAGCCTGCTATTTCTCACAGCTCAGAAGGGCAGAAGTCCTGATTTAACCTAAACGAAAAATCTCCGACCGATTGTCTCGGTCGGAGATGTCTTTATCTTTCGTTTTTGAAGTATTCGAGCACAACCTCGATAAATCGTTCGGTAGCGGGGGAGGGACGGCGGTTTTTCTTGACCGCGATGCCTATATCGCGGTACTGAGGCGGGTCAAACTCCTTGAGGCAGATGTTAAACGGCATTCTCTCTGTGACAAGCTCGCTCAGTGCCGAAACACCGAGACCGCTTTCGACCATAGCCATAACCGAGTAGTCGTCGTTTACCTCGCAGTAGTTGTTCAGCGGGGAATCAAGCTGTGACAGCAGTCTGTCGTAAATTTTGGAGACCTCGTTGTTCGATTCTTCGGTAAGTCTCACAAGACGCTCGGAGCTGAGTCTTTTAATCGGGTAGTTTGCGGCGTTTGCAAGCGGATGCTCAGCGGGCAATACGGCGAGCATTCTGTCACGCATCAAAACGGTGACATCAAGCTCATCCGAGAAGGGCGCGCTAATAAATCCGCAGTCGATTTCACCTGCGCACAGAGCATCCTCCGTGTCGGAATACTCCATGTTTTTAAGCTGAAAAACGATTTTCGGATAGCGGCGCTCAAACTCACGCAGAATTGCGGGCAGGCGCTGAGTTGAAAAGCTTGAGCAGGAGCCGATGCGAATAAAGCCCGTTTCGAGCCCCTTGAGTGAATTTGCCTGCTCCTGCAGAGCCTCGTAGCGTCCGCAAAGCTCCTTGATAAACGGCAAAAGCATCAGACCGTCGGAGGAAAGAGTCAAACCGCCTCTGCTTCTCCGCAGAAGATTTAAGTTCCAATCGTCCTCAAGGTCGGCTATCATACGGCTGACTGCCGACTGAGTATAGCCCATGGATTCTGCGGCTTTTGTGATACTGCCGAGCTCTGCAACTCTAACGAATGCCTGATATTTCTGTATCGCCATAACGAAAACCTCAAATTACTTAAAATCATATAAACGACAAAATTCATTCTATGAAGTAATGCTAAGTGCAGTATATACTCCATAAATGCAATTTTCAAGACAAAATACTACATTTTATGAAAAAACGGCATATCATTCCGAAAAGTCATATTGAATATGATTTTTATTCGCTTGCGTAATGAAAAAATAAAATGTATATTGAGATTGTGAAGAAGATGACGAGATCACTCCTTCGTACATCTAATCCATTCTTTCTCTTTTTCTAATCAGGGCTCTCCATCCTGATAATTATCTCCCAAAAAAAGAACCGCATGCAATTTAAGAAATTGCAAGCGGTTCTTTTTTTCGTAGTGTTAGGATGATATCAAAATTGCAAGTTGAGTATTCCGAGGTGCTCGAGCAGGATTTTTGCGCCGATGAGCACGAGAACGATGCCGCCCGCAAGCTCTGCCTTGGACTTGTACTTTGCGCCGAAAATATTGCCAATAACAATGCCGATTGCGGACAGAATGAAGGTCGTCACGCCGATTAAAGCCGCCGCCTCGACAATATTCACTCCGAGGAAGGCGAAGCTTATGCCGATTGCGAGGGCGTCAATGCTCGTTGCGACGGCAAGCGTCAGCATGGTTTTGAACGCAAAGCTGTCGTCGGCCTCCTCATCTTCGCCGCCGAGCGCCTCTTTGATCATATTGCCGCCTATAACCGCGAGCAGTAAAAAGGCAATCCAGTGGTCAATGTTGTTTATGTATTTCTCGAACTTAAAGCCGAGCAAAAAGCCCAGAAGCGGCATGAGCGCCTGAAATCCGCCGAAATAAATACCGACGGTGAGTGCGTGCTTAGGCTTTAGCTTCTGCACGGAAAGCCCCTTGCAAATGGAAACGGCAAAGGCGTCCATGCTGAGTGCAACGGCAATCAAAAAAATGTCTACAAAATTCATAATAATGCTCCGATTGTGAGAAGTTACAGCAAGAAATTTATACCTTGACGCTGTTTAAGTCAAGCAAATTTTCCGCCTTATTAAAAAACGGCGAGAATATTGCATAAACCGAGGGCAGTTCGTTTTGAACTGCCCTCGGCTTTTTTACTGTTATTTATGCGCCTGTGTAATTGTAGTGCTTTGCTGCTATGGCGAGGGAATCATTGCCATAGGCGATAGAGATTTTCGCCCATTGCGCAGATGTACCGCTGTAATATACATCTTTGATGTTGTTACAACAGTCGAACGCATAATTTCCGATGCTCGTGACAGAGCTCGGGATAGTGATGCTTGTGAGGCTGTAGCAACCGCAGAATGTATAATTTCCAATGCTTGTGATACCGCTCGGCAGTGTGATGCTTTCAAGTCTGCTGCAGCCGGTAAATGCAGAGTCTCCAATGCTCGTAATACTGCTCGTGAGTGTAATGCTTGTGAGGTCGTCACAATTAACAAATGCGTCGCTTCCGATGGTCTTTACCGTGCTCGGCACGGTGTAGCTTGTGCCGGCTTTAGCTGAGGGGTATTGATAAAGGGTAGTCTTGTCATACGAGAACAGAACTCCGTCTTGAGAGCAGTAGGCGGTATTTCCTGCGGCAACATTTATTGTCTCAAGCTTATCGCAGCTTCCAAAGGCATTAGAACCGATCGATGTTGTGCTTGCGGGAATCGTTATTTCCGTCAGATTGGAACACATCTGAAATGCACTACTGTTGATACTAATGACACTGTTCGGAATCGTTATGCTTGAAAGGTTAGATGCCCTGGTAAATGCATGACCACCAATTTTCACAACTGTACTCGGTATGGTGTAAGAGCTTGCGGCTTTTTTCGCGGGATACTGAATAAGCTCGGTTTTGGCTTTGTTAAACAGAACTCCGTCTTGAGAGCAATAATTCGGGTTTGCGGAATCGACGGCTATAGATTTGAGATTACTGCAATAGGAAAAGGGAGCATTCATAATGTTTGTGACAGAGCTTGGAATAGTCACGCTCTCAAGCCCCTCGCACCCAAAGAATGCCTGCTGTTCTATAGTGGTAACGCTGTCGGGAATAGTGATTGACTTGAGATTACTGCACCAGAAAAATGCCCATGCACCGATCTTCTCAAGAGAATTGGGAAGCACTATGCTTTCAAGAGCAGTGCAGTTGTTGAATGCCATCATTCCGATGCTTGTAATACCTTTGTTGATAACTACTTTTGTGATTTCTTCGGAGTGAATACTCCACGGCGCCTGATTTGCACCCTGATCGTAATCAGGCATTTTGCCTTTACCGCTTATGG
>DCHB01000079.1:0-994 GCA_002314685.1 Clostridiales bacterium UBA1763
CCTCCCAGCCGATGTCGAAAAGCTCGTCCGAGTCGTTGAGCCTATACATATCAAAATGTATGAGCTCACGCTCTCCCTGATACTCATTGACTATCGTGAAGGTCGGACTCGACACACGGCAGTCAAGCCCCATTCCGCGTGCCATTCCGCGCACAAATGCGGTCTTGCCCGCGCCGAGGTCGCCGTACATTGCGACAACCGTACCTGCGGTGAGATTTTTTGCAAACTGCTCTCCGATTTTCTCAGTCTCGAGCTCGCTGTGGCTTATATATGTCTGCACTTACCTCACCTCAAATAATAAACATTTTCTAAATTTGCATTATACCATAGTTTACCTCATTGCGTAAAGGGGAATTATGTGCTAAAATGTTAAACACAATTTTGTTATATTTGGTTATTTGGTAAATGAAAGGCGGTGGGTATTATCAAAAAATACTCAGCGTACATTATAGACTTCTTCAGACGGGCAGATATTTTTCTGCTTGCTGTTTGCATTATATGTACCATATTCGGCATAATCGAAATCAGAAGTGCCACGCTGACTGAGGGCACGAGTAAATATATCATCGTTCAGGGCTTTGCAATGTGCATAGGTATTGCCGCATTCATTGTCTTTACGGTAATCGACCCCGACCTTATCGCAAGTCAGTGGCTTATTCTGACGCTGTTTAACGTTGCAATTATTGTCGGTCTCATTTTCTTCGGACGCGACGACGGCACGGGCAACCGCGCATGGTACCGCTTTGCGGGCATAGGCGTTCAGCCGTCCGAGATTGTCAAGGTCGTTTTCATCGTGCTTATTGCAAAGCAGATGGCAAATTATAAACAGCGGCGCGAGCTGAACAACTTCAAGTCCATACTTATGCTCGCTATGCACTTCGGTATGCTGTTTATACTTATAGTCGGCATAACAAGCGACCTCGGCAGTGCGCTTATCTTCCTCGCAATTTTTATAGTCATGCTCATTGCCTCGGGTGTCGCCGCCTACTGGCTC
>DCHB01000079.1:1008-3753 GCA_002314685.1 Clostridiales bacterium UBA1763
TCGGTATTGCCGCGGCGGCTGTTGCGGCTATGGTTCCGCTTATGTGGAACTTTGTACTCCATGACTATCAGAAAAACCGTATTCTCGCACCGTACATCCCCGATGAGGTTGACCCCACGGGCTTGGGCATCACATGGCAGACCAATCAGTGCAAGGAGGCACTTGCCGCGGGCAGATGGACGGGCATGGGCTACGGCAAGGGCAATCAGGTGCAGGGCTCACTGCCCGCAAAGCACACCGACTGCATTTTCGCCTCTATCGGCGAGGAGCTCGGCATGATTGCCTGCATCGCGGTTATCGTTCTTCTCACAATTATCATCATCCGCTGCTGCGTTATCGGCGTGCGCTCGGGCTCGACCTTCGGTATGCTTATTTGCTTCGGTGTCGCCACCGCTGTCGCCTTCCAGACCTTCATCAACATCGGAATGTGCATAGGCATAACCCCCGTTATCGGCATCACCCTCCCCTTCTTCAGCTACGGAGGCTCGTCAATAGTCGCTATGTATGCCGCAGTCGGGCTTGTGTCGGGCGTAAAATACCGACCTAAGCCGAAGCAGCACTTTGTTCAGTATTAAACACGGAGACAACGCTATGAAAAAAATTCTGCTTATCGGAACGGGCGGAACAATCGCCTCCGTTCCCACCGAAAACGGTCTCGCCCCCGGCTTGAGCACCGATGAAATACTGAAAATCGTCCCCGAGGTCAGGTCTCTGTGCGAGGTTGACTCTATTCAGCCAATAAGCATGGACAGCACCAACATCCGCCCCGGGCATTGGATCAAGCTCACCGATGTAATAAGCGGCTTCTACGAGCAGTACGACGGCTTCGTGATTACGCACGGAACGGACACGCTTGCATACACCGCCGCGGCATTGAGCTATATGATTCAAAACTCCGAAAAGCCCATTGTTCTCACGGGCGCACAGATACCCGCGGGCGAGCTCGGCTCCGATGCGGGCAGAAATCTCGCCGACGCCTTCACCTATGCCTGCGATGAGAACAGCCACGGAATTTCAATCGTTTTTTCGGGCTCGGTAATATGCGGCACGAGAGCGAGAAAGAATTATTCCAAGCGTTTCGATGCTTTCGGGAGCATCAATTTCCCCGAGCTTGCAAGAATTCAGGGCGGTAAAATCCTCCGCTTTATCAAAGACGGCTTTACGGACGGCGTAAAATTCTACGAAAACCTCAACCCGAATGTCGGCATTCTCAAGCTTGCACCCGGTATGCGCAGAGATGTTATGCGCTTTCTGCTCAACTGCTATGACGGGCTTGTGATTGAGTCCTTCGGCGTGGGCGGCATTCCCGAATATTCGGACTTCTACGGCGAGATTGAGGCGGCAATCGAGGCGGGCAAAATGGTCGTGCTCACCACGCAGGTGCCCAACGAGGGCAGTGATATCGCCGTGTATCAGGTCGGCAACATACTCAAAAAAAGCGGAATCGTCCTCGAGGCGTACGATATGACGACAGAGGCGGCATTCACAAAGCTCATGTGGGTGCTCGGTCACGATTGCTCTGTTGAGGAACGCCGCAGGCTGTTCTACACCCCGATATATCACGACCTCCTGCAAACAGATATGTAAAAACAGGCATCGAAGGATGCCTGTTTTTTGTGTTGCAAGCGGAACAGCAAATTATATAATAGTAATGCTTATTTTGCTCAAAGTAGCATTAAATTTAATGTTACTATTGACAAGTAACATTAAAAGTGATAGTCTATCGGCAGAGGTGATAGTAGTGAAAGTAAAATTTGATATTGACCGAAAGCTATACAACAAATTTCAAGCAGCAATGACCTTTCAAGAAAAGGATGAAAATGAGGTTGTGAATAATTTGATTGCCGAGTACTTAAAAAATCTCTTGAATAATACAACAGCTAAAGACGCCAGTGCGGATGAAGGGCAAAAAATAACGAGCAAAAAAGCAAATAAGGTTGATCCGTATTCACAAAAGCGTCGTTTTGTTGAGTGGTTCAAGCAACAAACATATCAAGATCGTCCGTATAACCCCGTCACTATCAGCGGCTATACGGGAAGAATCGAACACGCTTGTCAATCCAAGGGATTTTCTTCTATATCCACTAAAAATCTATTCGAAATTGCGGATATTGAGTCTTTCCGTGCTATTAGATCTCAAATAGAAAAATGTGACGGTTTTAATGCTGTTAACACAGAAACTCACAATGGATTTACAGCGGCATTGAATATGTACGATAGATTTCTTCGCTATACAAGCGGCGATGATTCCGTTTCTGCGGCAAACGCAAGCCCCACCCCCAATTCACACCGTTGGACATATTCCGAAGACGAATTATGCTGTAAAAGATATTTTGAAACCTTTGTTATAAAGAAAAACACCATTGACTTAACTCGTTTTGCCGAGCTTCTGCACAAAGAGCTCCCCGACATTTCAATCGGCTCTTTGAAAATGAAAGCTCAGAACATAAAATATCTATGTGATGAATTGAAAATCCCGAATTCTCTGGTTGCAAAATCATTGAGCCAATACTCAGCACAAAGCAAGAAAGCATTTATTGCAGTATGTAATTTATACGGCATAAAATAGCTGAAATATCTTATTTCATATCAAAACCCGAGCATCCTGCAAGATGCTCGGGGGTAATTCTTATGGTGCAAGCGGGATGTTTAGAAAAGTGAAATCGTGCTGAGCACGATGAAATCCTCGGCTATGCCTCGGATGAAATCGAAACCTGTGATTTCGATGAAATCAAATCCACCCAC
>DCHB01000079.1:3815-26255 GCA_002314685.1 Clostridiales bacterium UBA1763
TTAGCCCACCCGAACAGGGTGGATTTAATTGAAAAAAGCTCATCCTATCGGATGAGCTTTTTTCTGGTGCGCGAGGCGGGACTTGAACCCGCACGCCCGGAGTGAGCACTAGAACCTGAATCTAGCGAGTCTGCCAATTCCACCACTCGCGCAAATTGAATGCTTGATTATGATAACATCAATGCTCTGTTATGTCAAGATTTTTCTTGTTTCGATGAATATTATTTACTTGTTTTCTATTTGTCTATTTATTTAATTAGATTTAATGGTATAATACTCTTGCAATTATACCTTATCGGAGGTTTATTATGGACAGAAGGCAACTGAAATCCGAGTCTAAGTCTCTTATGAGAACGGGCTCACCCCGTCCCATCTTTGTCAGCTTGATTTATATTGTTATACTGATTATCTTCTCAATTTTATCCTATAAGCTCGTCAGTCAGCCTATAAACGAATTTTTGGATTCGCAGTTCGGCGATATTTATTCGGGCTTTTTATACGGCACTGCCGATTACAGCGATTTTGAGAAAGTTATCGACAGCTATGACCCCATGGAGTTTTTCACGGATTACATGGAGCACGCGCCGTCGGGCACTGCAAGGCTGTTAAATGCCCTGCTTACCCTTCTCGGCTTTGTTATTGCCGCGGGCTTTATTATCTTCACCCTGCACACGGTTGACGGCACAGATGCTTCAATTTGGAATCTGTTTGACGGCTTTGAGATGTGCTTCCGCATTATATGGCTTCGCATTGTTGAATGTATTTTCATCGCTCTGTGGGCACTGCTTCTGATCTTCCCCGCATTTATCGCCGCGTACAGCTACCGCATGGCAATCTATATTTTGCTCGAAAATCCCGAAATGAGCGTTATGGACTGCATCCGCGAAAGCAAGCGTCTTATGCGCGGACACAAGGCTGAGCTATTCGTGCTCGACCTGAGCTTCATCGGCTGGTTCCTGCTCATCGGCTTTGTAACAGGCTTGGGCAACATATTCCTCCCCGAGCTGTTCACCTATGTCGGTCTCGGCAATATTGTCTATGTCTGGGTGCTTCCGTTTATGCATATCACCTTCGCTCTGTATTACAGACGACTCACCGCGCCGAAAGACCTCGGCGACTATGTACCCGAGCTGTAATAGAAAGCAGAAAAATCTCCGTTGCTATGCAACGGAGATTTTTTGAGACTGTCAAAGAACTAAACTGTCGGCAGGAAAGACCAGCAAACAGCGGGGGAGCTTGAGGGGGCAAAGGCCCGCCTCAATTTGATCGCCGACAACAAAAGCCTCGTTACCGAGGCTTTTTCTAAAATGCACAGAGCTCTGTGCATTTTTTGGCGGCTTTTCGGCGCAGTCAAAAAAGTCCCTCGGACTTTTTTGACAAGCTGAAAAAATCTCCGTTGCTATGCAACGGAGATTTTTTGTTGTCAAATCAGTCTGCGCAGTGCTCGCAGTCGTGTACCTGTGCGAACTTCTCTGCGTCGTACTCGATGCCGTTCTTGTCGTAGTAATTCTTGACAGCCGCCTTAACAGCCTCCTCTGCCAGAACGGAGCAGTGAATCTTATGCGTGGGCAGACCGTCGAGTGCCTCGACAACTGCCTTGTTTGAAAGCTCAAGTGCCTCCTCAAGGGGCTTGCCCATGATAAGCTCGGTTGCCATGGAGCTTGTTGCGATTGCGCTGCCGCAGCCGAAGGTGTTGAACTTGCAGTCTGCAATTACGCCGTCCTCAACGAGAAGGTACATCTTCATAATGTCGCCGCACTTTGCGTTGCCTACCTCGCCGATACCGACGTTCTGTGCATCGTCAATCTTGCCTACATTGCGGGGATTCTGGAAATGGTCCATTACTTTATCACTATACAGTGCCATGATTTTTTCCTCCTATATTAAAACGAAATAGTTTATTTATCAGATAAGGTGCGGTCTCTTGCCGTTTTCGAGGTCTTCCCACACGGGGGAGATACTGCGCAGGTAAGAAACTACTTCGGGAACGACCTTGATTATATGGTCAATCTCGTCCATGTTGTTGTACTCGCCGATTGAAAGTCTCAGTGAGCCGTGAGCGACCTCGTGGGGCAGACCGATGGACAGCAGAACATGGCTGGGGTCAAGTGAGCCCGAGGTGCAGGCAGAGCCTGAAGATGCGCAAACGCCCTTTGCGTCGAGCAGGAGCAGAAGGCTCTCACCCTCGATGCCCTCAAAGCACATATTGACAGTGCCGGGGACATGGTGCTCGAGTGAGCCGTTAATCTTGGAGTGAGGAATCTTGGAGAGCTCTGCAAACAGCTTGTCGCGCATTGCAATCATCTTCTCCGCGTTGGCTTCCATATTGTCAACCGATTCCTTGAGTGCCGCCGCCATTGCAACGATACCGGGGATGTTCTCGGTGCCTGCACGCTTGCCGCGTTCCTGTGCGCCGCCCTCAATAATATTGAACAGAGGCATACCTCTCTTTGCATACAGAACGCCTACGCCCTTGGGTGCGTGGAACTTATGTCCCGACATGGAGAGAAGGTCGATGTTCATTTCATTGACATCAATGGGCATGTGACCTGCAACCTGAACTGCGTCGGTATGGAAGGGGATGCCCTTACTGCGGCACAGTGCGCCGATTTCCTTGACGGGCTGAACGGTGCCGATTTCGTTGTTTGCGAACATGATTGTTACAAGTGCGGTGTCCTCGCGGATTGCCGCCTCAAGCTCATCAAGGCGAACAACGCCGTCCTCGTGGACATCAAGCAGAGTTACCTCGAAGCCCTGCTTCTCAAGTGCATTGAGGGTGTGCAGAACTGCATGGTGCTCAAACTTGGTGGAGATGAGGTGCTTCTTGCCCTTGATTGCGCCGACCTTTGCCATGGAAACGATTGCCTGATTGTCTGCCTCGGAGCCGCCTGAGGTGAAGAGAATTTCTCTGGGCTGAGCACCGATAATGTCGGCTATGGTCTTTCTTGCTTCCTCAAGTGCTTCCTTTGCATCCTGACCGAAGGAGTAAAGGCTGGAGGGGTTGCCGTAATTATTGGTGAGGTACGGCATCATTGCATCGACAGCGGCCTTGCTGACGCAAGTGGTGGCTGCATTATCTGCGTAAACGAACATATTTATATCTTCCTTTCATTATATCCTATTAAATTCATGGGAATTGTATCACTTTACAATATAATAGTCAATAGACACTTATTGTTTTTTCCATTTATCGCCCGTGAGCAGGTCTGACAGCGATACAGTCGCAAGATATGCGTTTGTAATATCGTCAAGCTCCTTCCACATGGGCACGGTAAGGCAGGCGCCTGACTTTTCGCAGTTGATACTGCCCGCCTTGATGCAGGCAACGGGTGCGAGGTTATCCTCTATGCAATTTAATATCTCGCCTATGTTATACTCCTCGGGTGTTTTGCAGAGCTTATAGCCGCCCTCTTTTCCGCGTGTGCTCTCGACAAGCTCCGCTTTTTTGAGGTTTCCGACTATCATTTCAAGATATTTCATTGAAAGCTCTGTTCTCTCGGAAATGGTCTTGAGCGAGATAAAGCCCTCGTCAGTATGCTGAGCAAGGTCAATCATTATCCGCAGTGCGTATCTGCCCTTGCTTGTAACATTCATACTGTCACCTCCGTTTTAATTCCTATTTGCTTTGTATGTATTTAATATACCACGAATTTAGTAGGAATTAAAGCACCTATGCGACAAAAGCTCTGCTTTTGCTGTGCAATTTTTGCACAGTGATTTCCGATACTTTCTCTTTACTTTAGCGTGGTAATGTGCTATCTTAATAGCGTGATAACAAACTAACACATTTCACGGAGGAAGAAACAATGAAAAAGATTACCGCACTGCTGCTTGCAGCTATGATGCTTTTTGCACTTTGTGCCTGCGGTCAGAACGACGATGTCGCGGCTGTCGACAAGTTCGTTATTATAAATGAAGAACTCGGCGCCGAACAGTACGGCATCGCCTTCAGAGCAGACGACCAGGAAACCTGCGATGCTATCGAGGCCGCAATTTCTCAGCTCGTTGCTGACGGCACCTATGCTGAAATCGCCGCAAAGTACGACGATATCGTTGATAACCTGATTTTCCTGCAGGATGCTCCTGAGCTTAAGGAGGTTCCCAAGTCCTCCCGCACCTTTATAATGGGCATTGACCCCGAGTATCCCCCCTTCAGCTACATGGACGACAATGGCGAGTACTCAGGCTTCGACGTTGAAATCTGCAAGGCCGCTTGCGATCTGCTCGGCTGGGACTTCCAGGTATTCGGTGTTAACTGGGAGCAGAAGCTCGTACAGCTCGATGCAGGCGAATGTGACTGCGTATGGTCCGGTATGACCATTCTCGACAGCATGAAGGAAGCAGGCTACATCATCTCCGCACCCTACTACTACAACACTCAGGTTCTCGTAGTTAAGGAATCCAGCGGCATCACCACCTCAGCTGACCTTGCAGGTAAGGTCGTTGCAGTTCAGCTCGGCACCTCGGGCGACGATCTGCTCTCCGAGGAAGGCGATCTTGCAGAACTGTCCGCAACCTTCAGTGAGGTTGTCACCTGCGACAGCTTCCTCAAGTGCTTCACCGAGCTCGAGGGCAACAGCGTTGACGCAGTATTCGTTGACCTGCCCGTCGCATCAAACTACATTAACAACAAGTAACAAGAATACTTAGACAGACTACTCACTTTCCCGGGAGTGCTCCTCCCGGGATTGTGTGCGTTTTGAAACGAGGATAGGCTCATGAGTTTATTGACAATGATTACGAAAATGGCTGAGGGCTTGGGCAATACCTGCGCCATTTTCTTCCTGACCTTGCTTTTCTCCCTGCCCTTGGGCATGGTTATAGCTTTTTTGAGAATGAGCAAGAGCAAGATAATTTCAAACTTCACCCGTGTTATCATAGCAATTTTGCGCGGCACCCCGCTTATGCTTCAGCTGATTGCGGTTACATACGGTCCGTATTACCTTTTCGGCATATCGATTTCGAGAAACAAGCTCATTCCCGTAGTTATTGCCTTTGCGATTAACTACGCGGCATACTTTGCTGAGATTTACCGCAGCGGCATTGAGTCCATGCCCGTCGGTCAGTACGAGGCGGCGGAGATTTTGGGCTACTCAAAGGTGCAGACCTTCTTCCGCGTCATTCTGCCGCAGGTCGCCAAGCGCATCATGCCGAGCATTACAAATGAGGTCGTCACCCTTGTCAAGGATACCTCAATGGCATTCACCGTCTCCTATCAGGAGATGTTCACAATCGGCAAGCAGATTGCAAACTCGCAAACGAGCTTTGTCCCCTTTGTTGTCGCAGGCGCGTTCTACTTCATCTTTAACGCCATAGTTGACTATGTAATGGGCAAGGTCGAAAAATCCATGGACTACTACGAATAAGGAGGATATTGACCATGAAGGTTTTGCAGATAAAAAACATTGAAAAATCTTACGGCAGCAACAATGTCCTCAAGGATATAAGCCTCAGCGTTGATATGGGCGAGGTCGTTTCAATCATCGGTCCCTCGGGCTCGGGCAAATCCACACTTCTGCGCTGTGCTACCCTGCTCACCGAAATGGACAGCGGCGAGCTTATCTATCTCGATGAATGCGCGGTAAAGAACGACGAAAAAGGCAAGGCAGTATATGCCGACAAGGCGGAGCTTAAAAAGGTCAGAGGCATTTTCGGCCTCGTTTTCCAGAACTTTAACCTCTTCCCCCATTACTCCGTCATGAAAAATCTCGTTGACCCGCAGATGACCGTATTAGGTCGAAGCAAGGAGGCTGCTGAGAAGAAGGCTGTTGAGCTACTCGACAAAATGGGCTTGTCCGAAAAAGCCGACTTTTACCCCTGTATGCTGTCGGGCGGTCAGCAGCAGCGAGTTGCAATCGCCCGTGCGCTCGCAATGGACCCCACGATTTTGTTCTTCGACGAGCCGACGAGTGCGCTTGACCCCGAGCTTACGGGCGAGGTCCTCAAGGTTATAAAACAGCTTGCCGAGGAAAAGATGACAATGGTTATAGTAACTCACGAAATGGCATTTGCCCGCGCTGTATCAAACCGTGTTATATTTATGGACGGCGGCGTTATTGTCGAGCAGGGTGAGCCCGAGGAAGTATTCGGCAACCCGCAGGCAGAACGCACAAAACAGTTTTTGAGGAACTATCAGTCATGAAAGAATATTCAGGATATAAAATTAACCCCTCCGGAAATATTACGCTCATTATCGAGACTCCCGTACCGCGGGAGTCTCAAAGTCGTGTTGCGGCAAAGCTAATGGAGCTTGACAGCACGGTTGAGCAGGTCGGATTTGAGGAAAAAAGCGACAGCACCGAAATGCGCCTTCAGATGATGGGCGGCGAGTTTTGCGGCAATGCGAGCCTTTCTGCCGCGGCAATGCTTGCATACAGAAACGCTTATGGCGACAGCATTATACCCATTGAGGTGTCGGGCGCCGAAAAGCCGCTGAGCATCGTTATTAAAAAGCTCGGCGACGGCGAATACCTCGGCACGGTGTCAATGCCGCTTCCCGCAGGCATTGAGGAGGTCACGCTCGACTCATACACCCTGCCTATCGTCTATTTTGAAGGCATAAGCCACATTATCTCCCAAGGTCAAATAAGCAAAGAGGTCGCGGAAAGCTCCATACAGTCATGGTGCCGCAGGCTAAAGCTTGACGGCTTGGGCATTATGAATCTTGACGGCGACAAGCTCACACCCTATGTCTATGTTGACCAGACCGAAACGGCAGTATGGGAAAGCTCGTGTGCAAGCGGCTCAACCGCCGTTGCCGCTTACCTATCCAATAAAGCCTCGCAATCTGAAACCGTCAGATTAGTTCAGCCGGGCGGCACGATTGAGGTCGCCGCAAATTATTGCGACGGTGCAATACGCGAGATTATGCTCACGAACAATGTCAAAATTATGGGAAAGCACTTGATTTGTTTATAATTTTTTTGTATCATCTTAAATCGAGAGGGGATACAAAATGAAAAGAAAGCTATTATGCCTCGCACTTGCGTTTATAATGGTCTTCGGGCTGTGCGGATGCAGTGTGGGCGGAAAATATAAAACCGTCAAGTCGCTCGATAAGCAGGAATACTCAATCGGCTTCAGAAACGGCGATTCAACATATCACTATATCGACAAGGCACTAAAGGAATTGAGCTACGAGGGCGTAGTCGATGAGCTCGCGTACAAATGGTTCGGCAGTTCAAAAGCCGTCAGCTTCCCGTCCGAGAAAAATGCCCTTGAGGAATTGGGCTACATTGAATCGCGCGAGTTTATCATAGGCGTTGACCTCGACTTTGCCCCGCTGTGCATTGTTGACGGCGAGGATTACAGCGGCTTTGATGTTGAGCTTGCCCGTGCCGTTTGCGAAAAGCTCGGCTGGACACTCAAAATTCAGCCCATTCAGTCGGAAAAGGCGTTCGTTGAGCTCAATTCGGGCAACATCGACTGTGCATGGGGCGGTGTTGTGCTCGACACGCAGTCGGTTGACTACACAATTCTCGTCACCTATATGTCCGACAAGCTTGTGATTGCGGCAAAATCGGGTATGTCGGGCTCGTTAAACGGCAAAACGCTTTACATCGGCACTGCGCAGTACTATCTCGATATTCTGACCGAGAACGAGCGTATTGCAAACCGCGTGGGACAGATAAGCCGCATTCAAGGCGGTGCACCCGAGTATTTCGACAGCCTGTTTACAGGTGCCTGCGACTTTATTCTTACAACCGAATCCGCAGTTGACTATTTCAACACACATTAAAAAAGAAGCACTGTTCAATGAACAGTGCTTCTTTTTTATTTTGTTTTACTTTGCTCTTGTGGAAACCTCTTCACTGAGCTTCTCGATGAACTGGTCAACGGGCATTACGCCTTCGTCGCCGCCTGCGCGGGTACGAACGGAGATTGTGCCGTCCTCAGCTTCCTTGTCGCCTACTATAATCATGTAGGGAATCTTCTGAGTCTGTGCCTCGCGAATCTTGTAGCCGATCTTCTCGTTGCGCAGGTCGGTCTCAACACGCACGCCCATGGCAGAGAGCTTTGCGGCGATATCCTTGGCGTAGTCGGCGGCTCTGTCTGTGATTGGCATGACCATGGCCTGTACGGGGGAGAGCCACACAGGGAAGGCGCCTGCAAAATGCTCGGTGATAACGCCGATGAAGCGCTCGATGGAACCGAATACGACACGGTGAATCATGACGGGGCGGTGCTTCTCGCCGTCTGCGCCGATGTATTCAAGCTCAAAGCGCTCGGGAAGCTGCATATCGAGCTGAATGGTGCCGCACTGCCATGTGCGTCCGATTGAGTCCTGAAGATGGAAGTCAAGCTTCGGACCGTAGAATGCGCCGTCGCCCTCGTTGACAATATAGGTCTTGCCCATCTCGGTGATTGCTTCCTTGAGGGTGTTCTGAGCAAACTCCCAGTCCTTCTCATCGCCCATGTGGTCCTCAGGCATTGTGGAAAGCTCTATCTCGTAGGGCAGACCGAACAGCGAATAGACCTCGTCAAAGAGCTTTACAACGCCCTTGATTTCGTCCTTCATCTGATCCCATGTCATGAAGATATGTGCATCGTCCTGAGTGAAGCAGCGCACGCGGAACAGACCGTGCAGTGCGCCCGACAGCTCATGGCGGTGAACAAGACCGAGCTCGCCCACTCTCATGGGCAGGTCGCGGTAGGAATGAGGCTCGGACTTGTAGACTATCATACCGCCCGGGCAGTTCATGGGCTTGATTGCAAAATCCTCATCGTCGATGAGAGTGGTATACATATTTTCCTTGTAGTGGAACCAGTGACCCGAGGTCTCCCAAAGCTGACGGTTGAGTATCATCGGGGTTGAGACCTCGACATAGCCGTACTTCTTGTGGATTTCGCGCCAGTACTCGATAAGGGTGTTTTTCAGCACCATGCCCTTGGGCAGGAAGAAGGGGAAGCCGGGACCCTCATCGGTGAGCATGAACAGACCGAGCTCCTTGCCGAGCTTGCGGTGGTCGCGCTTTTTTGCTTCCTCAATGCGTGCAAGATATGCGTCAAGCTCCTCTTTCTTCATAAAGCAGGTGCCGTAAACGCGCTGAAGCATCTTGCGGTTTGAGTCGCCTCTCCAATATGCGCCCGTGCAGGAGGTGAGCTTGATTGCGTTGCCCTTAATTCTGCCGGTGGAGTCGAGGTGCGGACCTGCGCAGAGGTCGGTAAAATCGCCCTGCTTGTAGAAGGAAATTACCTCGCCCTCGGGAAGGTCGTTTATTAGCTCGACCTTATAGGGCTCCTCGCGCTCCTCCATGAGCTTTATTGCCTCTTCTCTGGGCAGCTCAAAACGCTCAAGCTTAATCTTTTCCTTGCAGATTTTGCGCATCTCCGCCTCGATTTTCTCGAGGATTTCGGGAGTTATCGCAAAGGGTGCGTCAAAGTCGTAGTAAAAGCCGTTGTCGATTGCGGGACCGATTGCGAGCTTTACCTCGGGGTAAAGACGCTTGACAGCCTGCGCAAGAACATGGCTTGTGGTATGCCGATAGGTGTTCTTGAATTCGGGATTTTCAAAAGTGTACTTGTTCTCGTCCATAGTTAGTCCTCCAATATTAAAGACGCCCCTGACGCAATGCGTCAAGGGCGTAATAATTACACGGTTCCACCTTGATGGTTACTCATCTTACACGTAACGAGTGCGAATCGGAAGCACATTTCCTTGCTTCGGCTCGGGAGTGGTCGCTTACGGGTTTAGCTCAAGAAGCTTTCAGCCTCGGCTTCTCTCTCTGTGCAGCTATCGCCTGCGTTCTCCGTCATCGCTGATTTTTTGATTTTATCACTGTTATTCTCTGCTGTCAAGCGTCAATCCGTATGCGGCTTCAATATGCCCGTATTTATATCTACGAGTCCCTCAGCCTTCAGCTCAATGAATATCAGCAGGCTGATAGGCAGGGCAAACATTCCGACGCCGCCGCCGAGCTTGAGACCAACCCACAAACACAGCAGTGTTGCCAGCGGATGCAGACCGACCTGCTTGCCGACAATCTTAGGCTCTGCAATCTGACGCACGACTATGACAACCGCCCACAAAATGGCAAGTCCGATACCTACGGCGATTTTGCCCTGAAGGAGCTTGATTATTGCCCACGGAGCAAGGATGATGCCCGAGCCGACGATAGGCAGAATATCAAACACCGCGATGAGCACCGCGATAGCCACAGCGTCGTCAAAGCCGATAAGCAAAAGACCTATGGTTATTTCCGTGAAGGTCATCAGCAGAATGATAAGATATGATTTGAGATATTTGCCCACGATGACGCCGAGTGCGTGCTTTGCCGTGCGCACGACAACCTGCAGTCTTGTCGGCATTATGCCGAGGATTGCGGATGAAACACCGTCGTAGTCAAGCGTGAGGAATATTGATGAGATTATGCAGATTACGGTTGCGAGGAAGAAGTTAGGCAGACTTGCTCCGACGCCCGATGCCCACGACAGAATGTTCACGGACAGATTTACAAACGAGCCGCTGAAGTTTGCCATTACATTGGGCAGTGCCGCCTCAACGCTGTCTCTTATTTCGGGATTGAAGCGTTCAAGTCTGTTGAGTATATTGTTAATCAGATTTGTTGCCCAGGGCTGAATTTCATCGGTGAACATGGACGGAAGCTTGCTCGCCCAGTCAACTATTACCGAGGAAACACCCGCGATAATAAGCACCAAAAGTCCCGCAATCACAAGGTAGCACAGCACTACGAGTATTACGGCAAGGAGCTTTTTGTTGATTTTCAGCTTGGATTTTTCCGCTATTACCCTCGCAAGTGACTGCATGGGCAGGGTTATTGCCAACGCAATCAAAAACGGAGTCAGCGGACCGAGCAGATATTTAATAAACAGTGCAAATATGAGTATTATCGCCGCCCAGTATCCGAATCTCAGCAGAAATCGTCTGTATTTCCTTTGTTCCTCCATAAAATCACCTATCTGACACAGTTTGTTAGAAGTATATTATTCCTCGTAAATCACACGTTAAATCTGAACAGGGTTACATCGCCGTCGTGCATGACATATTCCTTGCCCTCACTGCGAACAAGTCCCTTTTCCTTTGCCACCGTCATATTGCCGCAGGCCTTGAGGTCGTCAAAGGCAACAATCTCGGCACGGATAAAGCCACGCTCGAAATCGGTATGTATTTTACCTGCCGCTTGAGGTGCCTTTGTGCCGTTTTTGATTGTCCATGCTCTGCACTCATCGGGTCCGCAGGTGAGGAAGGATATAAGTCCGAGCAGTGCGTAGGAGCACTTAATCATGCGGTCAAGTCCCGACTGAGCCATACCGAGCTCCTCGAGGAACATTTCACGCTCATCGGCATCGAGTGCGGCAATTTCCTCTTCAATCTTCGCGCAAATAGGCAGGACCTGAGCGCCCTCAGCTTTTGCTATATCGCAAAGCTGCTTGTAGTACTCGTTGCTCTCATAATCGGCTATGCCGCCCTCGTCCATGTTCGCGGCATAGATCACGGGCTTAATCGTGAGCAGGTCGCTTGTCGCGATAAGCTCCATATCGTCGGGCTCGCACTCATAGCTTCGCACGCTTTTGCCCTCATTGAGATGCTCAAGCAGTCCCTTAAAAACATCCGCCTCGTGCAGGAATTTCTTGTCGCCCTTAGCATTTTTGTTTGCCTTTTCAATGCGGCGCTCGACCATTTCCATATCAGCCATTATAAGCTCGAGGTCAATAATCTCAACATCGCGCTTGGGATTTGTGCTTCCCTCGACATGGATTACATTCTCATCGTCGAAGCATCTTACGACATGGATAATGGCATCGGTGTTGCGGATGTTCGACAGAAATTTGTTGCCGAGTCCCTCACCCTTTGATGCGCCCTTTACGAGTCCCGCTATATCGACAAATTCGATTACTGCGGGCGTATATTTCTTAGGCTCGTATATTGCCGCGAGAAAATCAAGGCGCTCATCGGGCACCGTTACCATGCCTACATTGGGCTCTATTGTGCAAAACGGATAGTTTGCCGACTCGGCACCTGCGTTTGTTATCGCGTTAAACAGAGTTGACTTGCCGACATTCGGAAGACCGACTATACCTAATTTCATATATTACTCCTCTAAATCAGGCGACATAGCATGCCGCCTGATTTACTTATTCTTTGTTTTCCTCGGGCTCAGCGGCATCCGTCTCGGGTTCGTCGCTTATGCCTGCCGAGGCATCCGTCTCGGGCTCATCGTCAAACATGGCGATTTTTCTTGCAGGACGCTCGATTGTGCTGTCGTTTCTTGCAAGCTTGCCCGCCTTTTCGCTCTCGGGCATAAACTCATGGTGCTCGAAGTAGTAGTTAAACTCATCGGCATCCATGGTCTCATGAATGAGCAGGTATTCGGCGATTGCCTTGAGCTCGTCGGCGTGCTCGGAGAGAATTTTCTCGCACAGTGCCGCCGCCTCGTCAAATATACGCTTGACCTCCTCGTCTATCAGACCTGCGGTCTCCTCGGAGTAGCTCTTTGTCGTGCCGAAATCGCGTCCGATGAAGATGCTGTGGTCGGAGCTGTCGTACAGAATGGGTCCGAGCTTTTCGGACATACCGTAGCGCATGACCATGCTTCTTGCCATGGAGCTTGCCTGCTGAATATCGCCCGATGCGCCTGTTGAAATATCGTCGAGGAACAGCTTTTCTGCAATTCTGCCGCCGAGCGACATTACGATGTTTTCAAACAGCTCGCTCTTTGACCGGAAGTTTTCCAAATCCTCCTGCGGGCGGAACAGGGTGAAGCCGCCTGCCATACCGCGTGGAATTATTGTTATATAGTGCACGGGGTCAACATTTTTGAGGTATCTGCCCGCGACTGCGTGTCCAGACTCGTGATAAGCGGTGAGGCGCTTTGCCTTGTCGCTCATCTTTCTGCTCTTCTTCTCGGGTCCCATTTCAACCTTGAGGATAGCCTCCTCGCAGTCCTCCATGGTAATAAAGCGGTGCTTGCGGCGAACTGCAAGCAGTGCCGCCTCGTTCATGAGGTTTTCAAGGTCAGCGCCCGAAAATCCCGGAGTGCCCTTTGCAAGGGAGTTGAGGTCAACATCCTCGGCGAGGATTTTGCCTCTTGCGTGGATTTTCAGTATTTGCTCTCTGCCCTTAATATCGGGCATTCCGACATAAACCTGACGGTCAAAGCGGCCGGGACGCAAAAGTGCGTTGTCGAGGATGTCGGCACGGTTTGTTGCCGCCATAACTATGACGCCCTCATTGTTGCCGAAGCCGTCCATTTCAACGAGAAGCTGATTGAGCGTCTGCTCGCGTTCATCGTGTCCGCCGCCGAGACCTGAGCCTCTCTGACGGCCGACAGCGTCAATCTCATCAATGAATATAATTGCGGGAGCAACCTTCTTTGCCTGGTCGAACAAATCACGCACGCGGCTTGCGCCTACGCCGACATAGAGCTCGACGAAGTCAGAGCCCGAGATTGACAGGAACTGTACGCCTGCCTCACCCGCCACTGCCTTTGCAAGCAGGGTTTTACCCGTGCCCGGAGGTCCTACAAGCAGTACGCCCTTGGGTATGCGTGCGCCCATGCTTGTAAAGGCTCTCGGATTGCGCAGGAATTCAACAAGCTCCTGCAGCTCCTCTTTTTCCTCGTCGGCACCTGCGACGTCGGCAAAGGTCTTCTGCACCTTCTCCTCGCTTCCGAGGCGGGTTCTCGCCTTGCCGAACTTGTTTATTCCGCCGCCGCCCATTCCGCCGCCGCCGTTTGCCTTATTCATCATTACAATCCAGAAGACCATAAATCCGACAAACAGTGCGTAGGGTATAAGCTGAAGCCACCACGAGGACTGAACGGGCTCAATCTGGAAATCCTCGATTATGCCTGCCGCATACTGTTCCTCGATAAGGTCGCCCAAATCGTCGTAAAACAGCGAGAAGCTATACATATCGTAGTATATTTCCTTGACGCCTTTTGCTTCACTTGCATCTCTGACCTTCATGGTCAGGCGGTTTTTGGTGCCGTCATAGGTAAATGACTGCACCTTTTCATTTGTGAACAGGTCCTTGACCTGCGCATAGCTTAATTGGTCGGGGTTTTCGGTGTTTAACAGCGTGAATATTGTGCAGGCAAGCAGCACTGCAATCAGCAGATAAAAGCCGATATCCCTTGAGCGATTTCTCTTAGGAGTCAATTTATCACTTCCTCTTAGTCCTTGTATATTTCGGGTTTAAGCACGCCGATGTACGGCAAATTGCGGTAAGTTCCGTTATAGTCAAGTCCGTAGCCGACTACGAACTCATTGGGCACCTCAAAGCAGGAATACTTTGCCTGCAGGTCAACCTTGCGTCCCGTGGGCTTATCCATAAGCGTTGCAATCGTTATGGATGCGGGATTTCTCATATTGAGATACTTGAGCAGATAGTTGAGTGTAACACCCGAATCGAGAATGTCCTCAATCATGATAATATGTCTGCCCTCGATGTTCTGGCTTAAGTCCTTCTGAATGGACACCTCGCCCGTTGAGCTTCTGCCCTTATATGATGAAACAGCCATAAAATCAAGTGCGCACGGAATTGTCACTGCGCGCATAAGGTCTGCCATAAACATAAAGCAGCCCTTGAGCACGCCGACAAACAAAGGATTTTTCCCCGCATAGTCCGCAGAAATCTGTGCGCCGAGTGCATTGACCTTTTCAGCTATCTCTTCTTCAGTGAAAAACACTCTTTCTATATCGTCTCTCATGTTTTCGCTCATTTAGTAATTGTCCCCCGTACAGTCTTTTTTTATTGTTATTCGCAGTACGCTTTTTCCCTTTTGCACCGCACACCTCTGTGCCGTGCCGAAGCCGCATACTGCAATAATTCCCTTTTCGTCGCGCAAAACAGGTGTTAAATCGCGCTCGTGCTGTGGTATTTTCGCCTCCGAGAACAGCTCCTTGAGCTTCTTTGTGCAGTTTCTGCCCTCAAGCTTTATCTTATCCCCGTCGCGGCGCGATGTAAGGGATATCCTACCACAAATGCTTTCATAATTAAAGAATAAAGTATTAAATGATTTGAAATTTTTATCGCTTTCGGCGACTAAGCCCGCCTCTGCCGTGAGCTTTGTGCCCGCAATCGGCGTAACGCCGTCAAGCAGAATTTCAGTGTCGGGCAATTTTGCGGCCTCAACGCCGAAATACAGCCTTCCGCTGTCATGCGTTACGCGCATACCGTGAATATCCGTATGCGCAAGCCCCTCGGAGTCTAAAAGCTCATATATTGCCTGAGTCTGCTGTGCCGTCAGTGCCCTGCCGCAGATAAGCCTCAGCACTCTCACGCAAACGGGCTTCGGCAATGCCGCAAGCTGCTTTGCGGGCAAAGCTTTATCCGCAAAATGCTCATCAACAAAGTGCTGTGCCTCGCCCTCGAGATATTCCTCGTCAGCCCTCAGCGACTCCGCCGTGCGCATAGCCGCGGCGCTAAATGCGGGATTTATGCCGCGCAGAACGGGCATGACCTTGTGCCGCAGGAGATTTCTCGTGTAATCATCGGACGCATTCGTGCTGTCCTCAATATGCGGCACGCCGTTTTCCTCAAGATACTGCTCAATCTCGCTCCGCGTGACATCAAGCAGAGGTCTTATGAGCCTGCCTCTTTTGGGAGGTATAGCGCAAAGCCCCCTTGCCCCGCTTCCGCGAACTAAGTTTAACAGCACGGTTTCGGCATTATCGTCACTGTTGTGCGCGGTTGCGATTGCCGTGCACCCGAGTCTGTCCGCGCAGGACTCGAGAAAGTCATAGCGCAGGACTCTTGCCGCTTCCTCTATGCCCATGCCCTTTTCCTCGGCAAAGGCGCCGACATCATCACTGCCCGAGCAAAGCTCTATGCCCTTTTCCTCGCACCATGCTCTGACAAACTGCTCGTCCGAGTCGGATTCCGCGCCGCGCAGACGGTGGTTAAAATGTGCCGCAGCAACGGTAATTCCGAGCTTTTCGGCATTGGTGCTCAGATAGTGCAGAAGGCACATGGAGTCTGCGCCGCCCGAGACGGCACACAGCACCTTAGTCCCCGTGGGGAGCATATCATGCTTTTGCGCAAAATCAATAATCTTCTTCATTGAGGTTGCCCTCGTAGGATGCAAAGGTCGTGTATTCTGCAAGCCATGCGAGCTTCACTGTACCCGTCTGACCTTTTCTGTTTTTCAAAACGATTGCCTCGGAGACATTCGGCTCCTCACACTCGTTGTTGTAATAGCCCTCGCGGTACAGTCCGATTACCACGTCGGCGTCCTGCTCGATTGCGCCCGATTCGCGCAAATCCGACAGCACGGGGCGCTTATTGGGTCTGCCCTCGCTTGCACGGCTGAGCTGTGACAGGCAGATTACGGGAACATTGAGCTCCTTTGCCATAATCTTCAGCATACGGCTCATGTCGCTGACGACCTGCTGACGGTTTTCGCCCGAATACTTGCGGCTGTCGTTGCCCGCCGACTGCATAAGCTGGAGGTAGTCGATGACTACAAGACCGAGATTCGGAATTCTGCGGCACTGTGCGTTCATATCCGACACCGACAGCATGGGATTGTCGTCAATGCGCATATCGGTTGCGCTGAGCACCTGCGCGGCGGCGGCAATACGCTTCCATTCATCGGAATTGAGCTGACCTGTGAGCAAATTCTGCGACGGCACAAGTCCCTCGCCCGCAAGCAGACGGCTGACAAGCTGTTCGCGGCTCATCTCGAGTGAGAACACCGCAACTGCCCTATCCGTTTTCTTTGCAACGTTCATCGCAATATTAAGCGCGATACTCGTTTTGCCCATGCCCGGGCGGGCGGCAATTAAAATAAGCTCGCCCTTGTTAAGTCCGAGGGTGTAGCGGTCAAGGTCATTAAGTCCCGTCGGAAGTCCGGGGATTTTCTTGCCGCTTGATGCCGCCTCGGAGAGATTTGTATAAACCGTCTGAACGACTGCGGATACGGGCACAAGCCCGCCGACTACTCTGCCCTGACGCAGTGCGTATATTTTTCGCTCTGCCGCCTCGAGCATCGTCTCCGCCTCGCCCGTGCCCTCATACACGAGGGCGTTTATCTCGTCCGCCGCACCTGCAAGTGAACGCAAAAGTGCTCTGTCGCTGACAATGCCCGCATACTCAAGCACGTTTGCCGCGGTGGGAGTAAGACGCATGAGCTCGGCAATATACGCCGTGCTCGTCTCACGGAACACGCCTCTCGTCTTCATCTGGTCAAGCACGGTTATGGGGTCTATCGTCTGACCGTAGGAGAACATGGCATATATCGTATCGTATATATCCCTGTTTTGCTGAATATAAAATTCCGCGCCCTTTAGACGCTCGATAACATCGGGGATGCACCGTGTATCGATAAGCATTGAGCCTAATACCGCCTGCTCGGCAGCTGCCGAATGCGGAGCCTGTCTGCCCAATAATTCTTCCATGCTGTTTCTCCTTTGAAAATAAGGTGAATACTTTTTATGCCTCGATTACGAGAACGCTTATTGTGCCGCTGACCTCATAGCCGAGCTTTGCCTTGACCTGATATGAGCCGAAGGTCTTAATGGGCTCTGCCTGAACGATTTTGTTCTTCTCAATATCAATACCGTGCTGTTCCTTGAGCGCGGTGCTGATTTCCTGAGAGGTAACTGCGCCGAAAAGCTTGCCCGCGCCGCCTGCCTTTGCACGAACGGTTACGGTTATCTCGTTGAGCTTTTTTGCGTTTTCCTCAGCCTCTGCCTTCTCGCGTGCAATCTGTGCCGCCTTTGCCTTTTCCTTGAGCTTGAGCGCATTTACATTGTCCGCAGTTGCCTCGCTTGCAAGCTTGCGGGGCAGAAGATAATTGCGTGCATAGCCGTCGGAAACCTCCTTGAGCTCACCCTTCTTAGCCTGTCCCTTGACATCAACATTAAAAATAACTTTCATTTTTTATCCTTTCCCGTGACAGCTCACGAATCCATATACTCATCTATCGCGGTATAAAGCCGCTTTGTTGCCTCCTCGAGCGACACATTATCTATCTGTGCCGCGGCGGCGGCGCGGTTGCCGCCTCCTCCGAGGCTTTCCATAATAAGCTGAACATTAACATCGCCTATTGACCTTGCCGAGACGAACACGCCGCCCTCGCTGTTCGGGTACATGACCATTGATGCGTCAACACCCGCGACATTCAAAAGCTCGTCCGCCGCCTGCGCCGCGACAATTCTCGTCTGCGGCTCATCGGGTATTGCTATTGCGAAGGAACGGTAAAGCTTCGCGCCCTGCAAAACTCTGTATTTTTCAACCGTCTGCTCCATGCCGTTCTGCATGAGCTTTTTGACATCGACTGTATCCGCGCCCGCACGGCGTAAGAACGCCGCGGCATCGAAGGTACGGTCATTCGTGCGGAGAGTGAAGCTCTTTGTGTCGAGGATTATGCCCGCCATAATGGCCTCCGCCTCGTATTTGAGGAGCTTGGGCTCATCGAGCGCAACCTCGAGCATTTCGGTCATGAGCTCGCAGGTTGACGATGCGGAGGGCTCTATATAGCTCAAATCGGCATCGTCTATATATGTTGCCGCCCTGCGGTGATGGTCTATTACGGCGACCTTATTGCACGACTGCAAAAGGCGCAGATCCTCAACCTGCTCGGGACGGTTTGTATCGACTACTACAAGCAGAGTTTTGCTGTCCGCGGCAAGTATTGCATCCTGCGCGCTTACGAAAACATCCTTGTACTCCGCTGTTTTCTTCAGGAGATTTACCAGAGGCTTTGCGAGTGTTTTTTCGGTATCGGCGACTATATGCACCTTGACCTTGTTCTTTCTCGCAATACAGCAGACTGCAACCGCACTTCCTATGCTGTCCATATCGCTGAAGCGGTGTCCCATTACGAGCACCTGCGAGGCATCCTGAATGAGTGAGTCGAGGGCATTTGCCATGACTCGTGACCTGACCTTTGTTCTCGTGCCGTTTTCAGCCTTTCTGCCGCCGAAAAATTCAAAGTTGAAGCGGTTTTTGATAACCGCCTGGTCGCCGCCTCTTGAAAGTGCCATATCCGAGGCAAGAGATGCAAACGACAGTGCCTCGCTCAAGCCTTCGGCGTCTCTGCCGATGCCGATTGACAGCGTCGCGTGAATTCCGCCGGGGTTTACAACCTCGTGCGCCTCGCTCAGAAGCTGGAACTTCTCCGCGATAATATCGGGCATATTGCGTTCCTCGAACACCATGAGATAGCGGTCTCGATCAAAGCGGATGAGAATGCAATCCTTATCCTCGCCCCACTGCGAAAGTCTGTCGCCTATTGCATCGCGCAGGTCATTTCTCGTGCGTTCGGGCTGATTTTTCATCAGCTCATCATAGTTGTCTATGGTGATTACCGCCGCAACGGGTCTTGATAGCTCGTACTCATTGCGAATATCGTCATAATCGGTGACGTCGATGAAATATGCTATGCCCATGAAGCTCTGATTGTCGTCATCCTTAGCCGAGCGCACGATGTTGCCGCATATCTGATATTTTCTGCCGTTAAACTCGAGCAGTGCGGGGCACTGTGTTTTGCCCTCAATCAGCCATTTGCCCGAAAATTCGGGTATGAGCTCAGCAACCGATGTGTCGGTGCGAAGCCCCGAAAGTCCGATTATGGAGAAGAACATCTCGTTGCCCCAGACGATGCGCGAGTCGTTTAATCTGAAAACGACTATGGGCAGGGGGAAATTGAGAAGGGTGTTGTTCTTCGCCGTCTCCGCGTCATAGGTGACTGACTCTATATATGCCTTGAGTGCCTTGCGTTTTATTCCGCGGTTAATAACGGAATAAACCACGAGTGCAATTATTGCCGCCGCCTCTGCCGCCGCAAGATAGTAATATTTCAGTATCAGCGTTACAACCGCAAACACAACAAGGAAAAACAAAAACGGCATTGTATTCGCTTCAAACACTCTTTGTGACTTGTTCTTCTTCATTTTTCGCTCCGTTGTCCGATAGGTATAATATTCGCATAATAATTGATATTAAATTATATCAAAGTATCTGCACGATTACAACCGCAAAAAGCTAATATTTTTTCATCGTCTGCACAAAATAATTTCAGGAGAGTGATTTGATGAAGGCTGTTATTATGGCAGGCGGCGAGGGCAAAAGATTAAAGCCCGTCAGCGGCGATACGCCCAAGCCGCTTGTTAAGCTGTGCGGCAGACCCGTTATGGAGCACATTATCCTGCTTCTCAAAAAGCACGGCATCACCGACATCTGTGCGGCGCTCAAATACCGCCCCGAGGTCATTATGAGCTATTTCGGCGACGGCGAAGGGCTCGGCGTTAAAATATGCTACCGAGTTGAAAACGAGCCTCTCGGCACTGCGGGCGGAGTTAAAAACTGCGCGGATTTTTATAAAAACGAGGATTTTCTCGTCATCAGCGGAGACGCCGCCTGTGATTTTGACCTCACAAGGCTTATAGAGGCGCACCGCAAACGCAAAAGTGCCGTCACGCTTGCCCTTTATCCGCACAGTACGCCTTTGCGCTACGGGCTTGCTCTGTGCGACGGTGAGGGCTGTATTCGCTCGTTTACTGAAAAGCCCGATTGGCGGCGTGTCGTCACGAACCTCGTAAACACGGGGATTTATGTCGTATCTCCCCGTGCTATGGAGCTTGTACCCGAGGGTGCTCCCTTCGACTTCGCTAAGGATTTATTCCCCGCACTTCTTGCGCAGGGGCAGACGCTTTCGGGATGTCCGCTTGACGGCTATTGGTGCGATATAGGAACGCCTAAAAGCTTCTACGAATGCTGCTGTGACGCTTTATGCGGCAGATTAAAGCTCGAGCTTACCGAGGGCTTTGAGGTATCCGAGCCGTGCTCATTCAGCACCGACGAGCACGACGATTTTCTGCACTGTGAAAATGTGCCCTGCTATGACAGGGCACGGCTCATGGACAGAATATGCTCGGCATTTATCGACCTCGGTGCCGAATTTGACGACGGCTTTTGTCTGCGCGGCGAGGGCTACGAGCTTCGTATTTCCGCCCTGCCCGACTGTGCCGCCCTGCAAATCGGTGCGAATGCCTCGGATGCCGAGCTTGCCGAGGAGCTTGTTTCATCTGCCTCGCATTTGATATGCGAAATGGAAAAACGCCTTGAAAAATAATGAATTTGATTATATAATCTAATCAAATTCATTATATCGGAGGGTACATATGGATATTGAAAAAACAATAAATAATCTCAAGGCGCGTCACTTTGAGGTCTCCCACTTTGCAACGGGCGAGGAAGCCTGCGCATATTTAACGGGCGAGATTAACAATACCACCGTCGGTATAGGCGGCTGCAAGACCGTACAGCAGCTCGGTCTTTTCGACAAGCTCAAGGACTGCGGCAATGAGGTTTACTGGCATTGGGTTGAGCCCGGCATGGAGACCTTATACAAGGAGAACGCCGCTGAGGTATTCATTTCAAGCGCAAACGCAATCGCCGAGACGGGCGAGATTATCAACATCGACGGCAGAGGCAATCGCCTCGCGGGTATGGTGTTCGGCAACAAGAAGGTCTATATTGTCGCAGGCACGAACAAAATCTGCCCCGACTTTGAGTCCGCGGTTTACCGCGCACGCAACACCGCCGCTGTCAGCAACGTTCAGCGCTTTGACGTTAAAACTCCCTGCAAGCTTGACGGCAAGTGCCACGACTGCCGCAGTACAGACCGCGTATGCAATGCCATGCTCGTAATGTGGGGCCCGATGATGGGCATGGAGAAGTTCGAGATCGTTTTAATCGACGAAGAATTGGGTATGTAAAATGTATCTTGACTGGACTTATATAATACTTGTTTTGCCCGCCGTGCTGTTTTCGATGTGGGCAAGCAACAAGGTCAACAAGACCTTCAAAAAATACAAAAACAGCTGTAATTCCCGCCGCATCACGGGTGCGCAGGCGGCGCGCTGGGTGCTTGACCGCAACGGGCTTTCAAGCGTCAGAATTGAGCACATCAAGGGTGACCTTACCGACCACTACGACCCGAGCGCAAATGTCGTGCGTCTGTCTGACACCGTGTATGACAGCTGTTCATCTGTTGCCGTAGGCGTTGCCTGCCACGAGGTCGGTCACGCAATTCAGCACGCGACGAACTACGCGCCCGTAAAAATCCGCACCGCAATCGTGCCGATAACGAACTTCGGCTCAAGGCTTTCCGTGCCGCTTATTATTCTCGGTCTCCTGCTTGCCTCCTTCGGCGAGGTGTTTATAATGCTCGCGTATATAGGCTGTGCCTGCTTTGCACTGAGCACCGTTTTTCAGCTTGTTACCCTGCCGACAGAGTTTAATGCGAGCAACAGAGCGCTGAAAACGATTGACGAAACGGGACTGCTTCGCGGCGAGGAATACAAGGAAGCTAAAAAGGTGCTGTCTGCCGCGGCAATGACCTATGTCGCCGCGCTTGCGGTATCCTTCGCACAGCTGTTGAGATTTCTCATAATCGTAAACAACCGCAGAAACTGAATAAGCAAATAAAAAAAGAAAGCAGTCGCAAAAGCGACTGCTTTCTTTTTTTA
>DCHB01000025.1 GCA_002314685.1 Clostridiales bacterium UBA1763
TTTGATAGCCGACAACAAAAAGCCTTTGGGCACTCTCACAAAGAGAGTGCCCTTTTTCGTGCTTTATGGGAGAAAAGCTGTCAGCATTCCATCTGTTTACCGAGAAAGCCTGCGGCAGTCTGCGCGAGCTTGTATTCAAGCTCGGAGCAGGGCACGGCGGTTTTCGGCGAAACAAAAAGCACCCCGCCGAGCACGTCGCCCTCGGATATAATTGGCGCCGCTGCCTTGACAAAAAAGCCGTCCGTTCCGTCGGCAACGCTGATGCCCGCGCCCGTCGTGTGACGGTAGGCGCTTCGGTTTTCGCACAGGCGTTCAAGCTCGGACGAAATGCGTTTTTCGTTGAGCTCGCGCCGTGCCCCGCCCGCAATGGCGATAACACTGTCACGGTCGCAAACCGCGCAAATCGCGTCGGTGGATTTGTGCAGGCTGTCGCAGAGCTGTGCGGCGAAGTCTGTAAGCTCACCCACGGGGGAGTATTTTTTGAATATGACCTCGCCGTCCTTGTCGGTGTATATCTCCAACGGGTCGCCCTCGCGGATGCGCATGGTGCGGCGGATTTCCTTGGGGATAACAACTCTGCCGAGGTCGTCGATTCTGCGGACTATTCCGGTTGCTTTCATGTATATTTATCTCCTTTGACGAAAACTTGTACGCAGATATTTTCTGCACAAAAATCCAAATTATTCGCAAAAACATCCGAGCGCTTGCGAGTGTTGCCGAAAAATACGGGCGATTTTGTGTAAAAAATTTGAAATTAACACCGCAAATATACATTATTTATATTTACATCTATCTTTTGCTGTATTATAATATTATTGATTTACTATGCGATACTATGCCCATTAGTTGTTGATAATGGTTTTTACCAGAGGTAGAGCTATGTTGAAGAAAGAATTAGACAATGTGTCGGAGATGCAAAAGCATCTGTTTGAGAAAGGATTTCTCATCACCGACAGCGAGATAAAATGCGAAAACGAATTTCCCTTCTACGGAAACTGGGATAAGACCGTTATCGGCGGTTATAACTTTTGGATTTACAGAGGCGTAAAGCTGTTTACAGCGGAGTACGAGGGAAATGTGGCATTTCTGATCGGTCACGCCTACAATCCGTACAGCATGGATTACGAGGAATCGGTAATTCTTGAGAAAGCTGCTGAGGCTTATGGCACCGAGGCATATCAGGAGCTTCTTGACGAGCTCACAGGCGTATATATAACGGGTGTGGTCAAGGCTGGCGGAATTGAATTTCAGCTTGACGCCTCAGGTATGCAGTACGGATGTTACGGCGAGGTGGACGGAAAGCAGTACATAGCCTCACACATGCGCCTGATTGGAGATATATGCGGTCTTGAAACATTTGACTATGTGCGCAGACTTGTTTCCTACCGATGGTATCACTACATGATGGGCAACTATATGCCGGGGGATATAACCTGCTTTGAGGGTATTAAGCGCATAATTCCCAACACCTATGTAAGCCTTGAAAACGGGCAATACTCGGTAACCCGCTTCTATCCCAACAAAGAGATAAAAATGGCGGAAACCGAGGAGGAATATGCCGAGATAATTGCTGAGGGCTCACGCATTTTTAAGAATACTATGGAGCTTATTCCGAAAAAGTGGAAGCGCCCTGCGATTTCCCTCACGGGCGGAGTTGACAGTAATACAACCTTTGCCGCGGCAAACGGCAACTATGATAAATATGAGACCTTCAGTTATATCGCCATGTACCGCGAGTCGGTGGATGCCGAAAAGGCTGAGGAGATAAGCGGGCATTTCAATGTAAAGCACACGACCTATCAGATTCCCGATAACAATGCCGAAGTGCCAAATTTTGAGCTTTATAAAAAGATATTTGAACACAATGACGGAAATATCGGTTATTGCAAAGACAACGATGTTCGAAAAAAGATTGTGCTTATAAACTCAGATACCTGTGATGTTGAAGTCAAAAGCTGGATATCCGAGACAATCCGAGCCTATGCGTATAAATATTTCGGCAGAACAAGTTATCCCAAGAGCCTTAGCCCCCGAAACTACACATCGCTCTACAAGATTTTCCTCCTTGACAGACGACTTGCAAGGGAAACTGACGCCTACTTTGCTGAATATTTGAAGAACACTGATCTGAAAAATCATCTATACAACTACGATGAGAGCGATTTCTTTGTGTGGGAGATGATGCACGGCGGAAAATGCGGACTTAATATCGGCGTTATGAAGCAATGTCACGACATCACGATTCCATACAATAACCGCAGATGGCTTGACACACTGCTGAGAGTGCCGCTTGAGTACAGAATCAGCGACAAGCACCACATGGATATGAAAAAGCTCATGAACGAGGAGCTTTACGATATGGGGATCCGCGTGGTGAATTTGAACGAAACAAAGCTCAGAAAACGGGCGATCAATATGTATTACATCATAAACAGCCATATTTCTTTCTAATCGGGGACGCCATGAAAATACTCTTTGTTGCCACAGTGCGAAGCCATATAGGACAATTTCATATGCCTGTTATTCGGGCACTAAAATCTGCGGGACATGAAGTGCACGCTGCATTTAAGGATAACTCGGCGGACAAGCAGGGGCTTGACCTTTCAAGCATAGATAAGGTTTTTGAAATACCATTTGAGCGTAGCCCTTTTAAGCCACAAAATATTAGGGCATATAAAGAACTTAAAAAGGTGATTGATGAGGGAAACTATGATATCATTCACTGCCATACCCCAATGGGCGCGGTCATCACCCGACTCGCAGCAAAATCTGCACGCAAAAAAGGATCAAAGGTCATATACACTGCCCACGGTTTCCACTTCTACAAAGGCGCACCAAAGAAAAACTGGCTAATGTTCTACCCTGTCGAAAAATTACTCTCTAAGCACACAGATTTGCTGATTACAATCAATCAGGAAGACTATGACCTTGCCGTGAGAAAAAAATTCAAAATGGGGAAAATTGTCAAAATAAACGGTGTAGGTGTTGACCTTTCAAAATTTTCAATATCCACTCCCGAACAGCAGAAAATTTTGCGCAAAGAATGCGGTTTCGGAGCAGATAATTTTATTATGCTGTACGCGGCAGATTTATCTGAACGTAAAAATCAGCCTATGATATTCAAAGCAATAGCGAGAATAAAAAACGAACTGCCAAATGTTATTGCACTTTTGCCGGGCCAACCTATTCTCAGAGACAAATACGAAAAGCAGTGTGACGACCTCGGAATCGCTGACAGAGTACAGTTTATGGGCTACAGACGCGACATTGATAAACTGCTTGTAATAAGTGATTGCGTAATTTCATCCAGCCGTCAAGAGGGGTTGCCTATTAACCTGATTGAAGCGGCGGCAAGTGGTAAGTACATAATCTCAACCGATGTTCGCGGCAGTGCCGATGTTGTGCGACAGAGTGGCTACGGTGCGTTGGTTAAGTTGAACGACGATGCTGCAATGGCGGAAGAAATTAAAAAAGCCTGCATAAAGGGTGTTCCCACACGACAGCAGGTTGATGAAATTAAAGTTTATGACGAGAAAAGCATAGTGGAAACCGTCATGGGGATCTATAAAGAGGCACTGAATGGTTAATATTTATGACGAAGATAAGCTAAAGATTGTCTGGGCTGAAGAACAAAGCATACTTGACGCATTTGATAAGGTATGCAGAGAGAATGACCTGCGTTATTCGCTTGCCTACGGCACATTGCTCGGCGCAGTAAGACACGGCGGCTTTATCCCGTGGGATGATGATGTTGACGTTATGATGCCGCGTGAGGATTATGAAAAGCTAAAAACAATATGGAATGATGTAGCACCCGAGGAATTTTTGCTACAAGATGATGAAAAGCACGATGATCTTGTAAATAATTTTATAAAAATTCGCAAGGATAATACTACATTTTTGCAATTTGAGTATGAAAAAAATGTGTCATATCACACGGGAATATACATAGATGTTTTTCCCTGCGACAGGGTTGCGCCCAGGAAATTGAGTAGAAAATGGCAGTATTTCCTTATTGCACTGAGTCTGCTGTTTAACCGCGGATACACAAGCGGAACAAAAGGCGTTGCGGGCTTTATAGAGAAAGTACTCCTTAAAATTGTGCCGAAGAAGTATTACCTCGTGATAAGCATATTTTTTGGAAAAAGAAGCCGCCGATGGAATAGGCACACCGAAGCGCAATATATGTCTGCCGCCACGCTTGCAGATAGTCGAAGGTTTTTTCAAGCGACCATTTTCGACAATTTACAGAATATCACATTTAGCGATAGGGAATACATAGCCGTAAGAGATGTAGACGAGATGCTGAAGACTATGTACGGCGACTATATGAAGCTGCCTCCCGAAGAAGAACGCGTGTGGACGCACCACCCGATACTCATTGATTTTGAACATAACTATGAGGAACTCATTAAAGAGGGAAAAGTATGAACCCTAAGTATTCGGTGATAATACCCGTTTATAACGCTGAAAAAACACTGCGCAGATGCGTGGACAGCCTGCTCTCGCAGAAGAGAGAGGACGTTGAAATAATACTCATAAATGACGGTTCAACTGACAACGGCCGTGAGATCTGTGAGCAATATGAGAAAGAATATCAACAGGTCATTTTCGTTGATAAAGAGAACGGCGGAGTTTCAACTGCAAGAAACGCGGGGCTTGATGTCGCAAGCGGAGAATATATTACCTTTGTTGATAGCGATGACTGGGTGACTGATGACTATTTCTTGAGTATAGATGATGTGCTGTCGGAATATAATTACGATTTCATTAGGTTTTCATTCTGCACTGCACGTAATATTAACGCTGGAATTAGTGCAAAGAGTAGAGAAACAGCGATTTCAAAAATAATTGAAGATATATGTAACAAGTCAATTAACGGACCTGTAGCAAAAATCTATAAGCGAGAAATAGTTAGCGGGTGCAATGTTCGCTTTCCCGAGGGAGCATCAATAGCGGAGGACAGAGCATTTAATATTGCTTACTCAACTCACATTAAGAGCTATAGAGTGTCAAGCAAGCAGGTGTATTTTGTCAGTACGGAAAACGAAAATTCACTCTCGAGAAAACATCAAGATAACCTTGACGAGCAGTTTGCAATAACGGGCAAATACGCAAGGGACGCTATTTTCAATGCGGATATTTCTGCTGAGGAAAAGAGACAATACTTTGCGGCAATGAATTTTGGAGACGCCCGCGTTATATATAAACGTGCAAAGGATCTCCGCAGGGGCGGCGTTAGTTTTTTCAAAAGGCTAAAAATCCTTCGCAAGCATTGCAGAGAGATAAACCAAAAGCAATATGACTATCCTAAAACAAGATACTGTACCCTAATAACCTTGCCGATTAGATTTAACTTGGTACTTGTTATTGATCTTATGGTGTGGGTGTTGTTACACAGGTAAAGATATACCCTACGTATTACACATCGTTGCAAAACTGTATATTGGCGGGGCGGAGAAGGTCGCTCGGGAAAAACACGGATATAAATAAAGGACTGCTATGGAAAAAATAAAAGTCTTAATAGTTGCGGGAACTATGAGCTTCGGCGGTATAGAAAACCAGCTCATGCACCTTCTGCGGCAGGCAGACAAGGGAAAATTTCAGATAGATTTTACGACAACCGCAGACAATCCGTTTTACAAAGAGGAAATGGAAGCTCTCGGGGCAAAATGTATTAAGATACCGCAAACAGAGGGCAGGCGTTTTCTGCGCTATTGCAGAGCCCTGTTCCGTGTTATGAAGGGCGGGGATTATGATATCGTCCATTCTCATGAGTTGTTCCACAGCGGAATGGTATTGCTTACTGCAAGACTCGCAGGAGTAAAGCACAGATTTGTGCACGCCCATAATTGGATGGAGGGCGACAGCCTCGATGAGAAAAAAGGTCTTGTCCGAAGGCTGTACAACCGTGTTATGCAGAAGCTGATTATCCGCAATGCGACACAGTTTATTGCCTGCTCATCCTTTGCGGGAAAATTTCTCTACGGAGAAAAGGTCATTAAGCAGGACAATTATCATCTTGTGTTCAATTCCGTTGATACGGGCAGATTTATCGAGCAATACGACAAGGTCGAAAGCGGAGAGCTCTGCGATGACTGGGTTAATGTCATTCAGGTAGGCAGATTTTCTTCAGTAAAAAATCAGCTGTTCACTGCCGAAATTGCTGAAGTATTCAAAACCCGAGGCAAAAAAATCCGCATCCTATGTGCGGGAAACTGCGGCGGAGACTACGATGAACAGGTTAAGAAAGCAATAGCGGAAAAGGAAATCGGCGACTATATGAAGCTCCTCGGTGTTCGCAGAGACATAGACGTGCTGATGCGCAAGTCGAGCGCGTTCCTGCTGCCCTCACTTTATGAGGGAATGCCGCTTGTTATGATAGAGGCACAGGCAGCGGGGCTTGCCTGTGTGACCGCAGATACATACTCACACGAGGTTGATTTCGGAATAGGCAGCGTTCAGTGGCTTAAGCTTGAAAACACTGCGGAAGAATGGGCGGACGCGGTGGAAAGGGCGATTGAGCAGGGTCGTGCCGACAAGAATACGGTGATTGAGGCGGTCAATATATACGGCTTTGACTCAAAAATATTTGCAGAGAAGCTTTGCAATTTGTACATAAAAAGTATGACTGATGATTAAAATTCTGTTTTTTGTCGAAAATTTAACAGAAGGCGGGGCGGAAAAGGTCCTGCGCAACCTCGTCAATAATATGGACCAAAGCAGATTTGACATTACTGTGCAGACTGTGTGGCCCTGCGATGCGAAAAAGTATCTCGTCGAGGGCGTGCACTACAAGTCCGTGTGCGCCGAGCGAAGCCGCACGAATGCTCTGCGCTATCGTGTGGAGGCGGCACTCGGTATCACATACAACCTGCACGTAAAGGACGATTACGACATTGAGTGCGCGTATCTTGAGTGCGGCGCGACTAAGGTCATGGCGTCGTCCGCAAACAAAAAGGCAAAGAAGCTTGCGTGGGTGCACTGCGATTTGAAAAAGGCGATGTCAGACCCGCAGGGCTTTGCCGTAGGTACGAGAAAGTATTACGAGAAGTTTGACAAGGTCATCTGCGTGTCGAAAAATGTGCAGGACAGCTTCCGCGAGCTTTTCGGCGACGGTATTCCGACTGAGCTTGTGTATAACACCGTTGACGATGACGAGATAAAGCAAAAGGCACTGTTGCCTCTGCCCGACGGGATTAAAATGCCGCCTATGACGGTCGTTTCGCTCGGCAGACTGTCGGCGCCGAAAAAATATATGCGCCTTTTGAAAGCGCATAAACGATTGCTCAATGAGGGCGTAGAGCACAATGTGTGGATTCTCGGTGAGGGTCCCGACAGAACGGAGCTCGAAAAATTTATTGATGATAATAAGCTTTCGGAGACGGCAAAGCTCCTCGGCTTTTTTGATAATCCTTACCCGTTTTTGCGCGAGGCTGAGCTGCTTGCCTGCTCGTCGGAATATGAGGGCTTCAGCACATTCGTAACCGAGGGCGTGATACTCGGAAAATCGATTGTCACGACCGACTGCGGCGGAATGCGCGAAATTCTCGGCGACTCAGAGTACGGGCTTATTTGCGACAACAGCGAAAACGGAATATACGAGGGCTTGAAGGCGATGCTTACGGATGAAAAACTGAGAGCAGACTACGCCGCAAAAGCCGTAAAACGCGGAAGAGATTTTTCAACTCAAAGTCTCGTGTCTGAAACAGAACGCTATTTTGAAAACATTCTCGGAGAGAGCATAAATGATTAACGCATACACACTGATGCTTGCCGCGATAATCCTGTTGGGATTTTCGATGCACGGATATGTCAGGGGAAATAAAAAGTACATAGTGATCGCATTTCTCCTGCTGTTTTGCATTATGGGTTTGCGTGATGTAAATGCCTTCGGAAGTGACGCATCAGGCTCAAACGGGTCCTATGTTGTGTCGTACCGCGGAATGAAAAACACGGCGTGGGACGATATTGCAAGTGAGGACGACGAAAACTACAACCTCGGTTTTTCATATTTGATGAAGCTCGTATATGAGCTCTCAGACGGCGATTATCAGACCTTTATAACCGTAATTTCGGCGTTTTTTATGTTCTCCTATGCCCATTTTGTTAAAAGATACTCGCCCGACCCAATGCAAAGCGTTTTGTATTTCCTCGGACTGCTGTATTTTCTCATGCTGTTTGACATACTCAAGCAGGCGATTGCGATGTCGATACTGCTGTTTGCGTTTGACGCAGTAATGGAAAAAAAGCTGATAAAATTCATACTGCTTACCCTGCTCGCGTCGTGGTTTCATTTCCCAGCACTCGTTTTCCTGCCCTCGTATATCATAGGGCAGATTAAAGTCGGAAAAAGGTATCTAATTGTCCTCGGGGCGGTGCTTTTGCTTACGTATATTTTCCGTGAACAGATTCTCCAGCTTATGCTCGATTCATACGGCAAAGGAGATATAGAAGGCGGTCTGGACGGCATAAAGTTTTTGCGAAACAAGGTTGTCATTATGATAGTCATAGTCGTTGCCGCGGTTGCACTCCGACCGCCGACGCCCGATGACAGACTATACAACACCCTGCTCGTGTTCGCGGGTGTGGCAATAATTTTCCAGACCTTCTGCGGCTACAACAACATTTTCGAGCGCCTTGCCGACTACTATTTCCAAACGGCAATCGTATTCATCCCGCTTGTGTTTGAAAAGTGCGAGAAGAAAAGTCCGTTTTTGGACGTGATATCCGACAGAAGAATGAAAACGGTGGCACCGTTTGTGTTCTGCGCCTTTGCCGCATGGCGCTTCGCAACAATGGTCACAAACTCACCGACCTACATGCCGTTCAGATTCATGTGGCAGTGATGCAACGCACTGAGAGGAATGCTTATGCCAAAATTCAGCGTGATAATTCCCGCATATAACTGCGAAAAGACAATTGAAGATACAGTAAAAAGCGTGTCGGCATCGGGGCTTGTAAGTTTTGAAATTCTCATTGTTGACGATGGATCAACAGACGGTACGGCAAGTATCTGTGACAGCCTTGCGGCAAAAAACGAATGCGTTAAATGCGTGCATCAGGCGAACGCGGGCGTTTCCGCCGCGCGAAACGCGGGGATAAAAGCCGCACAGGGCGAATATCTGATGTTTGTTGATTCCGATGATGCCGTTGATGCGGAAAAGCTTGCACACGTCATAAAAAAAGTGGAAGCAGACGGCTCGATTGACATGGCTATATTCGGTATGTCGTTCGACTACTATCATAACGGCAAGCTTTACCGTCAGGATGAAATTCTGCCTCCCGCAGAGTGCGTTTTGAGCAATTCCGAGTGCAATGAAATGCTGTACGAGATGTTTGAAAGAAACTGTATGAGTTCACTGTGCAACAGAATTGTGAAAAGAAGCGTTCTTGAAAATAACAGCCTTTTTCTTCGTGAGGATATGTTTCTCTACGAGGACCTTGAGTTTTCGCTAAAGATATTGAAGCATTGTAAAAATGTCCTATTATGCCCTCAGGCAGTCTATCATTACAGACAGGCAGAGGGAGGCTCAAACGCAGGAGGAAGGCTGAAAAGAATAGCGCATATTTCGGAAGTAGTGGATAAAATCGAGGAAGCACTCAAGAGCCTTGGCAGTGAAAACAAAAAAATCCTGTCATCTCTGTATTTAACGCTTGCAAGAGAAAAAATCTCGGTCTCCGAAAGTGAAGCAATTCAGCTCATTTGCAGTGACTACAAAGCATGGGTCGATGCACATGAGCTGTTGCCGATAATAAAAGACAGCGAATACGCGATGATGATATATAACGGCGAAACAACAAAGCTAATTTGCAGAAGAGAGTACACAAAGCTCCGTCACAGTGCGGCAAATTGGATTAAGCAGAACATCGGAGATTTCAGAAAATGGAAATTTCAGTAATAGTGCCCGTGTATAAGGTTGAGGCGTATCTCAGCAGATGCATTGACAGCATACTTGCGCAGTCGTTCACGGATTTTGAGCTTATTCTCGTTGATGATGGCTCACCCGATTACTGTGGAAAAATATGCGATAAGTATGCTTCAAAGGATGCCCGCATCCGCGTAATTCATCAGCAAAACGGCGGTGCCGCATCTGCACGAAATGCAGGTATTGACATTGCAAAAGGAGAATGGCTTGCATTCATAGACAGCGATGATTGGGTACACCCAGACTACCTGAAAATGCTTTTTGAAGCAGTAAAGGAGTTCGGTGCAGATGTTTCTGCATGCAGATATAAGACTGTTGAGGATGGTACTCAAGTCAACAATGGTTCTGAAACGGCGCTTATTTCCGCTGAGAATGCCGAGGAATATTGGGTAAAAGACAGAACAGGAGCAGTTGTGCCGTGGGGAAAACTGTATAAGAGCGAACTGTTTGAAGCCCTGCGATTTCCTGATGGCGTTATAGGAGAAGACGAATTCGTTTCCTATAAGGTCTTGTTCGGATGTAACAAGCTTATAGTAATGGATAATGTACTGTACTATTATTTTGACAATAGAGATGGAGTGTCAAAATCCAACTATATTAAACTTTTCCCCGATGCGCTACGGGCATTTGCTGAGCACATAGAATTTTTCAAAAACAGTCCGTGGCAGAAGGCGTACAGACTTGAGGTTGAGAAATACGCAGAGGCATATTCAAATGCAATTTGGCTACTGAAAGGTCAAAGCGACGAAGAATCGAAAAAGGAAACCGATGAGCTTCGTACAAAGCTTCGGGCGTATATGGAAACTCATAAAGCAATGATTCCGTTTGAGCAAAGGAAAGACATTTATATCTCGGCATATCCCTCGCAGGAAATTTTCATCCGAGGCTTCGGATTTATAAAGCAAAAGCTTAACAGTGCTTTCGGAAAGGCAGATACATAATTTGGAACAGGGAAAGTTTTATAAAAAAATAAGTGCGGATACGAACAATCTCAACTTCAATTTCAGCGAGATCTGGAAGCACCGCGACCTGATACTGCTGCTGGTTAAAAGAGAGTTCGTATCAAAATACAAGCAGACTGTGCTTGGCCCCGCATGGGCTATTATTCAGCCGCTTTTGACCACAGTCGTGTTTACGTTCATCTTCGGTAACGTTGCGGGCTTGGCGGAGTGCGGCGCGGTGCCGACATTTCTGTTTTACATGTGCGGCAACATTGCGTGGCAGTTTTTCTCAGGCTGTCTTACCGCGACATCGTCAACCTTTATCGCAAACAGCGGTATTATGGGCAAGGTGTATTTCCCGCGCCTGTGTATGCCTGTTTCGACTACCCTAAGCCAGCTGATAAGCTTTGCAATTCAGTCGGCGATGTTCCTCGTGTTCCTCGTAATTTATCTGTTTATCCCCGAGTACAGCATAGGCATAAATCTCTGCGTGCTTATGGCACCCGTGCTCATTTTGCAGATGGCTATGTTGGGGCTCGGCTGTGGAATAATCATATCCTCGGCGACGACAAAATACCGCGATCTGCAGTTTCTCGTGGGCTTCGGTGTGTCGCTGTGGATGTATGCAACGCCGGTTGCCTACTCCATGGATTTGTTCAAAAGCAGTGCGGTACTGCACATTATCGCCCGTGCAAATCCCATGACGCCGATAATCGAAATGATGCGCTACGGCTTCCTCGGTGGGCAGGCGGGCTCGCTTGACTGGCTCAGCTACGGCTGGTCGTGGATATTCACACTGGTAGTGCTCGCGTGGGGCATTTCGCTGTTTAACAAGGTCGAGCGCACATTTATGGATACGGTCTGATTGGAGAAGACTATGTCGGAAGAAATACTGAAAATTGAACGCGTCAGCAAGAAATATAAGCTGGGCATGATTGGCGGCACAACCCTGCGCGACGAGCTTCAGCGCAAGCGTGCCGCGAGAAAAGGTCTCGAGGACCCGACTAAGCAGATTGGCGACAAGTCAATAGGAAGAACGGGAGAGGAGTTCCTCGCCCTCGAGGATATAAATATCACCGTGAACAAGGGTGAGCGTGTCGGCATAATCGGGCACAACGGTGCGGGCAAATCCACCCTATTAAAGCTCATCTGCCGCATCACCGCCCCCACGGAGGGCAGTATCGAGATGAACGGCAGAATTGCCTCAATGCTCGAGGTCGGCACGGGCTTTCATCCCGAATTAAGCGGACGCGAGAATATTTACATGAACGGCGCAATCCTCGGCATGACGAAGGCGGAGATTGATAAAAAAATCGAGGACATCATCGACTTTTCCGAGTGCCGTCAGTTCATCGACACCCCCGTAAAGCGCTACTCCTCGGGTATGTACGTGAAGCTCGCCTTCTCCGTCGCGGCGCATCTCGATTCCGAGATAATGATTATGGACGAGGTACTCGCCGTCGGCGACATGGCGTTCCAGAAAAAGTGCATAGAGAAAATGAGCAAGGTGTCGAAGGACGAGGGCAGAACAGTGCTCTACGTCAGCCATAACATGAACACCATAAGACAGCTCTGCGAGCGTGTGATTGTCCTCAGCCACGGACATATTATCTATAACGGAGATGTTGAAACGGGCATAAACATTTATCTCGGCAGAGACAGGGACTACGTAAATAAAATTGCAGTTACAGACGAAATGCGTGAGCTTGAAGCGGGGAAAAACCCCACGATAGAGAGCATTGACCTCAATAATGAGGAGGGCATATCGCCCTACGGTGATAAGCTCCGTTTTAGCCTTGAAATAAAAAACAGAAGCGCGGAAAGCTTCCCCTTCCTTGTGCGAATCATAATGAAAACGCTGTCGGGCACGATAGTAACTATGTCCTGCAATGAAGATACAATTCTGATGGCAGGCGGTGAAATCAGGACATTTGATGTTGAGATGGATACATCGAATGTTGTCCCCGGGCAGTACACCTTCACCTTCGTGCTGTATGAGGTAGGAGAAATGAACGCCGACCGAAATCTCGAGGTTCTCCGAGATATTGCGGGTATTACGGTGAAAGCCTCTCCCGAGTTCAACCACGGAATGAGCTGGAATTCAAGCTGGTGGGGCAGCTTCACAAACGGAGCACTGAAGATTACGGAAGTGTAAGGAAAGAAACATGAAAAAACGGATACACGGATGGCTTTCAAGTGTCAGAAAAAGCCTGCGTGAATGGTTGGAGAAAAGAAAATATCTGCATTATCTGAGCACATGGAACAGAAAAAATGTCTATGTGGTCGGCACTCCCGTTCACACAAACGTAGGAGATAATGCCATAGCATACGCCGAGCTCCTTTTCCTTGAAGGCTGCGGAATTGATAAAAAACATATCAAGGAAATCACCGTAGAGGAATATATTCAGTACGAAAAGCAAATTGCAAAAAAGCTTCGCGGAAGGAAACAGCTTATTTGCATGCACGGTGGCGGCAATATGGGAAATCAGTGGCTTAATGAGGAGCTGTTCCGCCGAAATGTTATGACACAGCTTGACATTAACCCCATGATTATTTTCCCTCAGACATTTTTCTACACCGATGATGAAGACGGGCAGCGCGAGCTGACAAACTCTGTGCCATACTACAACGGGCGCAGGAATCTCACTATCACCGCAAGAGAAAAGCTTTCCTATGAGCTTATGAAAAAAAGCTATCCCGATGCGAACGTTATTCTTACCCCGGATATTGTCCTGTCGATGAATCCCGATGTGCTGCATATCGAAAAAAATGAATGCAAAGGCGTCCTGCTTGTCATGCGCAATGACGGAGAGTGCGTGCTGACGGACGAAGCAACGGACAAGCTGAAGCGGGTAGTGACCGATAAGAGCTTAAGCTGCGGAGTGTCCGATATGATTACGGCAAACAGGACGTGGATAGACAAGAGCGAGAGGGAAGCCGTGATTAAGGCAAAGCTTTCGGAGTTTGCCTCGGCAGAGCTTGTAATAACCGACAGGCTTCACGGCATGGTATTTGCCGCACTGTGCAACAAGCCGTGCATTGTTCTGCGGAATAACAACCATAAAATTACGGGAACTTACGAATGGATCAAGGAACTGCCGTTTATAAAAATGGCGGATGATATTTCGCAGGTTGAGCAGTATCTTGATGAACTGATAAGGATAAAAGACTGCCGCTATGACTATTCAGCTTACAGTAACGAATATGTAAAGCTGAAAGATGCGGTAATGAAAAATATGTAATTTGGCTTTCCCTGAGGAGAAAACAGATGCCGAAAATCAGTGTAATTGTGCCTGTTTATAAGGTTGAAAAGTACATAGAGCGCTGTGTGGACAGCATTCTCGCGCAGTCGTTTGCGGATTTTGAGCTTATCCTCGTCGATGACGGCTCGCCCGATAACTGCGGCAAAATCTGCGATGAGTATGCGGAAAAAGACCCCCGCGTTCATGTCATACACAAGCAAAACGGCGGACTGTCCGATGCGAGAAACGCGGGCATTGACCGCGCGTTTCGGTACAGCGACAGCGAGTGGCTATGCTTTATCGACAGCGACGATTGGGTAGCTGAGGACTATCTGGAGAAGCTGTATTATGCCTGCATTGAAAATGAAGCAGATGTGTGTATGTGCGATTTCGAGAGGGTGGACGAAAAAGGAATATCCGTAGAAAAACCGCATGATTTTCCCGACGGGACATATTTGGACAAAGAGGATATTTTTGCTCTACTGTACTCAAATTGGCGTACAGTTGTTGCATGGAACAAGCTTTACCGAAAAAAAGTGTTCAATAATATAAGATATGATTTCGGGAAAATACACGAAGACGAATTTATTATTCACAAAGTGCTCAAAGAGTGTAACCGAGCCTGCTATATATCTGATGTCTTGTACTGTTATGTGATTAGAAGAGGCAGTATTATGGACTTTGAGAAGGAAACCGATATTAAGCTTGTGTTTCTTGAAACGGGCATTCTGCGTTATTGGTACTGCAAAGAAAACGGCTTGCCGACAGACAGAAGAATTACGGATATGGCATATCTCGACCATGTGGTGGGACTTGCGGACGAAATAAGTGAAGCTGAAAACGAAAGATACCGCAAACTGAAAAAAGAATACAGAGCAGTATTCATCGACGCTTCTGAAAACAAGCTTAAGCGAAGGCTAATATTTGATTTTTACCGTCAGTACAAGAAAAAGAGAGGCTTTTAACACCTATGGTATCTGTGATAATTCCAGTATATAACAGTGAAAAAACCCTGGAGTGCTGCATAAAATCGCTCGTGGCGCAGAGCTATAAGGATTTTGAGATAGTCATGATTGATGACGGCTCCACTGACGGCTCGGGAAAGCTCTGCGACGAACTATGCGAGAAATACGGAGCAGAAGGGTATACTCTCCGCGTAATCCACCAGGAAAACGGAGGAGTCAGCGCCGCACGAAACCGAGGCATGGAGGAGGTACGGGGCGAATACTTTGTATGCGTTGACAGCGATGACGAGGTGACGGAAAGCTACATTCGGGACATGGTGGAGCTTCAGGAGAGTGACGGTGACTACGGTTGCGTGGGCTGTGCTCTCAAGAGCATGAACATAACAGGGGAATGCTACGTTTTCTCCAAGGACGAGCCGATTTCCGTCCGCGACAGAAAAGACTATATGGAGCTTTTTGGGAAGGAGCAGGTTCAAAGCCCTTGCCTGCATTTGTACCGTACAGAGCTTGTAAGGGGAAAGCAGCTTCGCATGAGAGAGGATCTGTGCAATGGGGAAGATTTGATATTCAACCTTGAATACTTTAACGCACTTGAGAATACAAAGTTTGGAATAATCAATAAGGCAAATTATATTTACAATGACGGCGGCGAGTCGCTTAACTGGGGCTACCGTAAGGATATGCTTAGGGACTACACGGAGATAGATGCCGCGATAAAAAAACATCTCATAAAGTGGGATGTCTTCAGCGGCGACAGCCGAACCGCATATTACAACACGGTTTTCTATCATTTGAGCCGTGTTCTGGAAAATACTTTCAATAAAAATAACAGGCAAAGTCTGCTGAAAAAAATAAGATTTAATAATAAGGTGCTTCGATCAGTGGAATTCAGGGAAGCATTAGAGGGATGCAACAGTTGCCCACGAAGGATTGTTAAGGCGGCATATAAATCGGGCAGATTTCCCTTGGTGGTGCTTGCAACACAGGCATGCGGGGTGCTGGGGCGTATAGCCCGAATGTTCACGGCGAAAGGAAGAACCGTTATGAAGGAAAAAATCAAAGACTTTTTTATGTACCTAAGATTTGCAATGGTGGGCTGGGGAATCGACTGGAAAAATCCGCTTTTGGTTAAAGACCTGGAGGAGTGGAAGGAGCAATACAGGCTTATCGGTATGTCAGACAAAAAAGCCACAGCCATCCTACTTCAGATGAAGCACGAGTTCTGCAACCTCCTGCTGTACCGCAACAAGGGCGGTTTTTGGAGACGCTGGTTCAAGCTGTGGTACAAGCCCTATGAGTCTTTGGATTTGAACACACCGAACATGGGCGGCGGACTTTTCATTCAGCACGGCTTCTCCACGGGTATAAGTGCCGTGTCTGTGGGCGAAAAAGTCTGGATAAATCACGAGGTAACCGTGGGCGCCTCGGGCACCAACGGAAAAAACCCCGTTATTGGCAACGGCGTAGTCCTCTGCTGCGGTGCAAAGGTTCTTGGCGGAGTAACCGTGGGTGACAATGCCATAGTGGGTGCAAACGCTGTGGTGGTAAAGGATGTGGCACCAAATACAATAGTGGGCGGCATACCCGCAAAGTATATAAAGGACGTTCCTGTGGAGGAACGCCGCTGGAAGTCATAAGAAACGGAGACAGAAATGGACAGTGAAAATTTTCGCAGAAGAATGAAGTTTTCCGTAATATTACCCGTGTTTAATAGGGCACACTGCGTAGTTGAATCCATTGAAAGTGTAATGAGGCAGTCCTTTTCGGACTGGGAGCTTATTGCTGTCGATGACGGATCGAGTGACAACTCGCTTGAAGTGCTTAAGGAGTTTGCAGAATGTGAGCCGAGAATCAAGGTGATTCATCAAGATAACAAGGGTTCGTCGGGCGCGAGAAACTCGGGAATGAGAGCCGCCGAGGGTGAGTATATTCTGTTTCTAGACTCCGATGACTGTTTGGTGCCTGATGCAATGAAAGACCTTTCGAAAACTATTGAGCAATTCAATATGCCCGATATGATTTGTGCAGGCTTCAAAAGCGGCTCTGGAGGTCTGTGCCTGCCCGACGGGAGTATCTGTAATAAACGATTAGACAAGGAATATATTTATAAAAATATTCTTCCCGAGCATGTAAATGTGCGCCCGCAGGGCAAGTGCTTTCTGCAACCCTTTGCGTGGAATAAATGCTATAGACGGGAATTCATCGAAAAATCACAAACATTATTCGATGAAAGCAGAAGAATATGGGAGGACAATCCGTTTGTAGTTTCATGTCTGGCTGTAGCCGAGAGCTTGGTAATAAAACAGTTTCCTGTTGTAGAGTACCGTGACACGGATAGCGGAGATCGCCTTTCAGCATTGTGCAACACAAATATGCTCTACGGCTACATAAAGTCCTATGCGGAGTATAAGGAGCAGTTCAGCGGCACATATAACTTCAACAACGCATACACGAACAGACGATATTTCTCCTTTTTGTGCAACATCCTTTTCAGACTTAGGTATGGGATGATGACGGAGGAATACTTCGAAGTTATTGACAATGTTTTTAAGGACGGCAGTGTTGCCTTCTGGATGAAAAATGTGAAACCCCGCAGTCTTAACGAACGACGAATTAAGTTTGCATACAACAGAGGAAACAAGGAGTCCTTTGTAAGGCTGCTTGAGAATAATTCGCAGCAAGATTTCAAGGAAAGCATATTCATTAGACTGCGAAGAAGAATATACGGAGCATTGAGCAGAATAAAAAGACTGTTCATAAAAATAGCATCGGAGTAAATCTCCCACGGAGAAGACAATGGACTACAAAGCACTGTACAGAGAAAAGCTTCGCACTGCCGATGAGGCTGTGAAGTGCGTAAATAGCGGAGACTGGGTTGAATACACAACCCAGCTAGGCTTTGCACCCGCCCTTGACGCGGCACTGAGCCGCAGAAGGGATGAGCTGCAGCATGTGAAAATCCGCGGCTCGCTGATTTTCGGACCTGTTATGGTGGCAGAATGCGACCCCACGATGGAGCATTTTGTCTATAATACATGGCACTGCTCGGGCTATGAGCGCAGGCTCTGCGACAGGGGACAGGCATTTTTTGAGCCCATGCTCTTCCGTAATCTCGAATGGTATTACCGCAATTTCATAACCGCAAATGTTTGCATGGTGACGGTGTCGGATATGGACGACGACGGATATTTCTATTTCGGCGCATCTGTGGGAGTATCGAAATTCACCTGTGATTGCTGTGAGCATATTATTGTTGAAGTGAACAGCAACATGCCGAAGCTATACGGCACGGATGCAGTGCGCATTCATATCTCCGAGGTTACATACATTGTTGAAAGCGGAAATCCCCCTTTGATTGAGGTGCCGATGCCCATTCCCACGGCGGATGACATGCAACTTGCGGAGCACATTCTGCCACATATTTGTAACGGTGCTACGATTCAATTAGGTATCGGTGGTATGCCGAATGCCTTGGGTGAGCTTATTGCACAATCCGACCTAAAGGATTTGGGAATGCACACGGAGCTTTGCTCGGACGGCTACTATGCCATGTATAAAGCAGGGAAGCTCACTAATGCCCGAAAAACATTACATCGCGGAAAGGGTGTAATTGGACTGTTCCTCGGCAGTCGGGAACTCTGCGACTGGATGAATGAAAATTCTGACATCATGGGCGCATCGCTTTCTTATGTAAATGACCCCTATGTAATTGCGCAGAACGACAATATGATATCCATAAACGCCTGCATCTCCGCCGACCTCTTCGGGCAGGTCTGCTCCGAAAGCTCGGGTACGCGGCAGATTTCGGGCACGGGCGGTCAGCTTGACTTTGTAAACGGTGCATCACTGTCAAAGGGTGGCAAGTCCTTTATCTGCATGACCAGTACCTATACGGACAGTGCAGGAGAACTTCACAGCCGCATTGTGCCGAGATTTAGCGGAGACATTATTACAACACCACGCAGCCAAACATACTTTGTTGCAACAGAGTACGGAGTTGTTAATCTTGCAGGACGTACAAGCTGGGAACGTGCCGATATGCTCATAAATCTTGCACACCCTGATTTTAGGGATGGGCTTATTAAGGAAGCGGAAAAAATGAAAATCTGGCTCCCGTCAAATAAACGGTGATAATAAAGTGCCCTCGAGCAGATGTGTATGGAATTGGCAAATACGGAAATGGTGCTTGATTACTTGTTGTTCTATACTGTTTAGATCAAATGACTTTGTAATCACGGAGAAAAGAAATGGATCCAAATTTTAGGAGAAATAATGAGAGAATTTGATTTACGTGCACTACAGATGAAGGAATGCGAAATGTTGAAGGATTTTGCAAAATACTGTGATGAAAACGGGATAGTATACTACCTCATGTACGGGACACTAATTGGCGCGGCGAGACACGGGGGCTTTATTCCGTGGGATGATGACATTGATGTTGTGATGGATTTGAAGAATTACAGAAAGTTCCTTAAATGTGCGAAAAAGAACTATCCCGAGAAGTATTTTGTTCAAAATTTCCGAACTGACCGCAATGTTTGGATAAACTGGACTAAGATCCGAATGAATGGCACAACCTCGATGGAGTGCAACAGGACAGATTTCGATATTCACTACGGAATCTGCATGGATATTTTCCCGGTTGTAGGAAAACCAAAAAAGAAAATAATAAGCAAACTTGCACAAAAGGCGTTTAGACTCCAGAATATTTTGTTAGGGAAATACTATGTAAAAACGGCAGGTATTCAAGCAGAAAAAAAGGTGAGAATCTTGCACGGAATTATTCCTGAGATATTAAGAACCCCTATTTGTACTCTTTTAGAAAAAATAATGTACGTAAATACTGAACGCTGTGAATTGTGTTATATTATTGACAATGAGGCAAGTTTTTCCTATTCGTTCAACAGCAAAGCTTTTACAGGCGTATCGAACGAGCGCTTGATCTTTGAAGGTGAAATGTATAGAGTGCCAAATGGGTGGAAGGATGTTCTAACTGCACAATACGGAGACTGGAGAACGCCGCCCCCATACACTGAGAGAGGTGGACACGGAGACATTATTGTCGATTTGGAAAACGACTATAAAACCTATTACACAGGGAAATAAATGCTGTAGGAAAAACCGAGGATACGCAGATCGTTTCCTCTGAGGATTACTCAATATATAGCACCTTGAATAGAAGGGAAACTGAAATATATTAACTCGTCTTACACACCTATTTCGGAGATTGAACATGAAATACATCAAATATGCGGCTTTTTCACACAGGGATCCTTTAAGCAGCACAGCTTGTTTTTCGCTTGAGGAAGCTAACAAAGCAAGAGCTTTTCATAATACTCTGGAGGAATACTCGATAACGCCTCTTTGTGAGCTGAAAGCACTTTCAAAGGAGCTCGGCGTAAAAGGCGTTTTTGTGAAGGATGAAAGCAAGCGCTTCGGACTTAATTCCTTTAAGGCACTCGGAGGAAGCTATGCAATATTCAAATGCCTCGAAGAAAGAAAAGGCGAAATCAATAAAAAACACAGCGAGCCCTTAACATTCGTTACTGCAACTGACGGAAACCACGGAAGAGGCATAGCGTGGGCGGCACGCAAGATGGGGCAAAAGGCTGTCGTATATATGCCCAAAGGAAGCGTGCAGGAAAGGCTCGACAACATAAAGGCGCAGGGAGCGCAAGCCTGTATTACGGACATGAACTATGACGATGCGGTGCGCTTTGCAAATGAGCAGGCAGAAAAAAACTCGTGGATCATGGTACAGGATACGGCATGGGAGGGATATGAAAAATATCCGCTTTGGATCATGCAGGGCTACTGCACAATGGCACTCGAGGCGATAGAACAGCTTGGGGATGTAAAACCCACGCACGTTTTTCTTCAGGCGGGTGTAGGCGCAATGGCGGGAGCCGTCACAGCCTTCCTTACAGAATTTTACGGCGAAAAGAACCGCCCCGTAATAGCAATTGTTGAACCTCACAACGCAAACTGCTACTACCAAAGTGCGGTTGCTGATGACGGAAAGCCTCACAATGTCGGCGGGGATTTGTGCAGCATCATGGCAGGGCTTTGCTGTGGAGAACCTTGCACAATAGGCTTTGAAATAATCCGCGACCACGCCGATGTTTCGGTCTCAGTTCCCGACTGCATAGCGGCAAAGGGCATGAGAATTCTCGCGGCACCAAAGGGTGAGGATTCTCCGCTTGTATCAGGTGAATCAGGCGCCGCAGGTCTTGGATGCGCGGCTGAAATACTCACAAATCCGTGCTTGAGTAAATTAAAAGAAGAACTCGGAATAAACGCGGATTCAGTAATACTGTGCTTCTCCACCGAGGGCGATACAGATAAACAAAATTACCGCGATATCGTATGGGAAGGTAAATACCCTTCTTTTGCGTAGCTGAGGCTTTTTGCAATATACCTGCTACACGGAAAAAAAGTAAATGAAAACAACAGTCACACTCTCGGCACGGTGCCGAGAGTGTGACTGTTGTTGATTCGAATTGACATCGGACATTTTCTGTAATATACTAACACTGTTCAATTTATGCAATAAATATACAATAATTGAACAGAATGGGTTTGGCTATGCTTACAAGAAAACAGTTTGATATTCTAAATATTCTGGCGGAGAGCAGTGGAGCTATCTCCCAGAGGGAAATACAGGCAAAGGCAAATATGAGTCTCGGCACTGTAAACCGCACATTAAAGGAGCTTAACGACCTCGGCTATTACGCAGGGGGCACAATCAGCGAAGAGGGGCTTTGCGCCCTTGAGCCTTACCGAGTTAAGCGTGCCATTTTCATAGCCGCGGGCTTCGGCTCGCGTATGGTACCCATAACGCTTAACACCCCCAAACCTCTTGTGCGCGTTAACGGAAAACGAATAATAGATACAATTATTGACGCGTGCATAGATGTTGGAATTGAGGAGATATATGTTGTGAGGGGATATTTATCTGAGCAGTTTGATCAACTCCTTTATAAATATCCAATGATTAAATTTATCGAGAATCCAAGTTACAATGAATCAAATAATATTTCCTCTGCAATGGCGGCGCGGTATCTCATGCAGAATGCTTATGTATTAGAAGCGGATTTGTTAGTGAAAAATCCGAACATTATCACTAAATACCACTATCAATCCGACGTTCTTGGTATTTGGAAAGAAAGAACAGATGATTGGTGTCTAGAAGTTGATAAGGACGGATTTGTTACTGAAGAGAAAGTCGGCGGATTGAACGCATATCAAATGGTTGGGATATATTATATCAACCTTGATGACGGGGCAAAACTTGCAGAGCATATTAAAGAAGCTTATTTCGCACCAGGTGGAAAAGAACGATATTGGGAAACAGTACCAAATCAAGCATATAAAGGTCAATATAAAATAAAAATTCGCCCCTGCTTAGATGAAGATATTATTGAAATAGATACTTTCCGCGAACTTAAAACCATAGATAAAGCCTATGATGTCTAATATTAAGAGGTAACATATGACTAATGCTTCATCTCATTCAAATCTTAACAAACAATTGACACCAGTTCATGTGTGGGCAATTGCCTTCGGATGCATTATAGGCTGGGGATCATTTATTAACCCAGGCAAAAAATTTCTGCCAAACTCAGGTGTTGCAGGAACAGCAATAGCAATGATACTCGGAGCGTTGGTAATGGTTGTTATCGCGTTCTCTTACGCGTATATGGTTCCCAAATATCCTAAAGCAGGCGGAGAATTTACATTTACGAAAAATTGTTTCGGAAAAGTTCCTGCATTTTTTTGCGGCTGGTTTTTAGTAATTGCTTATTTAACGAATGTACCAATGAATTCAACAGCAATTGGTCTTATTGTTGATGGAATTGATGGTTCAGCAGATATTCTGAAATGGGGACTACACTACTGCATTGCAGGGTTTGACGTTTATCTTGGAGAAATCCTGCTTGCATCATTTATCTTGGTCCTTTTTGGAATATTAAATATACTTGGTGTTAAGAAGGCTGGGATCATTCAAACTATTCTTGCATCTATGCTTGCGATATGCGCTATTACTCTTTGCGTTGCTGGGGTTTGCTCTGCTAAGGCTAATGGCCTGAATATGCAACCTATTTGGGGATTTGATAAGGTCGCGGCTACTTCTGCGAATACAAACATCGAAAACATAGGCACATTTTCACATAAAGGAAAAATGGGAATAGTCTCTGCTATACTAGCGACATTTGCTATAGCCCCTTGGGCTTATGTAGGCTTTGACACAATTCCCCAAGCGGCAGAAGAATTCAAGTTTTCTTATAAGAAAGTAATGACCGTTATGTGTGTAGCAATTGCTTTTGGTTGTTTTGTTTATGTTTCTAATAACACTGTGGCTGCGGCGGCTCTCAACAACTGGCCAGAACGCGTTATGGCAGGGGACTGGGTCCTTCTGATAGCTGCAGAGGAACTGTTGGGCACATTCGGAAAAACACTTATAGGAGTTGGGGTTTCCAGTGCTGTATTATCGGGTATAATGGGCTTTTATCTCGCATCAAGCAGACTTATGTATTCAATGAGCAAAGAAGGGTATCTTCCAACGTGGTTTGGAGTAATTGATGAAGAACATAATACCCCAAAAAACGCCATTATCTTTTGCATTATAGTATCATTATCCGGCCCAATACTGGGTAGAGAAGCATTGGGATGGTTTGTGGATATGAGCGCAATAGGCGCCTCAATAGGATATTTTTTCACATCTTCCGCAACAATTGTTACGATGAAACGAAACGGAGATGGGAATGCAAGATTAAAATTTTATGCAATTGCTGGAATTTGTTTTTCAATAGCATTTATTATCTTACAACTTATCCCAATTCCAGGGCTGATTGGTGTGCATTTCTGTAAGCAGTCTTATATTATGCTAATAATATGGAGTGCTTTGGGACTAGTGTTTTACTTGTCTCAAAGAAAATTCTTTGTAGATAAATAAAATGTCAATCGGAACGAGAGTTGACGATAAGCAAATGTGGTACGACAAATCAATCCACGCGATGAAAATAGCAGACAAAATGTACGAAAAGGAGTAACAGCATGAAGGTTTACAAGGGCGCGATACTAACCGTTGACAGCAACGACAGCATTTTTACTTACCTCGTTGAGGATAAAGGGCGTATTGCCTATGTGGGCAACGAGCTGCCCGAGCAGTATGCATCCTATCCTGTCGAGAATGTTCCTGCACTATGCCCAGCATTCTGCGATACGCACCAGCATTTTGCCTCATTTGCAACATTCAATGCGGGACTGAACTGCATGGATGCCCGTTCCAACAAAGAGATAATCTCTATGTGTCGGGATTTTGTTGCACGAAGCAAGGCAAAGCTCCTTATTGCTTTCGGCGCCTCGCCGTATTCTGTGGAGGAACACAGACTTGTCACCCGCGAGGAGCTGGACAGCGTAAGTGACGGCAGACCGTTCTTTATGGTGAAATACGACGGTCATGCCTGCGTTGTCAATTCTGCTCTGCTTGAAAAGATAGACGACAAGGTGAAAAACCTGCGCGGCTATCATCCTGACACAGGAGAGATGAATCAGGAGGCATTCTTTGCTGTCTCCGATTATATAACAAATTCCGTGGCTATTCCTGAGCTGATACGCGCAATGAAGCAGGCAGCAGCCTTTGAAGCTTCTAGAGGCGTAGGCATGGTGCATACGGTCTCGGGCGTGGGCTTTCCGCTGAATCTGGACATTACGATGGAGAAAATGTTCGGAAAACTGCTGAAAACAGGCTTCCAAATCAGAGTGTTCCCCCAGTCAATGGACACAAAAGCGGCAACAATTCGCAGACTTCCGCGCATAGGCGGCTGCTTCCAGTGCGCGCTTGACGGATGCTTCGGCTCGCAGGATGCCGCCATGAACGAGCCCTACGCCAATGACCCGAATAATTCCGGAGTGCTGTACTACTCCGACGAAAAGGTCACGGAATTCTGCAAAAAAGCCAACCGCTTGGGACTGCAGATAGAAATGCACGCAATAGGCGACCGTGCCTTTGACCAGGCGTGCAGAGCACTGAAGGCCGCACTTGATGATTTCCCTCGCGAAGACCACAGACACGGCATAATCCACGCCTGCCTTCCCACTGAGGAGGGACTGGATATTTGCGGGAAATATCACATTCAGCTTCCCATGCAGATCGCCTTTGATAACTGGCCGCAGGAGCCTGCAAGCTACACATCGGAGCTTTTGGGTGAGGACCGCAATTCGCGCCTTAACCCCATAAAGACCTTCACTGACAGAGGCTGTGTTGTATCCTTCGGCAGTGACGGTCCCTGCACCACGCCCGACCCGATGCTGTGGATTTTCAAGGCGGTCAACCACTCCAATCCGAATGAGTCGGTAAGCGTACAGCAGGCACTGCGCATGAGCACCTATAACGGCTACTGGACAAGCTTTGACGAGAAGGAACGCGGCTCCCTTGAGGTGGGCAAGTATGCGGATATGTGCGTGCTCTCGGAAAACATATATAATGTACCCGAAAAAGAGCTTCTCAGAGTAAAGGTGCAGAAAACTCTTCTGAACGGTGTTGAGCAGTAATATCGGGAGAGCAAGCTGCGATGTAGAAAGCCACAGCTATACTGCCGTGTTCTCAAAGCAGTGTCAGGAGCAAGAGACGCTTCGCATTGTCAAGTACACGGTGATAACCGACTCCCGTCACTGCGACGGCGTTGTCTCAGCGGCTGAAAAGTGCATGGAGAGCTGCTTCGGCAGGCTTCCTGAGCTGTATGCCGAGCAGGAGGAGTATCTCAGCCGCTTTTGGGAAAACGCCGAAACGGAGATATACTCCGATGACGACAGCAGTCTGGCAATGGCGTTCAATCAGTATCAGCTTCTGCAGTCCTGCGGAGTTGACGGCTTGAGCAGTATAGCCTCAAAGGGACTGTCGGGCGAGGGCTACGAGGGACATTATTTCTGGGACACGGAGATATATGTTATCCCGTTTTTCACCTGCACGGCACCCGAGCTTGCAAGAAAGCTTTTAAGCTACCGCTATGCAACGCTCGGACTCGCAAGAGAAAACGCAAGACTGCTCGGACACAAAAACGGCGCACTGTTTCCGTGGCGTACAAACCTGTTCGTCGCAGGCTTTATCGGCATGCCGCAGATGAATCTGTTTGATGCAAAGCTCGTAAAGGCAAACGGCAGATACACAGTTGAGTGCGGCGGCATCAGCGTTGAGCTGAGCGAAGAAAAGCAGGCTCGCCTCGCGGCAAACGGCGTTGAGTCACAGGATGTTACACTCGGTGTCCGTCCCGACCATATAATGCTCTGCGCAGACGGCATCAAGGGCAGAGTAGATGTCAGCGAGCTTATGGGCTCATCGGTACATCTTCATGTCAATGCCGAGGGCAAGGACGTTATTGTTATCGTACCGACCAACGGCGACGCGGCACACTTCCCCATGGGCAGTGAAGTAAACCTCACCTTCGGCGGCAATGTTGCACACGTGTTCGACAAGGACGGCAAGAACCTCGAGTTCTGATAAGTAAATAGTAAAAACCCGAAAGCCTCAGAGCTTTCGGGTTTTTGTATTTTTCACATTGTAAGCTGATTTTTAGGCGGGGGCATTATTTGAACAAGCCCTTTATTAAGCTTTTTGCCAAACTGCCAAAGGTTTTAGCCGCATTTGTCGTTATCCGAGTGACGGTCTTGGGCGCGGAAAATACAGCAGGCAGGGGCGTGTTATACGCCTTGAGCGCACTCTGATACTTCGCATCCGCACCGCTTGCGGAAAAATGCGGGCCTGCGCCGTCCAAGAGAGTACCAAACGCAAACATGAACAGCTGAGCCCTCTGCAGATCTGTGAGCTCATCAATGGGAGTGTCTCGCATATTTATTACAGTGCCGACATCCACATAATTTGAAAATGCCTGCAAAAGACAAGCTATATCTACATCCTTAACCCTTGCTCCCGCAAGGAAGTAATCAAGCAGCTCGATGAACTTCTCGGCGAACAGCCTTTCGAGAGGGTCGGCGTCATCTCCGAGAGTACGAACATTGTTGATAAAGCCGACAATATCCTGCGGATATATCGAGGAATAGTCCGACATATCATAGCCCAGCTCTGTGGCCTCGGCGCGAACCTCCTTGCAGAGAATTCCCGCGTAATAGTGGTCAAAGCCGAAAACATAGTCCACCATCTGACGAGTGAGCCATTCGGGCAAATCCAATGCTGAGTCAAAGGTTGCCATGTAGTCCTTTGCGGTCTGCGGGTTTTCGATGAGGTCAATGTAGGAGTATTTGAATCGGTTTGAGTCAACAGCCGTGATATAGGAGTTCAGAGCCGCCGATGTTGAGCCGAGAAGGTCGGCGAGGTCAATATCAATGCCGTTGTATGTGAAGGTGTAGCCGTAAATGGGATTATACTCGCCGCCTACAAGCAGACGCACATCGGGATTGAGCTCAAAAATGAGCTTAACTGTCTCGGAAAAGCTCACGAGGCTTTCCGTCACGCTGTAATTGAAGGCATCCACAATGCCAGTCAGCGTATTACCTGAGAACACGTCTGAAAGCGTTGACCTCAGGGATGCCGAAAGAGGATCAACAACTGCCTTTATCTCAGGCGAAATGGAGCCGTAAACTAATGCGAGTGTATCATCAGCATAGGCGGAGCTGTCTCCGCTGAGCACTGCGGATACGCGGTCGGTAAGATATCGAACATAGCTGTTGCTCAGCATATCGAGTGTAATTACATCGGCAGAGCGTATCTCATCCACAAATAACTCGTGAAGGTCGCTGATCCCGAAGGCTATGCAGATATGATCAAGGACATTTTCGCGGTATTGCTGTGTGTAGGAATCGCCCTCAAAGGAGGAGTCGATGATACTGCGTATCTCGCTGCCTCGGATACCGCTGATGCCGAGATTTGTGAACTTTGCATCGTATTCAGGGTGCTGCTCCGCGATGTAATCCGCGAGGCGGCTGGGGTAGGCAAGGTCGGAGCCGCAGTCAAGGAAGCCCAAGGCGTAAGGTCTGTGGACAAAATCGATATTATCGGGCGAGGTGATATAGTCGAAACGGGCGTAATAGCCGTAATCCTCAAGACCGAAGCCGTTTGAGGTGGAGTCTCCGATGTTGACCACCTTAAATTCGCGGGTGTCGGCAAATGCCGCCATCGGAAACAGCCCAACAATAAGTGCAAGCACAATCACTGCCGAAAGAATTCTCATAAGCTTTTTCATAAAAAACCACCTTAGCAATTTGTGTTAATTATCATACAGAATATCTCTATAATATCTCTATATTTTTCAATGCCGAATTATATGTTATCAGGAAGGTTTTTTGCTAAGCTTTATTGAGAAATAATCCCCGAGAAAATCGCGGGCAGCTTGAGGATATCCGAAAACTTTTTTTACACTCTTTTCATTTTAGATTTTGTGTGTTAGTATTTTAGCAAAGACAAGTTGTCGTGAATGGAGGATACAGAAATGCTTGAGCAGCTGAAGAAAGAAGTTTTTGACGCAAACATAGAGCTTGTCAACAAAGGCTTAGTGATTTACACATGGGGAAACGTCAGCGGAATAGACCGCGAGAAGGGGCTTGTTGTAATAAAGCCCTCGGGCGTGGATTATGACAAGCTTACCCCCGAGGATATGTCTGTTGTCGATTTAATTACAGGAGAGAGAATCGAAGGACTAAAGCCGTCCTCCGATACGCCCACTCACTTGGAGCTGTATCGCAGATTTCCCGAGCTGGGCGGCATTACTCATACCCACTCGGCTAAAGCAGTTGCATTCGCGCAGGCAGGAATGGATATTCCGCCCTTGGGAACAACTCACGCGGATTATTTTTACGGCGCGGTACCCTGCACACGCGGTCTGACCGAAGAAGAGGTTGCAGACGCTTACGAGCTGAATACGGGCAAAGTAATTGCAGAGACAATCATTAAGAGAAATTATGAAGCACTGAGCATTCCGGGAATAGTGGTTAAAAACCACGGACCGTTCACTTGGGGAAATACTCCTGCGAAATCGGTTTATAATGCCGTCGTGCTCGAAGAAGTGGCAGGTATGGCAATAAATACTCTGGCACTGAATCCGAATGCGGCTATGCCGAATTACATTCTTGATAAGCATTATATGAGAAAGCACGGAAAAGACGCATATTACGGCCAATAAACGCCAGTGCTTCCATGTACTACCAAACACCTCTCCTTGCCGACGAGAGGTGTTTGGTTATATATAACAAGATATGCCGACTCTTTTTATGTAATTTGCTGTTTTTAGACGCGATTTGTATAATCCCGTTGCGCTTATATGGCTGTATGTGCTATACTGTCTATACAACGAAGTGAAAAACACTTCAAATACCGAAAGGAGTCCAAAATGAAAAAAGTTATTTCCCTCTTGCTCGCGCTGTCTATGATTTTCTGCCTCGTCGCTTGCGGACAGAATGAAGACCCGACAGCAAAGGACGGCGAAGTCGTCAAAGTAGCACTCTCCACCTTCAGCCTGGCAATTCCCTGGCAGATTCAGACTATCGACACCCTGCAGGCAGCTGTTGATGCATACGACGGTGCAGTTGAACTCACTGTTGCAAATGCTGACAACAACACCGCTGACCAGATTACTCAGATCGAGAACTTCATCGATCAGGAGTATGACATCATCCTTGTTGACGCAAGCAACGCAACCGGCTTGAATCCCACTCTGCAGGCAGCTAAGGACGCAGGCATTGTAGTTGTCAGCTACAACTGCATTGTTGACGATCCTGACTGCGTTTCCGCACGTGTATATGTTGACCAGACCGAGTGGGGCCGCATCATGGCTCAGTTCATCGTTGATGAGCTCGACGGCAAGGGCGACATCGTTTGCCTGACCGGTCTTTCCGGCAACCAGATAGCAGCTGACCGTTGGACAGGTGCTCAGGAAGTATTCGCAGAGAACCCCGGCATCAACATCCTTGCTGACGCTCCCGCAGAGTGGGAACAGTCTCCTGCTGAGGAAAAGATGCAGGCATGGCTCTCCGCATTCACAAACATTGACGCAGTATGGGCTGACGGCGGTCCCTGCGGTCTCGGCGTTATCAATGTTCTTGAGAAGAACGGCCTCGACATGATTCCCGTATCCGGTGAAGCTTCCTTCGGTTTCGTCAACAAGTGGAACACCGAGGTTGAGAACGGCCTTAGCTGCTGCGCACCTGTATGCCCCGTTTACATTGGCCAGCTTGCTCTCGAGGCAGGTCTGCGTATCATGAACGGCGAATTTGCAGGCGGAGATATTCCTCTGAACATTCCTGTAATGACCAACGACAATATTGCTGACTGGGCTGACGATACCAAGTCCGATGAAGCATTTGCATTTGACGTAATCACCGCAGACGAGATCGACGCATACTTCAAGTAATCCCCCGCTAAGCAAATTAGCGAAAAATAAGGTAAAGTCTGGCTTCTTCGGAAGTCAGACCTTTATCTTATGAATCAGAACAAATAGTAATTATCACCTCCAGGGAGATGAAAGCTGATGAACGAGAATATCAACGCAAAAAACGAAATAATACTGACTGCTGCCAACATTACAAAGTCATACGGCGGCTCCGTAGTTCTAAATGATGTTTCAATATCCATAAAGAAGGGCAAAGTGCTCACATTTGTCGGTGAAAACGGTGCAGGCAAATCAACGCTCATTAACATTCTGAGTGGGCTTGTCGCACAGGATAGCGGCAGTATCACTTACGAAGGCAGTGAGGTGAGATGGAGCTCACCCGCACACGCGCTGAAAAACGGTATTGCGGTTGTTCATCAGGAGCTTACGCTGTTCAAAAATCTGACCGTTGCCGAAAACATCTTTGCGGGAAACAAAAGTGTTATTAAGTTCGGAAAGCTTGACAGAAAATTCATGGCACAGCGCAGCAGCGAGATACTCTCAAAGCTGGGTCTTCATATAGACGTGAATACGCTGGTGGAGAATCTGACCGTTGCTCAGCAGCAGCTGGTTGAAATCGCAAAGGCTATTTCATGGAACCCCAAGCTGCTTATTCTCGACGAAGCTACATCGGCTCTGGATACAATGCAGGTTGAAAACCTTTTCAAATATTGCAGAGAATTACTGCAGGAAGATATAGCAATGGTGTTTGTATCGCACAGAACACCCGAAATGTTTGAAATAGCGGATGAAGCGCTTGTTATAAAAGACGGAAATGTGGTGGGCTTCTATCCCGAGCTCAAAGCCGTGACGGATGAGGACCTGATAAACTGCATGGTCGGATATTCAATCCAGACCAGCTTCCCGAAAAAGAATCAATCCGAAACACGCCCTCCGATAATGGAGGTTGAAAATCTTTCAACGGATTTCATAAAAGAAGTATCAATGTATATAAGACCCGGTGAAATAATAGGCCTTGGCGGACTGCGCGGGCATGGACAGGAGGAGCTTCTGCGCACCTTGTTCGGGCTCGAAAAGGTTAGATCGGGTAAAATAACAATCGACGGAAAGCCCTATACGGTTAAAGACGTGTCAAGGGCGATTTCCGAAAAATTTGCATACGTTCCCCCTGATAGAAAGAAAGAGGGAGCAGTGCTCTCGCTTCCCATTGAAAACAACCTCACCATTCCCGTTCTCGGGCAGGTGAGTAACGCTCTCGGCTGGCTGAACAGAGCGAGCGAGGAGAGCATGATAGACAGAACAAGAAAAAGACTGAGCATAGATCAGAGAAACTGGCATCAGACTGTTGCACAGCTCAGCGGAGGCAATCAGCAGAAGATCGTTATAGGCAAATGGCTGGAGTCGGACTTCAAAATCCTTTTGATGGACGAACCTACACGAGGCGTTGATGTTGCGACAAAGCATGAAATTTATCTCTTCCTGCGTGAGCTGACAAAGCAGGGCTTGAGTGTTTTGCTTGTTTCGACAGATATGCTTGAGCTGATCGGTATAAGCGACAGAATATATGTCTTCTATGAGGGCAGAATCCATAAGGAGCTTACGGGCGACGACATTACAGAAGAAAATGTCACATACGCAATTATGGGGCTGCAGGGAGATAAAACATGAACAAGATAAAGAAGAGTATAAAGGCAAACAGTGAGCTCATACCTATTTATATTGTAATGCTCATTATGGTTGCCCTAAATATATGGAAGCAGCCGACCTTCTTCAAGCCGGCGACATTTGCAAGAATATGCAATCAGCTTGCCCCGTATATATTCATGGGCATGGCACAGATGTGCATTATGGTGCTGGGCGGCATGGACTTCGGTCTTGGTGCGCTTGTCAGCTTCTCAACCTGCTTGTTTGCAACCTATATGGTTGAAAACAACACTACAAATACATTTATAATTATAGGAATTATCCTTCTGATAGGCTGTATTGATGCCTGCGTCGGATACATAGTAGGACGGTTTAATCTGCCAACCATTGTTGTAACCTTAGCGACCTCCTTCGTGTTCGAGGGACTGGCACTGCTGACGCTTCCCACTCCGGGCGGATTTATAAATTCCTTTGCAAGCAATATGCTTATCGGAAAGCTCGGCATACTTCCCGCCAGCCTTATTTGGTGTGCAGTGTTTGCGGGTATCTGGATTCTCATGCGTAAATCATCAATCGGACTTTTGATATACGCGACAGGAAACAACAAGAAATCCGCATTCTCAAGCGGTCTCAATGTAAAGAAGGGATGCGTGCTCGCGTTCTTTATAAGCGGCATACTCGCCGCTATGGCAGGACTGATGCTCTGCTCAAGAACTATGTCAGGCGACCCGACGATTGCAAACGATATGACCATCAATGCGGTTACCGCCGCCGTACTCGGCGGAGTGACCTTCAGCGGAGGAGAAGGAAAGCTTGCGGGTGTTATTGCGGGCTCAATCGTTGTCGGAATTCTCGTAAATGTACTTTTCTACCTGAACATAACGGGATTTTACACCTACTTCGTGCAGGGAATTATTCTCATTCTGTCGGTTGTTGTGAACAATCTCAGAAAGGGAGGCAAGTAAAGTGGAAAAAGATAAAAGTCTCAAGCCTTCCCTTAAAAATCTCGCACAGGCGAACAGCTCTGTTCTTGCACTGCTGCTCGTAGCGGTGGCATTCTTCCTGCTTTCACATTTTGTGTCTTCCGCAAAATTCAGCACAGTGCTGCACATATCGTCATTCCTCGCGCTTGCGGCAATGGGACAGACAATAGCGTTCCTGCTGGGCGGAATTGACCTCTCCGTTGCAAGCCTTCTGAGTGCATCGGGAATACTGCTCTGCGCACTGATTTCGGGCTCTATGCCGCTTGTTGTGTGTATCATTATTGTGCTTGTTGCTTCGGCGATAATCGGTCTTCTCAACGGCATGGGCATAGCACTTCTGAACATTCCTCCCCTTGTAATGACCGTCGCTATGCAGTATATTCTGCGAGGCGTCACGCTTGTAACAACAAACGGCAAGCCCATTGCACCGAAAAATGATGCCATCAGCGTATGGGCAAACAAAAATATTGTTTTCGGACTCAGCGGTGGTATAATAGTACTGTTATGCTGTGTCCTGCTGATTACGCTTATTCTCTATAAGACGAAGCTCGGACGCGATATATATTTCCTCGGCTCAAACCCCGAAATTGCAAAAATGTCGGGCATAAAAACAAGAAAAGTAACGATTGTTTGTTATTCCATTGCGGCAATGCTCGCAGGTCTTGCGGGAGTAATGCTGGTAGGTTATACTGGAACAGCGGCAGTCAGAATCGGTGACAGCTATCTGCTTCCCAGTATTGCGGCAGTTCTCATAGGCGGAACCTCGCCTCTCGGCGGCAAGGGCGGCGTAATTAGAACCGTAATAGGCGCGTTCATTCTCTCAAATATAATAAGCCTTCTGACTGTTATGCAGATGCAGGAAGCTACCCGCCAGATTATCGAGGGCGGAATTGTTCTTCTGTTCATTATCATTAACAACGTCGAATTTAAGAAAAAAGTAAAGGCAAACAAATAAACGGAGATATCAAATGTCAACAATGGCTTCCGAAAACTGCATCATGTGTGTAGACCGAGGCACGTCAGAGCTCAAAATTCTGCTTATAGACAGCAAGGGCAAATGCCGAGCGAAGGTTCGGCGTGCGTGCACAATTATTTCTCCGACGGTTGATTGGCTTGAGACCGATACGGAGGAAACCTATGCACTCTTTATTGACGCGGTAGGTGAGCTTCTGACAGTGGCGAAGCCGCTGAATCTTGAGATAGTATGTATTTCCATTACCTCGTATATGTCCGGAACGATTATGCTGGACAATGACGGTAATGTTATCGGAAATGCCGTGCTGTGGAACGATTCAAGAACACAGACCCTCGCAAATGAGTGGGCGGAAAACGGACTTCTTGAAAAAAGCTTTAAGCTTTCGGGGTCGCAGATACTTACGGGCTGGCCCCTGCCTCTTATAGCTTGGTGGAAACAGAACAGACCTGATGTGCTGAACAAGGCAAGATACATTTTCAGCATGAAGGACTATCTCAGATACAGACTGACGGGAACAATAATGACGGATGTTACGGAAGCGGCACTGACACCCGGAGATCCGTATGCCAGAAGCTTCTCGGATGATATTCTCAAGCTGTTTGATGTATATGAGTACAAGCATGTGCTTCCGCCCGTGAAGGAGCCCGAGGATATAGCAGGCTATCTTTCAGAGGAGGTTGCAAAGCTTACGGGACTGAAATCGGGTATTCCCGTAGTGGTCGGCATAGGAGATATGCCGAGTGGAATTCTCGGTACGGGAGTTCTGGAAACGGGACACGGGGCGTCAAGCTTGGGCACGACCTTCCTTAACGGCCTTGTAATTGACAAACCTCAGCCCGAACCTTACAATGCGGGTATGACCTGCTCATACTTTGAAAACAGAAGTCTGAGACTTGTCAATAACTCGGGCGGTGCGGCAATAAATTACCGTTGGTTTATAGACAATTTCTACAAGGAAGAAAAGAATCTGTACGGCGAGAAAATCTATGACTTTGTGGATGAAGAAATCGCCCGTGTGCCCGTAGGTGCAAACGGTGTTATGTACCACCCTTACATAAATTCCTGCGGAGTAACAGCCCCGTTTTTGAGCCTCGGTGCGAGAGCGCAGTTCACGGGGGTGGGACTGCATAATACAAAGGCGGACTTCCTCAGAGCTATATATGAGGGGCTTGGATTTGCAATGTACGATTGCTTCTCATCAGTTCCTACGGATATAGTGGATATAACGGTTACGGGCGGCGGAAGCCGCAGTCCTGCGCTGTGCACAATTCTTGCAGATATTTGCGGATGCCCGATACTCCTTCCCGATGAAGTCGAAGCAACCGCAATCGGCACCGGAATATGCGGTGCGGTTGGTGTAGGGATGTACGGCTCCTATGCCGAGGCTGTAAAGAATATGGTGAGAATCAGCAAGGAATATAAGCCAAACCTCGATAACACGGAAAAGTACAGAGAGTACTTTAAGCTTTACAGACAAATAAGAAACGATATGCAGCCCTCGTGGCTGTTAAGAAGCGATATTCTCAAATGAAACCAGACTAAACCCCGATCGGAGAGAAGAAATGAGCATATTATGCAGAGAAAGCGAAATTCCTCTTTACAGACAGATTGCTGACGATATTACACAGAAGGTCAACATCGGAGAGCTCAAGGTTGGAGATAAAATTGCCTCGGAGACGGATTTGTCCGAGTTTTATGAGGTAAGCAGAATGACGGTGCGTCAAGCCCTCAATGATCTCCTCCGTGAGCGTGTGCTCGTGCGAAAGAGAGGCTTCGGCACCTTCGTTGCGGAGCACTCAGTTGAGCGCACCTTCCATCCGGATAGGGTAACGGGATTTTTTGACGAATTCAGCAACGAAAACGCCGTTTTGAAGTCAATTGTCACTGAGAACGCACTGATTACTCCGCCGAAGGCTATCGCGGAGCTTATGAACATAAGCGAGACAACTCCCGTGTGCAAGCTGACCCGAGTCAGAACACTGGACGGACAGCCGATAGTCGTTGACGAATCGTATCTTGACCAGTCACTGTGGAAGTATCTGGACGGAACGGACTTTTCGGAAATTTCCCTTTTTGAATATCTCCTCGAGGTAATAGGGGAACGCCCGAATTCATCAAATATAAGCGTGAGGGCATCGGCAGTGCCGCAGAATATGGCGGCATACCTCAAGGTTTCGTCAGGTGCACCCATACTGAATGTTGAAATGGTAAACAAATATTCGGACGGACGCGTAATGCAGGTCGGCAGACTGTATTGCCCTGAATGGCTCGGAATTAAATTTGCAATCGGCAGATGAAGGAAGCAAATAAATGATAGAAAAAAAGTATCTGGACACTGTGTTAGGCAGAGTTCCAACGTCGGATAATCAAATATGGGATGCCCATGTTCATCTTTGGGGTCAACCGTATCATGCGATTGAGGACCCGGATTTGATGCTGAGGGACGAGGCCAGCTCGGTGAAAGAACTTAATAGCTTCAAGGCCGCCGGCGGCAGTGTCGTGGTGGAGTTCAGTCCATACGATTTCGGCCGCGACTGGACTGTGCTTAAACGCATGGCACAGATGACGGGCGTGCATATCCTCACAGGAACTGGATTCTACCGTTCGGCAGGACTTGAGCCCTTGCTCGCCGAGCATTCGCGGGAGGAGTGGCTCCGACTGATTGTCGATGAGGCTGAAAACGGTGAGAAAAACACAGGGGCAAAGCCCTCGTTCCTGAAGTGGTCAACATCATTAAATGAGATCACGCAAGCAGAAAAAATATCTGCGGCAATAGTAATAGAAGCACATAAAATAACCGGCTTGCCCGTGGTTACACATACGCAAAGAGGCACAATGGTGGGGCAGCAGCTTGAGATACTCCGTGACGGCGGTGTTGATTTTTCGAAGCTCCTTGTTTCGCATATAGACATGAGAAAAGACCTCAACGAGGGGTGCTTCCTTGAGGTGCTCGAGCAGGGTGCATGGGTATCGGTTGACCAGCTCGGAAAAATCAAGTACGGTGAAAACAGCGGAAAGCTTGATATTATTCTGAAGCTCTGCGAAATGGGATATAAGAACAGAATTCTGCTTGCTACGGATATAGGACGCATATCGAATTTCAAGTGTCTCGGCGGCAGTCCGGGAATAGAGCACATCCCCGCGGAGCTTTGCTCACAGCTGAGGGAAAAGGGCGCATCGGAAGAGCTGATAAAAACCCTTGTGTGTGAAAATCCGGCGAATTTCTACGGGAAAAACTGAAACAGCTTTCTGAAAGGAGACATCGGGCTTTCCGATGAAGAAAAATGGAAATAAATTCAGAAAAATACGGCGGCTTGTGTGTCTGCGGACACGAGCACTATATGAAGACCAAGCTCTGTGTTATTGAATCGGGCGCACTGAATAAATTCGAAGAGTATATGGAGACCGTCGGGGCAAAAGGCAAGCGCTGTGCTGTGTACGGTACCAATTCATCGGCAATAGAATATCTGCCAAAGCCTTTTGCAGAGCAGACGGTTATCATGAATTCGGAAGGCTTGCACGCAGATGAGAAGTCAACCGCAATTCTGCTCGAGAAGATGGACGAGGATGTTGAAGTTATCATTGCAGTAGGCAGCGGCACGATCCACGATATATGCAGATACTGCGCGGCACAGAGAAAAATCAGCTTTATTTCCGTTCCGACTGCGGCAAGCTGTGACGGCTTTTGCTCCGCTGTTGCGGCGATGACATGGTACGGCTACAAGAGCACGGTAAATGCAGTTGCACCGACACTCGTAGTCGCCGACCTTGATGTAATAAGCCGCGCGCCGATTAAGCTGACAAGAAGCGGCGTAGGCGATATGCTCGGAAAATTCATTGCTCTTTCCGATTGGAAAATTGCCCACGAGGTAACAGGAGAAGAGGTCTGCCCGGTAATATACGGAATAATGGAAAAAGCCTTGAAGGATGTATGGGATAATTCTCTTGAAGTCCTCAACGGCGATGTTACGGCATACGAGCAGATTACATACGGACTGCTCATGAGTGGCTTAGCGATGCAAATGCTGGGCTCATCACGCCCTGCATCAGGTGCCGAGCATCATATTTCCCACTTGATTGAGACGCGCCCCGAAGCGCTTAATGTAAACAGCCAAGCGATGCACGGCGAAAAGGTCGGTGTCGGTACTGTGTTAGCGGCAAAGGAATATCACCGCTTAGCAGAAACGGAGAATATCAGCGAATATGTTTGCGAGTTTGAAGCTCTTGATGACGGCTGGATTCGTGAATTTTTCGGTGACAGGCTCTATGACATGGCAAAAAAAGAAAATGCAAATGATTGCCTGAGTGGGGTGCGTGCCGCAGACATCGTCAAGGCATGGTCTGAAATCAGAAGGATTATTGCAGATATACCTCAGTCCGATGAGATATACGAAAAGCTCAATGCACTCGGAGCAGATAAAGAGCTTGCAGACATCGAAGTTCCGAATGAATATGAGTCAATAATAGTATCGGCGTCTCCTGTAATAAGAAACAGGCTGACACTTATGCGTATGAAACGAATGATAAAACTTTGAAAAAGAAGTAGTGCATCTTTTTCATAATCTTCCTTTTTTGTTGAGGGCGGTATTTTCTACCGCCCTCAAAGTGATATTTGCTTAAATAGGAAAAAACAAGAAAAATGTGTTTAATCTGAGTTCGTATTGGACTGTGAACTTACGGAAAAAGGATGATTATTCGTAAAACTTTCCGCCGATTTGCACGGATTTGACTGCAAAGCGGCAAAAGGGGCTGAGATGCGCAATTTTCTATTGACAGTATCCTCCTAATTGAATACAATTATTACATAACGATTACGGAGGGACACTATGAAGACATTAAAACGCATTATAGCATCAGCACTGGTAGTTTTTCTTGTCATTTCATGCCTTGGGCTCACCGCGTTTGCGGCAACGGAGGAAACCGTTGTAAAGTATGGCGAGAAGGGCGGCTATATCGCCTTCGGTGACAGCGTGGCACGCGGTGTCGGCGCAACAGGCGACAACTACAAAGAAACACATAATTTCTATGACCGCACAGTTGAGGGCTCATATCCTTACCTCGTTGCTCAGGCGGTAAACTGCAACATCAAGGATGATGCAAGAGATGCTGACAGTAATTTCTGGCCCGTCTGCTTCCACGGCATGACTATTGCCCGCGTTATGGACCTGCTTGGAATAGATGACGGCTATACGGATGATGTATATCTTTACGGCACACACCGCGACAGCTTCGGCTACAACAAGATTGTGGACGAGCTTTACGGAGACGCCGCTGAAAAGCTTGCCGATGCAAGCCTCGTAACCATAGGCTTCGGATTGTCTGATACCTTTTACAGAGCTCTTCTTGTCACAAGGATGAACAATGCCGAGGTCAATGCTCAGTTCGTTGAGGATTTGATTGCAAACATCTACGAGGGCTATAAGGAATGGACTACGGCATATCCCATGCTTCTCCAGTACATCAATGATGTTAACCCCGATGCAGAGGTTGTCCTTGTCGGCAACTACAACATCGGCGGCGACACCTGCATTTCTGAGGATGTTTTGCTCCCTGTCGGCATGGCAGTATCGGCGATTACGGGTTGCATGAACACATATCTCAAGCAGTGGGCAGAAAAATATGATTGCACTTATTGCGACATAACCAATGCCGAGACTCTTGCATCACAGGAGGATCTCGGAATGGAGGTCATCTTCTCCTCCTTCACAGGCTATCAGGGACATCTTTCGCCCGAAGGCAACGCAATGGTCGCCCGCAATATCATTAACGTGCTTCCCACCGAGGACGGAGAAAATAGCGTAACAAGCGATATAGTTGTTGACCTCGCTCGCTTTACGTCTGTTGACTCTGTTGTGCTCGACGGCAGAGTGCTGAGTAAGAACGACTACTCAACGGACGGCTATGACCTCATAATTCCCAACAGCTCCAAGCTCTGCAAGACTCTTGTTGTAACTGCAACTAAGGACGGAAAGACATCTGTTTACACATATCAGCTTCAGTATCACAACGACACGGGTTATTCCTCATACATGATACTGGGTGTGAACGACACGTCTGCACTTGCGAATACTATAACAAGCAGTGCAAAGACGGCAGTCAGCAAGCTGACGGGACTTTTCAAGAAATAATTACAAGCGAATATTCGTTAAGACAAAACAACAAAAATCTCGCAGATACCATGCGTATCAGCGATTTTTTGATGCAGAACATAGCAAAACGCCTTTGATTTTCCGATGCTTACGTGATATAATCAAATAATAAGCAAAAGACTGATAATTGTATTTTGTGAATAAATTTTTCCGTATATGATGATTTGCAAAGGCTGAAAAATGCAGCATCTAACCGACTAACAATGGAGGAGAAAAAATGATATACATTGTGATTTTCGTTGTAGTCGCTATAAGTGTTATTCAAAAAGCTTTCAAAGCAGAGCTTCGGGGCAGATACGGAGAGCGTGCTGTGCGGAAAAAGCTTGCCGTGCTTCCGAAGGAGAAATACATAGTCTTTAATGATATAATGGTCAAAACTGAACGAGGTACATCTCAGATTGACCATGTTGTAGTCTCGCAGTACGGGATATTTGTAATTGAAACAAAGAACTATAACGGTATGATTCTCGGCGGAGAGAACAGTGATGAATGGACACAAAATATCTACGGAAAGAAGTACCGTTTTAGAAATCCGCTAAAGCAAAACTACGGACATGTCAAGGCTCTGGAAAGCGTGCTTGCACTGCCGAAGGAATACTTCATACCGATTGTTGTGTTCATGCAAAGGGCAAATCTCAAGGTAAAAACGGCTCAACGCGTTACAACGCTCAAGTGGTTAATAAACGCAATTTACGAACATAAGGAGCTCGTCCTCACACAAGAAGAGGTAGATGAAATAGTCAAGAAGATCAACAACTTGAACATAACGGGCTCACGCCGAGAACATGTGAGCGACATTCAAAGCAATGTGCGTGCGGCAAATGAGAAAATAAAGTCGGGGATATGCCCAAAATGCGGTGGTGCGCTGAGATTGCGCCGCGGCAAATACGGAGATTTCTACGGTTGCAGCAATTATCCCAAATGCAAGTTCACAAAGAAAGAGAAGTAGAAGCTTTGGGACTTGAAATGATGCCCAAAGCACAATATAATAAACACATCTCAGATAGAAAGAGGAGAAAACATGAAGAAGCTTTCAAAATTAGCGGCTATTATTATAGCTGTCGTTATGATGCTCGGTATTGCCGCGCCTGCATACGCCTATGAAGGCGTTACAGAAAAGGACGGAGTCATGCAGTTAGGTGACTTCGATAATCTTATCGACGGTCATATTATTTATTATCCCACCGACCTTGAAAATTCAAATGAAAAATATCCCGTTGCTGTTTGGGCTAACGGTACGATGTGTGCGCCCGCACTGTATTACGACCTCCTCGTGGGCGTTGCAAAGCAGGGCTATATAGTCATCGCAAGCCCCGAGCTTATGGCAAAGGACGGCACCGACCAGATTGCCTCTATTGATTACATTTTTGCGGAGAACGAGGATGCCGACAGCCCGTTCTACGGCAAGGTTGACACGGATAAAATCGGCGTGTTCGGTCACTCTCAGGGCGGCTTGAGCTCTGTAAACGCCGCAGTTGCGGATGAGCGAATCGGAGCCGTCGTGTCTATCGCAGGTGCAAGTAATGACAGTCAGACCGAAAATTTGAATACACCGACACTGTTCCTCACAGGCAATATGGATACCGTGGTTTTGTCCGCACTGTGGGTAAAGCCCTCATACGAGGCTTGCCCCGCACCCGCAGTGTATGCCTCACTTAAGGGCGGAATTCATACATCCTGCATCCTTAATGCAGACACCTATATAAATTACACCGTAAAGTGGTTCAACGCTTGGCTGTATAACAACGGGGACAAGTCCCCGTTCCGACAGGGCGGTGAGCTTTCAAAGGACAGTGCTTGGACGGGATACCGTTCCAAAAACCTTGATAACAATTTGTTCGCATCGGTTTTTGCAAATGAAATCGGCATTTATGCGGCAATAGCACTGGCTGTTATTGCTGTGGGTGGCTGCACAGCCGCCGTTATCGTTAAAAAGCGCAAGGACGCTTCGGAAAAGGAAACTGTAAAGCAGGAATGATATATTATATAACTGCGATATGTATAACCGCCTGCAGTCTTTTCCTTGTATGGCGGCTAATAGGGCAGAAAATCCCCATGTATTATAAAATCCCCGCGGGCTTCGTCTGCTGTTTTGCACTAGAGCTTTTATCCTGCGCGGTAAACGAAATTTGCGGCGCAAGCTTTTTCGGAGACCCCGGAGTGGGCGCTTTCGGGATTTTCGGCGGCTTTTGTTTCCTGCTTTCCGCAAACTACGGACAGCTTGACAGTCTCGTGGATGACGGCAGTGACACGGCAAGGGCAAGGCGGTTTGCTCTGCTTGCCCCTGCACTGGATGCTATACTGATTGTCGTACTGCTTGTCGGCTTGGACGGCGAAATTGCTCTGTTTAACAAGATAATGTTCGTTGTGATTTTGCTTCCTATACTGCCCGCGTCCTATTTTTGCCTCAAGCACTTACTGCTGCCCGTTGATGCCTTCGGCTTCCTGCGCTCCTCGCGGCTGTATAACATCGCCGTGCTTGCGGTGGGTGTGCTGTTTATTTGCTATCTGCGGATGCAGATGTCGGACGGCGATTTGATTAAAAATATCGGCACCGTGCTTGCGGCGGTTTCCGTATTTTGTCTCGTTCTTTCCTGCGGAAAAGGAGTGAAAATATGGAAGCAACTCTTTTGACTCTGTTCATTGCCATAGCTATCCCCATGACTATGATGCTTTTCGTATTCAAGGGCAAGCAAAGAACGGTTATGGCATTCCTGCTGATAGGATTTTATGTGTGCCTGCTTGCAGGTGCGATAAACAGCATTGTATTAAAATACGGAGCCTACGACAAGTATTACATAACGGTAAATATCGCCCCTGCCGCAGAGGAAATTCTGAAGGCGTTACCGATTTTGTTCTTCGCTTTTGTATGGAAGCCCGAGCGTCAACTGCTTCTGGAATGCTCATTGGCTGTGGGCGTGGGCTTTGCCGTTTTGGAAAACGCCTTTTTTATGGCAAATACAAGCGATTTGTCACTGTGGTTTTCAGTAATTCGCGGCTTCGGCGCGGGAATGATGCACGGAATCTGCACACTTTGTGTAGGCTATGGCATAACGCTTATCCACACCAAGAGAAAGCTTTTTTACACGGGCAGTATGGCAATACTTATGACTGCAATTGTGTTCCACTCGATTTATAATGTGCTGATACAGTCGCGTTACAGTGTGTGCGGAGTTGTTCTCCCCGCGGTATTCTTTTTGATTTTAATAACGTCAATAAAAGGAAAAAGAAAAAATTATGGGAAAAACTAAGAAGGTACTGATTGCGATAGCCTTTGTTATTCTTTTGGGATACTCGGCTGTTGTCTCCCTCATAGCCTTCGGAGGTAATGGGGTACTTGACAGCGGCTCAAATACCGACAATGCGGGAGGCATTTTTCTGAGATCCTACAAGGCGGCTGATGTCGATGCTAAACTGGCGGGAGACGAGATCGTCAAGGTAACGCAAAATGACGATGTATATTTCTTTGACGGTCCCGGCACTGAGCAGGCAATTATTTTTTACCCGGGTGCCAATGTTGAATACACCTCCTATGCGCCGCTAATGTATAAGCTGGCTGAGAAGGGTATGGACGGCTTCCTTGTAAAAATGCCCTTAGATTATGCCTTCGCGGGAATAGGGCTTGCCGAGCCTATCATAAATGAGCATCCCGAGTACAGCCACTGGAATCTCGCGGGTCATTCGTTAGGCGGCGCAATGATTGCAACCTATGCTTCACTGACAAGTCATCATATAGACGGTGTTTACCTGCTCGCGGCTTACGCCGCAAGTGATATCAGCGATGTCGATGAGGTGCTCGTGATATACGGCTCCGAGGACGGAGTGCTTGAGAGAGATAAGGTGGAAAGCGGAAGAAAATATTGCCCCGAGAATTACAGAGAATATATAATCGAGGGCGGCAATCACGCACAGTTCGGCTCATACGGAGAGCAGAAGAATGACGGAACAGCCACGATTTCCGCAGAGGAACAGATAACTAAGACGGTTGAGCAGATTATGCTGAATAAAAAATAAAAAAAGAAGTAAAACGGTCGCACAGAATGCTTTTGACTTAAGCCTCTGTGCGGCTTGTTTTGCTATATTGCTGAATTACTTGCAGTATTTATTCGACAAAAAAATAAATCATTGTTTATTATTGCAAATTTTAGAAACTGTGCTTTAATATAGATGATGTCTATTCACTTATTCAGAGACATATTTCTCGGCATCCTCGGCTGATAAGGCGGGGAAGGTTAAATAGAGTATAAAAGAGCTAAACGCTCATTAATAATAAACGGGTGATAAGTATGAAAGATTTTTCCGTACTAATGGCACTGGTCGATTTTATTCCCGTGGCATTTTTCGCCGTCGCCGCGGTGATACTGCAGAGAGACCTGTATAACAAGATGAGCAAGGGTGCCTTTGCACTTTTTGCGGCGGGCACGATTGACGTTATCTGCGCGGGTGCGCTGAAGGCGTTGTATAAGCTGCTCTATGCCGTCGGTCTCTGTGATTTCGAGCCGCTTTCTCAAATGTTTTTCCCGGTGCAGTCCATTGGCTTTCTGCTGGCAGGACTCGGCATACTCGCCATGCTTCTGCACAGGCAGGGAAACACGCTTTTAGCGGTCGCGCCTCCCGTTTTTTCGGGCACCTTCATATTTGTCTCGCTGATGGTGGCGGGACTCGGCTGTATGGACGGCGCACTGATTTACATGGCGGGAAAGCTTAAAAAGCGCGGATTGTGGGTGCTTTTCCTCGTCTCATTCCTGTGCTGTCTTTCAATGGGGTACCTCTCGTCAAAGGATTTCGACAGCGCATCCATGAACTGGATAGCGGAGGGAATTAACGTGCTCGGTCAGGGCATGCTCCTGCTCGGAACGCTTGCACTCCGAAAAGCAGGACTCAAGGAGCTTGAGCTCGGAAAGGATAAATAAAATGAAGATTGTACTTGCGGGCGCATTCGGAAATCTGGGCGCCGAGATATTGAAAAAGCTTGTTGCCGAAGGTCACGATGTCGTCGCGGCGGGCAGAAAAGAGAAGCAAATCGAGGGCACAGAGGGGAAATACACCTTTTTCCCCATTGATGCAACGGACGCAAAATCCATGGAGGGCTTGTGCGAGGGTGCCGACTGCGTAATAACAACGCTCGGACTGACCACTGCATCCAAGGAATTGAACTGCTACGATGTTGACTACGCAGGCAACTTAAATCTGCTGAGCGAGGCAAAGCGGGCGGGAGTTAAAAAGTTTAACTACATCTCCGTCATAGCCTGCGACCTGCCCGACGCGGAAAAAATACCCATGCTCAACGCGAAATTTATGTTTGAGCAGGAGCTCAAAAAAAGCGGTATTGACTATGTAATTTACAGACCGACGGGCTATTTCTACGATATTGTCAAGGTTTTCCGCCCGTATATCGAGAAGGGTGAAATGCAGCTTCTCAAGGGCTTCGGCGGAGTTAAGGCGAATGTTGTTGATTGTCCCGATTTTGCCGCATTTATCGCCGCACACATGAACGACAGCAACGCGACCTACGAGGTCGGCGGAAAAGAGACCTATACCTACGAGGAAATGGCAAAGCTCTGCTTTGATGCGGCAGGCAAGGAAACCGTAATAAAATATGTTCCGAAATGGGTGTTCGGAATGCTTGCAAACCTCCCGAAAATAAAAAAAGAGGGCAAGCACGACATCATTCTTTTCTCGCAGTTTACGCTGAGCCACGACCTCGTCGGCAAAGATGAAACGGGCGAGGGAAGCTTCGCAGATTATATTAGAAAGAGCTTCGGTGATAAAAAATGATAGTTTACTATACAGGCACGGGCAACAGCAGATATGTTGCACAGATGCTCGCGGATATTACGAATGACGAGTGCGTAAGTGCAAATAAATACATGAAAAACAAGATAAAAGCGAGCATGAACAGCGATAAGCCGTATATTTTTGTCAGCCCCGTGTATGTGTCCGCACCCGCAAGAGTTTTCACAGATTTTATTAGGCAGTTAGAATTTAGCGGCGATAAACGCGCCTACTTTGTCATGACCTGCGCAGGCGGTCAGGGCGGATGCCCCGAGTATTGCAGAAGACTCTGCGAGGAAAAGGGCTTTGAGTACATGGGCACAAATCAGATAACCATGCCGCAAAACTACCTCGTGTTCTTCAAAACGGCGGAAAAAGCCGAATGTGAGGAAATTATAGCCGCGGCAAAGCCCGAAAT
>DCHB01000018.1:0-12004 GCA_002314685.1 Clostridiales bacterium UBA1763
TGGTAACTTGATTTTAACGAACTCAATCGCCTTTTTCTACCCCTTTGGTCTCACATCTATTGTAACGCTACAGCACATTTTGACTGCTTGATAAAAATTATGTTGACAATACGAAGAGTATAATGTTATAATCCTTGTGCAAGCTATATTTTTGTAAAGGAGATATTACAATGACCGCAATTTACAAGCTCATCAAGTCCATTGTTTCCGCATTTGAGCCCAACTCCGGCGACGAATTCATGTGGCTCGACGTTGTATTCGGCCTGTTCAAGTAATACCGAATATAGATTACCTGTTCGATTTTATCGAACAGGTAATTTTTTTGTTTTTTTTTAACATTTTCCTCTTGATTTTTGTTTGCTTAGTGCTATACTAACTGTGCTAATGAAAATCATACAGTTTGGGTGGAACAAAATTGATTTTTATTCGTATATATTAGCATAGACTTTTTTAAGGAGAAGCAATCATGGAAAAATTCGCAAACAAAAAATGCTTTTACGCGGCAATAGCAATAGCGCTTGCGGCACTGTTGGTGCTCAGCCTTGTTATGCTTGTTTCGCAGAGCAAGACGGCAAAGGCGCTTGAAGCCCTCGCCAACGGTGACACCGATGTTGCGCAGGAGGACGATGTTGTAATCGCGGAGGACTACACAATCAAATCTACGCTTAACATTTCCGATGCCTATAAAAACGGCAAGACCTCAAGCCTGTCCGACAAGGATAAGGAGACTCTTGACATGGCATCTGAGGTACTCGACGAGATTATTACCGACGGCATGAGCGATTACGAGAAGGAGCTCGCCGTTTACGAATGGATGACGCATAATCTTTCCTATGACACGGGCGCGCTGCTTGTCGTTCCTAATACGACAGCCGACAGCGATAATCCCTACGGCGTCCTCAAATATCACAATGCGGTGTGCGTCGGCTATGCGACAACCTTCAGAATGTTTATGCAGATGCTCGATATTGACTGCATGGTAGTACATAACTCGGCACGCTATCATACATGGGACCTCGTAAAAATTGACGGCAACTGGTATCACACCGATATTTATTCCGATGTCGGTCTGTCAAATTACAATCACTTTAACCTGACCGATGATATGCAGGGCGCAAACGAGGAGTGGAACCGCGATTTCTTCCCTGCGGCAAACTGCTATGACTATAACTACGCCGTTCGCAACAGCGAGCAGTGCAAGAACATTTACTCCATACCCGAAAAGCTCAGAGAGGCAGTAGATAATCAGCAGGGCGTGTGCGCGCTGTCCTTTAAGGAGGGCATTGATGAGGCAAAGGCAATGATCGTTGCATCTATGCTTGATGAAATTATAAGCCGTCTGTACTCATCGGATGCGTATTATATGCTCGGTATTGATTACAGATGGGCTTCGACCGATGACGGTTATGTGCTGTGTATATACATTAACGGCTACGAAACCGATGAGCCCTCACCCGATTACGGCAATATCAGCGACGAGGACTACGAAAAGCTCACCAATGCCGTTGAAGGCTCCTTCGGCGATATTGCCGCCGATTATTACAGCGATGATTACACTGACTACTCTTGTGACGGAGGCTGTGTAAGCTATGCAAAGGGCTAAAAAACTGACCGCGTTTGTTTGCGCACTGCTTTTGATGCTGTGCACCTGTGCCTGCTCGAGCAATTCGCAGATCAGCATTTACGATTTGCAGAAGGCTATGCTTGCGGCGGATGAATCTCTGCCCGAAACGCTGTCTGTAAACAGCAACGACGAAAAGGCAAAGGACAGCTTTGCGTATCTGTCTGATATGGATTACAGCAAGGTGCAGAGCTTTTTCCTCGCCTATGCAGACGACGGCATGGCTTATGAGATTGCGGCTGTTGAGCTTAAAAACAGTGCAGATGCCGCAGATTTGAAGGCAAGTCTTGAAAAGCACCTCGAGGGCAGGGTTTCGCTGTATAAAAGCTATGAGCCCAATCAGGTTGAGCGCGCCGAAAACGCTCTTATCAAGATAAACGGTAATGTTGTTGCACTTATTATGTGCGACAATCAGTCAGCGGTTGAGAAGGCGTTTGACGATTATTTGAAATAAGCTCGGGAGAAATTTATGGTATTCAGCAGTACAGTGTTCTTGTGTTTGTTCCTGCCGACGGTGCTGGGCGCTTATTATATATGTCCTAAGCAAGGCAGAAACCTGCTTCTGCTGATTGCGAGCTTAGTGTTCTATGCTTGGGGCGAGCCTAAGTATGTGCTTTTAATGCTGCTGTCTATTGCGGCAAACTATCTGTTCGGCATACTGATTGAAAAATTCAAAAACGATGAGAGCAAAAAGAAGCTGACGCTTATTATCTCCATCGTTTTTGATATAGGCTTGCTGTGTGTTTTCAAATACACCGATTTTGCGATTGAAAACATAAACCGTGCCTTCGGCGCGGGGCTTGACCTTGTGTATCTCGCACTGCCTATCGGCATTTCGTTCTATACCTTCCAGGCGATGAGCTATACGATTGATGTTTACAGAGGCAAAACCGAGGCTCAGCGGAATATAATCAGCTTCGGAATGTATATCTGCCTGTTTCCTCAGCTTATAGCGGGACCTATTGTGCGCTATACGGATATTGCCGCTGAGATTGACGACAGACGCATCGACCTGCAAGGCTTCACCGACGGACTGTTCAGGTTTACGGTCGGACTCGGCAAAAAGGTGCTCCTTGCAAATCAAATCGGAGTGCTGTGGGACGAGGCATTGGCCTTCGGCGGGCATAGCTCGGCGCTTATGGCATGGCTCGGCGCGATTGCCTACGCCTTCCGCATCTATTTCGATTTCTCGGGCTATTCGGATATGGCAATCGGCTTGGGCAGAATGCTCGGATTTTCATTCCCCGAAAACTTCCGCTATCCCTACGAGTCGCGGTCAATTACCGAGTTTTGGCGCAGGTGGCATATAACGCTCGGCACTTGGTTCAGAGAGTATCTCTATATCCCTCTCGGCGGCAACCGCAGAGGCTTGCCGCGTCAGGCACTCAATCTGCTCATCGTGTGGGCACTCACGGGGCTTTGGCACGGTGCGGGCTGGAATTTTGTTCTGTGGGGACTGTATTTCTTTGTAATACTGCTCGCCGAAAAGCTGTTTTTGCTCAAATGGCTTGATAAACTGCCGAAATTTGCAGGGCACATTTACGCACTGCTTCTTATTGTCCTCGGCTGGGTTGTATTTGCCTGCGACGATGTTTCAATGCTCTTGCCATACCTCGGCTCAATGTTCGGGGCTAACGGCTTTGCTTCGGGGCAGGATTTGTATTACCTCGCAAGCCGCGGCGCACTGCTTGTTATTCTTGCAGTCGGCTCAACGCAGCTGCCGAAAATTGCCTTTAATAAGCTTCAGCTAAACGAAAAAGCGGGATTTTCGCTCAAAGCCGCGCTGTGTCTGTGCGTGCTTGTGCTGTCGGTGACGCTTCTCATCAGCGACAGCTACAACCCGTTTTTGTATTTCAGGTTTTAAGAGGTGCGCGGTATGAAGAAATTTTATCTTATTTTTATCTGCACCTTTTTTGCGGCGATAATTGTTCCGACGGCTGTCATTTTCGCCTCGGCGGACAGAGATTTTTCCGACAACGAAAACCGCACCTTGCAGACGGCTCCGCTTTTTGACCTTGAAAGCGTATTAAGCGGCGATTTTCAAAGCGAGCTGACGGATTATCTGTCCGACCAGTTTCCTCTGCGCGATAAGCTGACCGCCCTCGGCACAAGGGCAAAAAAGCTCTTGGGCTATAGGGATATAGGCGGCGCCTACCTCGGCAGTGACGGCTATTATTTTGAAAAAATAACGCAAAATGATGTAAACGAGGAAAAGCTCGTTTCAAATCTTGAGCTAATAAACGCCTTTTCCAAGCAGAACAGCAAGATACCGTCAACAGCACTGCTTGTGCCCGCCGCGGGCACGGTGCTTCGTGAGAAATTGCCGAAAAATGCGCAGATGTACGATGCGCAAAAGCTGTATTCAACGGCGGAGAGCACATTGAGCGCTGTAAGACTATGCGATTTGTATTCGCTGTTTTGCGATAATTCCGATGATGAGCTATATTACCGCACCGATCACCACTGGACGACCTGCGGCGGCGCAAGGCTTGCCTACGAAGCGTTTTCAAACGGCAAGGGCGCGTGCAATATGGAGCCTGAGCTATATAGCGACAGCTTCCTCGGCACGACCTATTCAAAAACGCTCGACAGTGCCGCGCAGTGCGACAGCGTGTATCTTATTCCCGTCAGCGAGGGCATTACAGTCACGGCAGACGGTGAGGAAGTGCCCTTCTACGATGAAAGCACCGCAAATGAGAAGGACAAATACAGAGTATTTCTCGGCGGCAATCACGGCTTGACGGTAATTGACGGCGGGTGCGACAACGGCAAAACCCTGCTTGTCATAAAGGACTCCTACGCAAACAGCCTTGTGCCGTATCTGACCTACGACTATGAGACAATAGTCATGATAGACCTGCGCTATTATATGCTTTCACCGCAGAGTATTATAGACGAAATGCAGGTTGACGAGATATTGTATGTGTTTGAAATGAGCGCATTTTCAAATGATACTAACATAGTAAAACTGAACTTTTAATAAAAATGCTGATACTTTTTAAGTATCAGCATTTTTTATATAGTCTTTGAGATAAATTATCGCTTGTCGGTAGCCCTCGAAGCCGAGCCCCATAAAGCTTTTTATGCACGCCATTCCCGCGTATGAGACCTGACGGAAGCTCTCGCGGGTGCTTATATCGGATATATGCACCTCAACCGCGGGCAGGGAAACCGCCTTGAGCGCGTCTAATATCGCGATGCTCGTGTGCGTGTAGGCGGCGGGGTTTATTATTATACCGTCAAACACTCCGTAGGCGGCTTGAATTTCATCAACTATCGCACCCTCGTGATTTGACTGAAACAGCTTGTATTCAAGCCCGTTTTCCTCGCAGGCTTCAATAATAAACTGCTCGAGACTGTGAAAATCCTGCCTGCCGTAAACCTCCGGCTCGCGTATGCCGAGCATATTGATATTTGGACCGTTGATTATAAGAAATTTCATCCGAGTGCCTCCAAAATCTGAGAAACGCTGTTCTCAATACTGCCGTTGTTGTCGATTACAAAGTCTGCGAAGCTTTCATAATAGCTCTTGCGGTTTTCGTACATAAGGCGTAAATCTCCGCTTTGCGAAAGCGGTCTGCCGTCGGTGGGAAGCTTGTCAAGCTCACGCATAAGCCAAAAAACTGTGCCGTTTTGATGCAGTGAGGGGTAGTTTTCGGCTCTTAAAACACAGCCGCCGCCCGTTGAGATGATACAGCCGCTTTTTTTGCCGAGCTTATTGAGCACATCGCTTTCTGAAGCTCTGAAATACTCCTCGCCCTTTGCGGCAAAAATTTCGGGGATAGACATACCCGCACGGCGCACAAGCTCGCTGTCGCTGTCAAAAACCTCACAGCCGAGCCTTTTGCCGAGTGCCTCGGCAAGCGTGCTTTTTCCACAGCCGGGCATACCGATGAGAACAATATTCTGCATTTTTCTGCGCAGGATTTTTTCAATCCGTTCGATTTCACTGTCGGGAATTTCCTTGCCCGTGAACAGCTCACTGCTTTTTTTAGCCTGCGCAACGAGCATATACAGCCCGCCCGCGCAGGGGATGCCGAGAGCTTCCGCCTCTATAAGCAGGGCGGTGCGCGTAGGGTTGTAAATCAAATCTAAAACGCCCGAGCAGTTTTTGAATGGCGCGAGCTCAAGGGGGCTTGCACCGTTGTCGGGGTACATACCCACGGGCGTCGCGTTTACGATTATATCGGCATCGAAATGCCTTGAAATATTGCCGTAATTGTTCTCGCCACTGCGGGAAACCGTGATAACCTCCCGCGCACCGAGCTTTTTAAGCACCGCGCAGACAGTGACAGATGCACCACCCGTGCCGAGCACGAGCGCTTTTTTGCCCGATACTGCGATGCCACTGTGAATAATTAGTGCCTCAAAGCCCATAGCGTCAGTGTTGTCGCCAAATAGACTTCCGTCAGCACGGCGCACGATAGTGTTGACACTGCCTATCTCGCGCGCAAGCACGCTCAATTCATCGCAGTAGGGGATGACCGCCTTTTTGTACGGAATTGTGACGTTTAACCCGTCATATATGCCGTTTTTGAGAAATTCGCCGAGCTCATCGGCACTTTTTTCAAAAAGCGAGTAGCTGTAATCGCCGAGCATTGAGTGAATTTCGGGCGAGTAGCTGTGCCCGAGCTTTTCACCTAAAAGTCCGCATTTAAGCATCGCGCACCTCGTCAGCCATGAGCTTTTCCTGATAATCGCGGCTGAGCTTGAATATCAGAGTGTAAAGCTCCTCAATATAGCCCCGCTTGTCCTCGGGGAGCATTGCGGCGATAGCATTAAGCTTTTCCCTCTCACGTTTTCCGTCATATACGGGGACTGCGTTTGCCTTCTTATACTGCGCAATCTCAGCCGCAATGTCCATTCTCTCGTTAAAAAGTGAGACGAGCTGTTCGTCAAGCTTATCAATCTCGTTTCGAAGCTGTGTAATATCCATTTTATTTCTCCATAAGTGCGTCAAGCACGGCAATCGCCGCCGCCGCCTCAATGCAGGGCACCGCACGCGGCACAATGCAAGCATCGTGCCTGCCCGAAACCCTGAGCTTGCAGTTTTCGCCCGTGCGCAGGTCAACGGTGTCTTGCTCAAGCGCGATAGACGGCGTTGGCTTAATTGCGGCGCGGAAAACAATGGGCATACCGTCTGTTATGCCGCCGAGAATGCCGCCGCAGTTGTTCGTTTTCGTGTAAATTTTGCCGTTTTCGGCGTAAAATGCGTCGTTATTTTCCGAGCCGCGCATCCGTGCGGCTTCAAAGCCTGCGCCGAATTCGATGCCCTTTACGGCAGGAACGGCAAAAACGAGGGAGGAAATGCGGCTTTCCATGCCGCCGAACATTTTATTGCCCACGCCTGCGGGCACACCGAGGATTTTGCACTCAATAACGCCGCCGAGCGAGTCGCCGCAAGCCTTCGCAGAGAGTATCGCCGACCTCATTTTCTCGCCGCAGACGGAGTCAACGACGGGGAAGGCGTTGTCGGCAGTTGAGCTATAAAGCTCGCCCTCATCGCAAATGCCGCCAAGCTCTGCAATGCGCGAGATGACAGTTATGCCCTGCGCCTTCAGTATTTGCAGGCACAGCCCGCCGACAATGCACAGCGGTGCGGTCATTCTGCCCGAAAACTGCCCGCCGCCCGAGGGGATAGAGCCGTATTTGACATACGCGGTATAGTCGGCGTGCCCCGGGCGCGGCTTAAATTTAAGCTCGGAATAGTCCTCGGGGCGTATATCCGTGTTGCGGATTATTGCGGTGATTTTGCCGTCTGTCAGTTCCGAAAACTCGGGAATATCCGCCTCATTTCGTGTAGTGCCGATGCCGCTTCTTCCCGGTGCTCTGCGCTGTAAGAATGTGTTTAGCTCGTCAAAATCGGGCTCAAAGCCGAGGGGTAAGCCCTCTATCGTGACGCCGATTTCGGGAGCGTGAGACTGCCCGAAGACCGTGAATTTTATATTTCCGTTATAGCTTGTGCTCATGTCAGTATCTCCAGCTTTTCAAAGCTTTCCCAAAACCGCGGGAAGGATTTGTCCGTGCACTTATAGTCAAGAAGTGTTATATCGCCGTCGGCGATTAAGGCGGCAACAGCGGCAGACATGGCAATGCGATGGTCTCCGCAGGGATTAACCCTGCCGCCGTGAAGCCCACCCGTGCCGTTTATCACAAGCCCGTCGGGCAATTCACGCACCTTGCCGCCGAGAGACGTCAGCATCGCGGCGGTGCTTTTTAATCTGTCCGACTCCTTTAACCTCAAGCGTGAGGCGTTTATTATCCGAGTTTCGCCCTGCGCCGCGGATGCCAAAATGGCGATAACGGGCACAAGGTCGGGGATTTGAGAGGCGTCAACAACACGGCCGCGCAGAGGCGCACCCTTCACGGTGACACAGTCTGTGCCCTGCGTGACGACAGCACCGAAGGAGCGCAGAATATTTATAATCTCGCTGTCGCCCTGCATGGTGACTGCGGGAAGCTTAGTTACGCGCACGCCCTTTTCGCTCAGCGCACCCATGCACATGAAAAATGCCGCGCCCGAGTAGTCGCCCTCAACAGCGCACACGGGCGGCAGATTATAGCTCTGTCTGCCCGAAATGCGGTATTTGTTGCCCTGCCTTGAAAAGCAAATGCCCGCCATGCTGAGTACTGCTTCCGTCATGCCGATATACGGCGCGGATTCAAGCCTGCCTGTGACCGTGAGCGTGCTGTCGCCGTCAAGCAGAGGAAGCGCGAGCAACAGCCCCGACACAAACTGCGAGGAAACATCCCCGCGGATTTCATAATCGCCCGCATGAAGCTGACCGCCGCAGTATATTAAATTGCCGTCGCGGCGGATGCTCATGCCCATTGAGCACAGACGCTCCGATAAAGGTGCAAGCGGTCTTTCGGGCAAGCTGCCGTCCATTTTGAAAACAGCGCCTTCGCCTAAGGCACCGCAAATAGGCAGAAGAAAGCGCAGGGTTGAGCCGCTTTCGCCGCAGTGAAGCGCCTTTTCGCCCTCGCCGCGTTTAGCGGGAGAGACGGTAATAACGCCCTCGGCGGTTTCGCTTATATCCGCGCACAAAGCCTCAAGACAGCCGAGAGTTGCGGCAACGTCGTCAGAGACCGCGCCGCAGTCGATTTGCGTTTCACCCTCGCCGAGGGCGGCGCATATTAGCAGTCTGTGCGCATAAGATTTTGAACTCGGTGCCGCGGCAAAGCCATAGCGCGTACCGTGCTTTAGTGTTATTTCCATAGCTCAGCCGAGGCCCGATAAAAGCCATTCCTTCATCTCATCTATCCCGACGGGGATAATTTCGCAGTGCCCGATTTTGCGCGGCACAACAAGCTGCATAGTGCCGCCCGCAATTTTCTTATCCGAGCACGCCGCCGTGAAAAGCTCATCGGCAGAAAGCTCGGTTTCTGTCGGAAGCGAGTATTTTTTGATAAGAGCGATAATTTCCTTGCAGTCAGCCTCGCTTAATAAGCCCTTTCTGACCGCCGCACGCGAAATGAGCACCATGCCGATTGCAACGGCGTCGCCGTGCGATACTGCGTAATCCGAGCACTTTTCAATGGCATGACCGAAGCTGTGCCCGAGATTGAGAAGCCTGCGCAGGCTTTTGTCAAGCTCGTCCTTTTCAACGATGTCGCGCTTCATTTTAACGCACTCGGCGATTATCTGCTCCGCGTTTTGCCGAATATCCTGCGTTTTGAGAAGCTCAAAAAGCTCGCCGCTTCCCCCAAAAATCGCGTATTTAATAATCTCGGCACAGCCACAGCGGAAGGCACTGTCATCGAGAGTTGAGAGCGTGTCAAGGTCGCAGAAAACGGCAAGCGGCTGATGAAAACAGCCTGCCTGATTTTTGCCTGAGTCGAGATTTATCGCAGTTTTGCCGCCGACAGAGGAATCAACCGCGGCAAGCAGGGTTGTGGGAAGCTGAATATAATCAATTCCGCGCAGATAAGTCGCCGCGGCAAAGCCTGCAAGGTCGCCCGTGACTCCGCCGCCGAGGGCAAAAATCACATCAGAGCTCACAATACGCTCATTGCAGAGGAAATTGAGAAGTTTTCCGTAGGTTTCAAGGCTTTTTGCAGTCTCGCCCGTTTGGTGAACAAAGCATTTAACGCTAAAGCCCGCACGCTCAAGCGAGGCAATAAGCCGCTTCGCGTAGAGCTTAAAGGCGTTTTCGCCCGCAACAATAACTGCGGTGCAGGCGGGCTTAAGCTCTGCTGTCAAGTCGCCGACACTGTCGAGCAAGCCATGTTCGATTATTACATCATACTGCCGCGAGGCGGCAACGTGAAGCTTCGCCATATTTGCACTCCCATTTTAATTTCTTATGCTTACATTATACAGTACGCGGATATATTTTCAAGCTCAAAAGCGGGCTTTTACGGCAAGAATACATCCAACGCCGCGCGGTTCTGCAATAGGGCAAGCCGCGCCCGAGTTGTATTTGGAGAAAAAGTGCTGTGTCATTGCCTCGCTGTCGAGGTGCTCGTAAATTAAAAAACCGCAGTCGGAAAGGAGGGCTTCAAGCTCCGAGAAGGAATACCGAGCCTTCATTTTTTCGCCGGCCTCATCGGCAAGCTCGGCACTTTTTTGCGCTTGCGTGCTCTCGGTCACGGTCGGATAATCAAAGCAAATTGCCGAGCCCTGAGAAAAAACGGAGCCTGCTGCGGCAATCAGGCTTTTCCAATCCTGCTTTTCGAGGTAGTAGCTTATGCCCAAAAGACTGCCGAATGACTTTTTATCGGCGCAAAAACCGCCCTCAATGAGCTTTGCTGTCCAAGAATTATCGGCAAGGTCGCAGGGAATGAGGCTTGAGCAGGCTTTAAGCCCGGAGCGTTCAATGCGTGCGCGCTTGTCGCTTAAAAGCTCGGGTAAATCAAGCTCAAAAAGCTTTAAGGCGGGATTTTGATTTCGCATTGCGTAGGTGTCATAGCCTGCGGCAAAAATGACGTATTGCCCGCACCCGAGTGCGATTTCGTTTTCAAGCATTTTTTCGCAGTAGGCACTACGCCCGAGCACCGACGGGGCAAGAATCAAGTTTATGACCAATTCAAGCCCCTCGCAGGGTTTGCCCGCAAAGTCGGGGAGAAAATAGCCCAAGCCGTCTGTCATGCTTTTTTCAATAGCTGAGTAATCCTCGCCCAAAATATTCTCCGCCGCGCTGTCGCAAAAAACGGGGGATGCTGAGTTTTTGCAGTGATAAGCCCGCAAAAAGCAGCTTACAAGTGCTGTTGTGTTGTTCATAATAAGCCTCCGAAAATCAGTGTCGTATTCTTACTACACCGCAGGGAGGAAAAATACAAGTCTTGAATTTTTGCTCAAAATGTGGTAATATAAGGGCAGAAAAAGCGCAAAACACCTGTCCGAAGGACAGGTGTTTTGTGTTATTATCGTTAGTTTACTTCTTCTCGTATTCGTGCACGTAGCCCTCGGGGTAGCCCATTTCCTCGGACCAGCCGGCGGCTTCGCGGTCAATACGGTAGGCATCAAGGCGGGACTCCACGCAGACGATAGATGCGGTGACGCAGGCGAATGCGAGTGCGCCGATTATGCCCGCAAGCTTTACGATGACCTGCTCACAGGTCGGCAGAAGAATGAGCGTGCCGAGAAGCTCGCAGATGAAGATGAGCAGGCACAGCCACTGATTTAAGCTGACATACTGCTGACTTGAACGGCGGTCGGAGTTAATCAAAACGTGTGTGACAAACAGAATAACCGCAAGCAGTGCATAGATAAACATTACAACAACAAGCAGGGGAAGCTTGCTGACATACACGCCAATCATATCCACGGGACGGACAATAACAAGCATGAGCAGTGCGCCCATGAGACATTTCATCGCGTTTTTGCTGTGCTCCTTATAGGACATATTGAGAAACAGCACGCAAAGCACGCTAAGCAAATCAAGCATAATGGCGGAGCGAGACTCGGGCAGAAATACCCAGTTGATAATGTCGCTGAACAGCATTCCGATTATGGCAATTACGGTCATTGACGCGAAGAAATTATCGTTTGTAAAAAGCTTTTTCATAGTCTTTTCCTCTGTTCCTGCAAAAATTCTACTTTGTTATTATATCAAAACAAATCCGTGCTTTGCAATACATAGGAGGATAAAATTTGGATATATTTTGATGAGCGAGCGGGGTCATTTCATTCCCCCCCTACGGGTACAGACCAAATTCAACGCCGTAGGGGTGAACGGAGCGTCAGCGTAATGAGCCCGTATTACGAGTGATGAACGATGAGTGATGAGTGATGAGCTGCGGAACTTCCATCCCTCCACTGTTCACCTTCACCTCTCACCTTCACCTTCTCTTCACCTTCATCCTTCACCTTCCCATCCCCCACCACCCGGCAAACCCCGTCCTCGCACACGATCGTCATGCCGTTGACGACATTCGTCT
>DCHB01000018.1:12151-12422 GCA_002314685.1 Clostridiales bacterium UBA1763
ACGCCTCGATGAGGCGTCCGCAATCTCAACACAACGCGATGTGCCGTTGTCACACGATTGCGGACGGGTCATCGACCCGTCCCTACCACCCACCGCAATCTGTCGTATCGATCCATTTCTTTGCCGCATCAAAAACGAAGCACAAGTCACCAATTCCGCACTTCTTCACTTTTCCCTCAAACCCCTCCTTTTCTCCTATGCCTCTCGGCATAGGAGAAAAGCGCCGTGTCCAAATCCTCCTCCGAGAAGTCCGGCCAAAGCGTGTCGGTGA
>DCHB01000030.1 GCA_002314685.1 Clostridiales bacterium UBA1763
TTTTTTCTCGATGCAAGGCAAAAAGCACAGGAATAATGGACATATATTCCGAGCATTTTTAACGCGGCATCGGGGAAAAAGAGCAATTTGCAGGGCTGTTAATCCCTACGGTGCACCGCCCTTAATCAGTCAAGGTCTTTTAATTTAGTTCTTCATTTCTCTGTTTCTTAAGAAGTTCATCATGCCGTCCTGCATGAAATCGAGTCGGGTGAGCATTTTTCCCGCACCGTGAACTGAGCAGGCAATGGGGTCGTCAACGAGCATGGTATGAATACCCGTGCTCTTTTCAACGAGCTTGTCGATACCGTAAACAAGACTGCCGCCGCCCGATACGATTATGCCGTTATCGGCAAGGTCGCCTATAAGCTCGGGAGGCGTTCTTTCGAGCACGGCGTGAACAGCCTCAAGAATGAGGTTTGCAGGCTCCTTGAGCACATCAATCAGCTCAGATGCGGAAATCTCTGCCGTCTTGGGCAGGCCTGTAATGAGGTCTCTGCCCTTAATTTCCTGAATGGAGTCACTCAAGGGGCGCGGCTCTATTGAGCCGATGTTGATTTTAAGCTCCTCGGCAGTTCTCACGCCGATGAGAAGATTATATTTTTTCTTTACGTAGCGGATAATGGCTTCATCGAAGCTGCTGCCCGCTATTTTTATGGACTCGCACTCGACGACACCGCCCATTGATACAACGGCAACATCAGTTGTGCCTCCGCCTATATCAATAACCATGTGACCGTCTGCCTTGGTAATATCAACGCCTGCGCCCATTGCAGTAGCAACAGCGGTTTCAACGAGATAGACCTTTCTTGCGCCAGCCTCGATTGCGGCATCAATAACCGCACGCTCCTCAACGCCCGTGATACTGCTCGGTACGCACATAAGTATACGAGGCTTGAATAGGCTGAAGCCCGTGACCTTACCGACAAGCTCAGTGAGCATCATTGCAGACATATCATAGTCGGAAATAACGCCTGAGTTAATTGGATGAATAGCAACAACGTTTGCAGGAGTTCTGCCAAGCGTTTTCTTCGCCTCGTCACCCATTTTGAGCATTTTTCCGTTTGTTTTATCAACCGCAACAACAGTGGGCTCACGCAGAGCAACGCCGCTTCCCTGAACAAATACCTGTGTTGAGGAGGTACCCATGTCGATTGCAATATCTCTTTCGTATATTACCATAACAAATCTCCGATCTGCTGAATATTTCAGCGATTATCCCATGTTAATTTTAACCCTAAAAGCAGAAAATCAGTCTTCCTTACGCGCAACAGTTATGCAGTAAACAGCTTTTGCGCCCGCTTTTTTCAAAACTCTTGCCGCCTCCGACAAGGTTGCGCCCGTTGTAACAACATCGTCAACAAGTAAAATGTACTTATCCCTTACCCTGCCTTCGTCAATAAGCGTAAATGCGCCGATTACATTTGCCGCCCTATCCTTATAGCCTTTGATTGTGGACTGCGCAGTTGTGTTTTTAGGCTTTTTTAGTGTGCTGACTAAGGGAAGACCTATATTGCGGGATATTTCCTTTGCAAGTAGCTCGGCTTGATTGTAGCCGCGCTCATGTATTCGTTTTCTGCTGAGTGGAATATATGATACCATATCTATCCCACCGCAATCAAGGTTGTTTTCGGCATATTCTGACATAATTATGCCAAAACGCTTTGAATTTGTCGGCGCGGAGCCGAATTTGAAGCGTAATATGGCACTGCGCACATTGTCCTTGTAATACAAGGGCGAGATGCACTTATCTACAAAGGGAAACTTTTGGTATATACTGTCACCCTTTGTATATGGCAGTGCTTTTGCACATTCATTACATATATCGGATTTATCTATAATTGTCTGACAGAAGACACATTTGGGAGGATAAATCAGCTTTAGAATATAGTCAAGCAATTTAAGCTTCATCTGCAATTAACCTCAAACGCAATGCACAATAGCGTCTTGACTGCTTGTTGTTATCAATCATTCTGTGCGCGATTGCATCGTCTCCGACCATTATAAGAAGCTCCTTAGCCCTCGTTACGGCAGTATATAAAACGCCGCGGGTCAAAAGCATCTGAACATCACCGCTTAAGGCAAGAATTACTGCTCTGTATTCACTGCCCTGCGATTTATGTACTGTGAGCGCCCATGCGTGCTCAAGCTCATTGAGCATATCAAAGCCGTAGCACGCAAGCTTGTCCTCATAGTCAACCAAAACAGTCTCGGTAATGGGGTCAATGCTTTTTATAACGCCGATATCACCGTTATAAATGCCTGCACCGTTAATCCCACTCGGAGTTTTCCAAAGTATATCGTAATTATTCTTTATCTGAATAACCCTATCACCCGTTCTGAATATTACATCACCGAAGGGCTTTTCCTTTTTCTCCTCGGAGGCGGGGTTTAGCTCCTGCTGAAGCCTCTTGTTGAGATTAACTGTTCCCGTTTCGCCCTTACGCGTAGGTGAAAGCACCTGAATTGAGCTTGAGGGAATGTTCATTTTTTCGGGTAATCTCTTTGAACAAAGCTCAACTATCGTATCGACGGATGTGCCGCCCTTTAATCTTTTCAGTCTGAAGAAATCGCCTGTGTTTGCCTCAAAATCGGGGTGCTCTCCCCTGTTAATCATGTGGGCATTTCTGATTATTCTGCTGTCGGATTTCTGTCTGAAAATCTCGGTAAGCCTAACGGCGGGGACAATCTCACTCCTTATTATATCGGCAAAAACATTTCCGGGACCTACTGACGGCAGCTGGTCTGCATCGCCTACGAGAATAAGCCTGCAATCGGGCTTAAGTGCGTGCAATATTGCGCTCATCAGCGTTATATCGACCATTGAACATTCATCAACAATCAGCGCATCGCAGACAAGAAGGTCGTCCTCATCCTTTGTAAATACTACGCTCTCCCCGTCCTCGGACATTTTTGCGCCTAAAAGGCGGTGAATTGTCGATGCCTCCATACTGCAAAGCTCGCTCATCCGCTTTGCCGCCCTTCCCGTAGGTGCGGCAAGACAGGTGTCAAGCTCAAGCTTTTCATATAGCTTAAGAATGCCCTTTAGTATAGTTGTTTTGCCCGTACCGGGTCCGCCTGTAATAACAAGCATTTGGTTATTGAATGCAAGCTCGATTGATTTTTTTTGTAAAGGCGCATAGCTAATTGAGTAGAGCTCTTCGATTTCGGAAATTAGTGAAGCTGTGTTCAATTTGCTTTTAAGGCTCGTTTTTGCCATAGCTTTAATTCTCTCGGCAACAAAGGTTTCAGCATCATAAAGCTCATTAAGATAACAAACATTTAGCCCTGCGACCTCGTCACACACAAGCTGACCGTTAGAAAACAGCGTATCAACAGCCTCGCTTACAAGTGCTGTCGGCACGGAAATCAGCTGAGCTGTTGCAATAATAAGCTTGTCCGTCGGAATAAAGCAGTGACCGTTGCCTGAATTGTGCTTCAGCTCAAATAATACTGCCGCAGATATTCTGTTAATGCTGTCACCCTCAATACCGAGCTCAAGAGCAAGATTGTCAGCCTCGGCAAAGCTTGCACCAATATGGTCTGCCGAAATTATATACGGGTTTTCGTGTACTACCTCAAGTGCCTCAGAGCCGTATGCCTTATACAGTCTTAATGCAACAAGCGGCTGAATGTTATACGCGCACAAAAACTCCGTCAGTCTGCGCACTCCCGCCTGCTTTTTGAAGCTTGCGCATATACTCTTTGCCTTTGCTGAGCTTATGCCCTTTATCTCAGCCAGCTTATCGGGGCTCATTTCAAGTATATCGAGAGTTTTTTCTCCGAAACGGTCAACTATAAGTGCCGCAGTTGCAGGTCCTACACCTTTAACGGTACTGCCCGCGAGATATTCGTATATTCCGTCTGCGGAGGTTGGTAACAAGCGGTTTGACTGCTCAATCTTAAACTGTCTGCCGTGCTGAGCGTGCGTCATCCACGAGCCCTCGGCAGAAATCATCTCACCCGGAGCAATGTACGGAAGACAGCCAACAGCGGTGGTCATCTCGCCGTTATCCTGCTCAAGACGAACAACTGCATAGCCGTTTTCGTCATTTCTGTAAATAACAGAGCTTATTATTCCGTTTATTTCAGCTTGCTCTACCATGTTTATCTCCGTGAAATGATTGATTTAGGTCAGTATTTTTTTCAAGAACTGACCTGTGAAGCTTTCTTTACATTCGGCACATTGCTCTACGGTGCCTGTAAAAACAACGCTTCCGCCGCCGCTTCCGCCCTCGGGACCGAGGTCAATAATATAGTCGCAGGATTTTATAATATCGAGATTATGCTCGATTATAATAACCGTGTTGCCCGAATCTGCAAGCTTGTTGATTATGTTTACAAGCTTGTGCACATCTGCCATGTGAAGTCCTGTTGTGGGCTCGTCAAGGATATAGACGGTTGAGCCTGTACTGCGCTTAGACAGCTCGGTCGCAAGCTTTACTCTCTGTGCCTCGCCGCCCGAAAGCGTTGTGCTTGACTGTCCGAGCTTAATATAACCGAGACCGACCTCGTAAAGCGTATCAAGCTTGTTGCGCAATCTCGGCAGATTTGCAAAGAAGTCGCGGGCTTCCTCAACTGTCATTTCAAGCACATCATGAATGTTCTTGCCCTTATACCGTACTTCAAGTGTCTCGCGGTTGTAGCGCTTGCCCTTGCAGACATCGCAGGGTACATAAACATCGGGCAAAAAGTGCATTTCGATTTTCTGCAAACCGTCGCCCCTGCACGCCTCACATCTGCCGCCCTTGACGTTAAACGAAAATCTGCCTGCCTGATAACCTCGGAGCTTTGCATCCTCTGTTGCGGCAAAAAGCTCGCGGATATCGTTGAATAAGCCCGTATAAGTAGCGGGATTTGAACGCGGAGTTCTTCCTATCGGGCTTTGGTCGATGTTAATTACCTTATCGACATCGTCGAGCCCCGTTACACCCTCGCATTTTCCCGGTTTTGTTTTTGCTCTGTTTTTTATCTGCGCTATTGTTTTATACAGAATTTCATTGACAAGTGAGGATTTACCGCTTCCCGAAACGCCCGTCACGCAGGTAATAACGCCCTTGGGAAAGCTGACGTCAATGCCGCGCAGATTGTTTTCCTGCGCACCTAAAACAGTTATGAAGCCCTTGTCGGCAGGCCTGCGCACCGTCGGCACGGGGATAAACCTTTTGCCTGTCAGATACTGTCCCGTCAGCGATTTTTCGCAGGCACATATATCGTCAAGAGTGCCCGCACAAACGACCTCGCCGCCGTGAACACCTGCGGCAGGACCTATATCAACTATGTAATCAGCTGAACGGATTGTGTCTTCGTCGTGCTCAACAACAATTAGCGTATTGCCTATATCGCAAAGATTTCTGAGTGTTTTGAGCAGCTTTTCGTTATCACGCTGATGAAGTCCTATGCTCGGCTCATCGAGAATATACAGAACTCCCATTAAGGATGATCCGATTTGAGTTGCAAGACGAATTCTCTGACTTTCACCGCCCGACAGAGTAACGGCACTGCGGGATAAGGTCAGATACTGAAGACCTACATTGTTCAAAAATCCGAGTCTGACCTTGATTTCCTTAATAATTCGGTCAGCAATCAAATGCTCTTTTTCTGTGAATTGCAATCCGTCAATAAAATCTATCGCCTGAACGATAGACATACTGCCGAACTGAGCAATGTTTATTCCGCCGACAGTTACGGCAAGCGCTTCTCTGCGCAGTCTGAGTCCCTTGCAGGAGGGGCACTCAATCTCCGACATACATTCCTCAAGCTCAGCTCGCATTGACGGGCTTTGAGTCTCGTGATATCTGCGTTCAAGATTGTTGCAGATACCCTCAAAGGGCTTTGAAAACTTGCCGGAAAATGAGCTGACCTTGTTTTGCCGCTCGTAGTTTAGCTCAAGCACCTCGCCCTTTGTGCCGTACAGCAAAGCCTGCCTTGCTTCCTCGGACAAATCCTTCATAGGTGTGTCCATTGTAAAGCCGTACTTTACCGATAGAGCATTATAGTACATCTTTGCAATGGAGTCCGTGCCGTTGCTGTTCCAGCCCGATGCCTTTATTGCACCCTGCGAGAGGCTGAGCTCATCATCGGGAATAATAAGATCGGGGTCAACAAGCAGCTGCATACCCAAGCCGTCGCAGTTAGGGCAGGCACCGTAGGGCGTGTTGAACGAGAACATTCGCGGTGTTAGCTCTTCAATCGACACACCGCAGTCATCGCAGGCGTAATTCTGCGAGAACAAAAGCTCACGGCTTTCGCTTACTATATCTGCAATGACAAGACCGTCCGCAAGTTTAGCCGCAGTTTCAACGGAGTCTGTAAGTCTGCGGATAATATCGGGCTTTATTACAAGTCTGTCAACGATGATTTCGATGCTGTGCTTTTTGTTTTTGTCAAGCGTTATATCCTCGCCCAAATCATAAATGCTTCCGTCAACACGGGCACGGACGTAACCCGATTTTCTCGCATCCTCGAATACTTTGAGATATTCGCCTTTTCTCGCCCTTACAACGGGCGCAAGAATCTGAAGCTTTGTGCCCTCGGGCAAAAGCATTATCTGGTCTATTATCTGGTCTATTGTCTGCTGTTTAATCTCCTTACCGCATTTCGGACAGTGCGGCACTCCAACCCTCGCCCACAGCAAACGCATATAATCATAAATCTCCGTTACCGTGCCGACTGTTGAACGCGGATTTCTTGAGCTTGTCTTTTGGTCTATTGAAATTGCCGGAGAAAGCCCCTGTATGTAATCCACATCGGGCTTATCCATCTGACCGAGAAACTGCCTTGCATAGCTTGAAAGGCTCTCTACATAGCGTCTCTGCCCTTCTGCGTAGATTGTATCAAATGCAAGACTTGATTTGCCGCTGCCCGATACGCCTGTCATTACGATAAGCTTGTCTCTCGGAATTTCGATGTCGATATTTTTAAGGTTGTTTTCTCTTGCGCCTTTTATAATAATGCTGTCGTTTGTTTTCATACTAAATCTGCATACGCTCCACGGGATAATTTGAGTAATTCGTCGGGATTAAGCTCAACCTGATAGCCTATTTTCCCCGCACTGACCATAATTGTCGGCTTATCTGCGGCACTTTCATCAAAAAACGTCTTGTATTGCTTTTTCATGCCAATGGGAGAGCAACCGCCGCGCACATAACCCGTCAATGCGGTTATCTCGCTGACATGAATCATAGCGATTGACTTTTCTCCGCTTGCCTTTGCCGCTTTTTTGAGGTTTAGCTCGCCCGTAACGGGAATGACAAAGACATAAATGCTCTTGCTTGCGCCGCGTGCAACAAGAGTTTTGAAAACCTGCTCGGGATTTTGCCCGCAAATCCGTGCAACGGTCAAGCCGTCAACAGCCTCGTCACCGTGAGGATATTCGTGTGCGGTATATTGAATTTTCTTTTGCTCTAAAAGCCGCATTACGTTGGTTTTCTGTTCCTTCATCATTTCACCTCATTTAATCTATTATATCCTCTTTTATATATTCTTTCAACATAAAAAACAGCACCGAGGGTTTATTCTCGGTGCTGAAATATAAATCAGTTTATATGCTTTAATATGCGGGAATATTCATTGTTGCATTTACGGACTGCTGAGCGATATTGGCATCGTCAAAATACAAAGTTACAGGAATACTTGTATCCGTAGCTGAAACCGTGACGGTCTTCCAAGCACTGTAACAGTATAATAATCAACAAAAAAGTATTGATTTTTATTGAAAAAACAAACAGACCTACGCTTGAACGAAGGTCTGTTTTACTATCAATATTCAGCTTTTCTGAAATCTTGCAAGAAGGTTTTCAACGCTGTTATCGAGCACCTTCATAAGCTTCTCGACGGTAATCTCGGGAGGTAACTCCATGTTATTGTCAAGCCACTGTGAGATGATGCCGACTACGCAGTTTGCGTAAAACTCGCATACAAACTCAAGATCCGACCACTCGATGTTCATACCGTCGGATACTATAACCGCAAAGGTATGAACGCAGTAGTGAAGTCTTCTCTTGAAGTAACGCAGAAAATACGAGCGATTATTGGAGTTGTAGATGTTAAGAACAAACAGTCTGTTATCGGCGAGATAACGAAAGAACATAGTAACGTCCTCACGCCACTCCTCGTATCTAATATCATCGGGCAGGACTCTGTTTGCGTCCTCCTCGAAAACCCATTCTAAAAGGTCGTAAACGTCGTCAAAGTGATAATAAAAGGTCTGACGGTTAACACCGCATTCCTCGACTAAATCCTTAACCGTGATTTTATCAATGGGCTTAACGGAAAGCATTTTCTTCAAGGCAGTGCCGAGGGCTTCTTTTGTTGAGCTTGCCATAATAATCATCCTTTCAAAATCTTATTTTTGATTAGATTAAAGCATACTTTTTAGTAAAATGATAGATACATATTTTCATTTTCGTCAAAATATGATTTAATAAAATCAAATTTTGTAAAGAAAAAGGCATAAAATGAACGAAAACAAAAATGCTATCGGCAGATTTGCTCCGAGTCCAAGCGGAATAATGCACTTGGGAAATATTGCCTCTGCCTTACTTGCGTGGCTTGACGCACGCTCAAGGGGCGGTAAAATCGTTCTGCGTATTGAAGACCTCGACCCAGACAGATGCTCAAATGAGCTTGCCGTTAAAATTGCCGAGGGGTTTAAGTCTCTCGGCTTAGTATGGGATTCCGGTTGGGAGAATAAACCGAGCGATAAATATGCACAGAGCAACAGAACTGAACTATATAACGATATATTTGATATTTTGCAAAAGCGTGATGCTGTTTATCCATGCTACTGCACGAGAAATCAGCGTCTCGCCGCATCCGCGCCGCATCAAGCCGACAAGCTTTCCGATTTCGGATGTAAGTGCAGATATTTAAGCAAGCTTGAGCGTCGGGAGCTTGAAAAAGCGGGCAGAAAACCTGCGTGGAAAATTAAAGCTCCCGATAAAATAGTCAGCTTTACAGACGGTCATTACGGTAAATTCAGTGAAAACCTGTCCGACACGGGCGATTTCATCATTAAACGCTCGGACGGCGTTTTTGCATATCAGCTTGCCGTGTCGTTTGACGATATGGATATGGGCGTTAACCGCGTTGTGCGCGGGCGTGACCTCATTAGCTCAACGGCGAGGCAAATATGGCTCATTGAGGAGCTCGGCGGAAAGGCACCGCAATACTGTCACGCCCCGCTTCTCACTGCCCTTGACAAAAGAAAGCTTTCAAAGCGAGACGGCGATTTGAATATTGATGAGCTGACAAAGCGTTTTAGCACCGAGGAAATATTTGGGTTGCTCTCGTCATATCTGAATATATCAGACGGCAAACCGACCTCCGCAGAAGGCTTGATTGAAGGCTTTGACTGGAGCAAGGTACCGAAAGAAGATATTGTAATAAAATGAAGCTTGAACTTAGTTCAAGCTTCATTTTTAAGTATTTCGGCAATCTCGGCAACGTTATTGAGTACATAGTCGGGTTTTCTCTCAGCGGCATTTATATCATCCAAGGTACTCTCACCCGACAGCACACAAACGGACACGGCACCCGCATTCTGCGCAACGGCAATATCGGTATAAAGTCTGTCGCCAACACAGCAAATCTGCTCATTCGGTACGCCCGTTTTCATGGAGATTATATCTACCATGTTTCTGTTGGGCTTGCCGATATATTCGGGCTTTACACCGCTTGCGGCGGTTAAGAGTGCGCATATACTGCCGCAGTCGGGTAATACCTCATTTGCGGGCATAGGACACACCCAATCGGGGTTTGCGGCTATAAATGCCGCACCGTGACGCAGATAATGTACTGCTTTATCAAGCTTTTCATAGGTAAGCTCTGTATCAAAGCCGACACATACTACCTTGACATCGCCCTCACCTAACTTCACTCCGTAGCTTTCAAGCTCACCCATAAATGCCTTTGTGCCTACGGGATAAACGGTTGCACCGGGGAATTTGTTATTCAAATACATAGCAGTTGCCATGCCCGAGGTAAAAACGTTTTCCATTTCACAGGGAAAACCGAGTCTGCGCAAACGGGTTACATAGTCAATACCTGCTCTTGAAGAGTTGTTTGTGAGATAGATATATTCCCTGCCCGTAGCCTTTATCGTATCAATAAAATCAACGGCACCGTCAAACACCTCATCGCCGAGATAAAGTGTTCCGTCCATATCAAGCAAAAACAGCTTTGTATTTAACAGCTTATCCATACATATTCTCCTACTTTGATTTTACACGGCTATTATAATGCCAAATGCGATTTATTGCAATAAAATTCATAATGTGCCCTGCTTTTCAATTTTGAGTTTGTATGTTATTATGATTTCATTAAGGTTTACGGAGAAGTTATTATGAAAATTCCTTTCAATAACGACTGGCTTTTTACAAAATCCTTTGATGACGGCTTTGATACTGCTGTGCTTGTGCGGATACCGCACACAGCCTGCGAGATACCGTATAATTACGCTGATTGCGAGGCATATCAGATGCTGTGCGGCTATAAAAAAAGCTTTACAGCACCGTCTGAGTGGCTCGGAAAACGTATATTTATTAAATTCGACGGTGCCGCGCATGATGCAGCGGTTTTCTGTAACGGTGTTGAGGTTTGCCGTCACAGCTGTGGCTATACGGCATTTGAGGTTGAGCTTACCGACTATATTGAATTTAATGCCGAGAATACTGTTTGCGTAAAGCTTGACACCCGCGAAAGCCTCAATATTCCCCCATTCGGCTTTGTTATTGATTATCTTTGCTACGGCGGCATATATCGTGAGGTAAGCTTAATTGTTAAAGAAAAAGATATTATCTCCGATGTTTTTATCGAAAACACGGGACTTGACGAAATTACTGTACGACTCGAAACGGACGGAAATGTTGAAAGCAACGATATAGTCAACGAGATTATTGATGCTGACGGAAAAACCGTTTCTCAGTATAAGGGCGCGGAGTTCACAGCAAGGCTTAAAAATGCTCATCTGTGGTCAGTTGATGACCCGTATTTATATACACTCAGAACACGCATAATCCGCAATAATGAAATTACCGACGAGGAGTGCAGACGCTTCGGCTTCAGAACAGCAAAATTTGAAAACGACGGCTTTTACCTGAACGGTAAAAAGCTGAAGCTTCGCGGAATTAACCGTCATCAAAGCTATGCCTATGTGGGCTATGCCATGCCTAAGTCCATGCAGAGATTTGACGCCGAGATACTCAAATACGAGCTCGGAGTTAATGCCGTCAGAACATCACACTATCCGCAGTCACAGCATTTTATTGACCGCTGTGACGAGCTCGGACTATTGATATTTACGGAAATTCCGGGCTGGCAGCATATCGGCGATGAGATATGGAAAAAGCAGGCTGTAATAAACACAGAAGAAATGGTAAAGCAGTATATGCACCACCCTTCGATAATCCTGTGGGGTGTCCGTATTAACGAATCACAGGACGATGATGCCCTCTACACCGAAACAAACAACACAGCACATAGGCTTGACCGTTCAAGGCAGACAAGCGGTGTCAGATACATTGAAAAAAGCAGTCTTCTTGAGGATGTTTATGCCTATAACGATTTTTCACATAGCGGGCAAAATAATGGCTTGAGAAAGAAAACTAAGGTTACATCGGATAAATCAAAGCCTTATTTAGTGTCGGAGTGCAACGGTCATATGTACCCCACAAAGCCCTTTGACGACGAAGAACACAGATTAAGTCATGCTTTAAGACACGCTAAGGTGATTGACGCAATGTATGCAGAGAATGATATCTGCGGAATCTTCCCGTGGTGTATGTTTGATTATAACACGCACAGAGATTTCGGCAGCGGTGACGGCACTTGCTATCACGGCGTTTTGGATATGTTCCGCAACCCTAAGCTTGCCGCCTCGGTTTTCGCAAGTCAGAGTGAGAATATCCCCTGCTGTACCGTATCGTCGTCAATGGATATCGGCGAGCATCCCGCGGGAGATTTAGGAAATGTTTATGTTTTTACTAACGCAGATTATATAAAGCTTTATAAAAACGGTGTTTTTGTCCGTGATTTTTACCCGAGCAAAAAGCTCTATCCTGCAATGCCTCATCCGCCCGTAGTGATTGACGATTTTGTGGGCACGATGCTCGAAACGCAGGACGGCTATTCGCATAAAACGGCAGAGCAAATTAAACAATGCCTTAAAGCGATTGCAAAATACGGTCCGAGTGCACTGCCGCTTAAATACTTGTTGAAATTCGGAAAGCTGATGCTTTTTAAGGGCTTAAAATACTCTGACGGTGTTGAGCTATACGGCAAATATGTCAGCAACTGGGGCGGCGAAGCAACTATGTGGCGTTTTGATGCGGTAAAAGACGGTGAAATTATTAAATCATGCACTAAAAAGCCCGGTCAAAAGGTGCATCTTGAAATTAAACCCAGCTCGCATACCTTGATTGAGTCGGAAACCTACGATGTTGCCGAGATAAGAATAACAGCTCTTGATGAGTTTAATGAGCCCGCTGTTTATTATCAAGAGCCCATTAAGATAAAATGCAGTGATAATATTGAAATTATCGGCCCTGATACTGTCTCTTTCAAGGGCGGCAGTGTCGGCGTCTATGTAAAAACAAAGGGCGTATCGGGAAAAGCATGGATTGATATTAACGGCGAAATAACAGAATTTAATATAGAATGAAAGAAGCAGGTCATTTGACCTGCTTCTTTGTTTGGAGCTGGTGGTGAGAATCGAACTCACAACCTTCTCATTACGAGTGAGATGCTCTGCCATTGAGCCACACCAGCAACAACACAGCTTTCGTATTTTAGCATAAGGATTATTCAAAGTCAATCTCAATTTAGATTACAATTCGTATAATCAAGTGTTACCAATTTGTTATTAGAGTATTTTGTGATTTTAATGTCATTGAAAATCAAGGCTTTTTTGACTTGCATTATGCTAAAATAAGTTTCCATAAATATTTGCGGTAATAATTATTCAAATAGTTATCGACATTTTCAACAGGTTTTTCAACACGAAAAAATATATGTGTTTTCAATAATAATTTGAAAATCAGCTATTTTTCTAAAACCCTGTAACGCAAATAAATAACAAAAAAGAAACAAATTATTGTTTACATAAGCCCTTTTGTTTTCAAAGAGCAGAATCTGCCGTTACCGACAATTATATGGTCAATCAGATTTATGCCGACTAAATTGAGTGCGCTTTTAACAGTATATGTGCATTGCTCGTCCTCAGCAGACGGCAAAGGCAAGCCGTTGGGGTGATTGTGCGATATTACTACCGCGGCGGCTTTGTATTTTACAGCCATTTCAACAAGCATTCTGATACTCAGCTCAGTCGCATTTACTATGCCCTTGCTTATCTGCTTGCAGGATATAATACTGCCTGCGTTATCAAGAAACATCGCGTACGACAGCTCATCCGTCTCGTAGAGAAACTTGGAAACGAAGAATTTTCCTATCTGCGAGATGTTGTTAAAGCCCGATTTAGGCTCGGATATTCTTTCCATGTATCTTCTGCTGATTTCGGGAATGAGCCTGAGCAATACCGCGGCATTCTCCCCCACTCCATCAACAGCCTTGAGATCCTCGTAATCCGCCTCAAGCACAGCTTGAAGTGAGCCGAATCGCTTTAAGAGTATATGCGAAAGCTCGTTTGTGTCCTTTCTCGGTAAGGCGTAAAACAAAAGCATCTCAAGTGCATTATGGTCGTTATAGCTTTTTAGTCCCGATTCGATAAAGCGTTCTTTCATTCTTTGACGGTGACCGTCGTGAATACCCATAAACTAAAACCTCTTAAAGCTCCATATTTGCATAAGCATTCAAATCACTGCCTGCTGTATTGCCTGCCAAATACTCAAAATAGCCCTGACAGCCAATCATTGCGGCATTATCTCCGCAAAGCTTAAGCGGAGGAACAAACAGCTCACAGCCCTCTTTTTCGGCTGCCGCCTTAAAATCGGCTCGTATTCTTGAGTTAGCCGCGACGCCGCCTGCAATAGCAATTTTTTTATAACCAAGCTCGCGTGCCGCCATAAAGGTGCGCGGTACGAGACTGTCGCTGACTGCGGCTGTGAAAGATGCGGCAAGGGATGCTCTGTCAAGCTCCTCTCCCTTTTGCTCGGCATTATGTACTATGTTTATAACTGCTGTTTTAAGACCTGAGAAGCTCATATCGTAGGGACTTCCGTCTATGTGCGTTCTCGGAAGCTTGTATTTTTTATCGTCTCCGCCCTGCGAAAGCAGGTCGATAGGCTTTCCTCCCGGATAAGGCAGGCCAAGCACTCTTGCGGTTTTATCAAAGCACTCACCCGCCGCATCGTCTCTTGTTGCGCCTATTATTTTTAGGTCTGTATAACTGCGCACGTCTATAATCAGTGTATTGCCGCCCGAAATAGCAAGGCAGAGGAAGGGCGGCTCAAGCTCAGGATATGCAATATAGTTTGCGGCGACATGACCTTTGATATGGTGAACGGGTATAAGAGGAACACCGAGGCTGAGGGCAACGGCTTTTGCAAAGTTTAAGCCGACAAGCACGGTGCCTATAAGCCCGGGGGCATAAGTAACTGCGACAGCGTCAATATCAGTCTTTTCAATGCCCGCTGACTCTATTGCTCTCTGTGCAAGGCGGGAGATTACCTCTACATGGCTTCTTGATGCTATTTCGGGTACTACACCGCCGTATATTGCATGAAGGTCTGCCTGAGAAAAAATCTGATCGGTCAGCACCTTTCTTCCGTCCTCAACAACCGCAACAGCGGTTTCATCGCAGGATGATTCAAATGCAAGTATTTTCATTCTATCTTCCTCATTTCAAAAATCTTGTCATCAATATTGCGTTTTCAGTCGGCTTTTCGTAGTAATTCTTTCTTAAACCGACCTCGGTAAAGCCGTGCTTTTTATAAAGGCTTATTGCCGCTGTATTGCTTTCTCTCACCTCAAGCGTTACAAAGCTGAGCTGTTTTTCTTCTGCTTTGCACACAAGCGTATCAATAAGCGCGTCGGCGATGCCCTGACGCCTGCATGAAGGCGATACAGCGACATTTGAGATATATCCCTCGTCGAGAACATACATCATGCCGACATAGCCGAGAACAGCATCCTGCTCATTAACGGCGGCTATAAATACGTGCATACTGTCGGGAAGCTGTGAAATCAGTGCCTGCCTTGACCACGGAAGAGAAAAGCACTGACGCTCAATCGCCTCAATACCGTTAATATGCTCCATTTTGACATCAACAATTTCGAAGGGCATTACTCGTCCTCCATTATAAGCTCGTCTATAACAGCGAGCACCTCATCATACAGACGCTTAATGCACTTTTTTCTGCCGATTGAAAGCGCGGGAAGCTCTATATCCTCGTCGGCAAGGCACATAACGCGCTCGTCAAGCTCCTGATACAGCTCAGAAAGCTCGTCGGCTTGATTAAGTGTCATGCAAAGGGCAACATCGTACTGCGCTAATAGCTCTTTTGAAATCTGTGTAGGCTCATGCTCGGGAAGCTCGATATCAAGCTCTCTGCAAAGCTTCATAAGCTTTTCGGGCATTTTCTCCGCCTTTTTTATTCCCGCTGAGAATGCACTGATATTATCGCAGAAGTCCGCTTTATTCCCGTTAAACACAGCCTCTGCAATGTAGGATAGAATATTATCATCGCAGACAAACAGCACGCTGTTGACCTTGATGCCGTTAAAGCCGCAGAGCTCAGACTGACGCTCGTCCCAACGCTCAAGACTTCTGTCCCCTGCCATGTTTTCGATATGGTGTGTTAACTCGTGGTTAAGCGTATTTTTTAGCCTTTGAGCAAAGAGCTCATCGTCCATTTCGCCATAAAGCTCTACAAACGAGCCGTAATACAGCTCAATATAACGCCCCATTGAGTCGGAGAAATATGTTCCGAGCGAATATCTGCCGTCTGTTGACTTTTTCGAGTCTTCAACAAAGCTTATTCCGCCGTTTAGGTTTTCGAATATCTCCTCGGGTAACTGCTCGGCAATTTCATCGAGCACATTTCCTGCTTCTTCATAGCTTAACATCAATGTGCCTCCGCCCAGCTTTGACCGATTTTTGCTTCTGCGATAAGAGGAACAGACAGCTTAGCCGCTGAGCGCATTTCCTCTTCAAGAATGAGCTTCACCTTATCCGCCTCATTTTCGGGGCACTCGCATATAAGCTCGTCATGCACCTGCAAAATCAGCTTTGATTTGAGATTTTCAGCCTTTAATCTGTTATATACGTTCACCATTGCAAGCTTTATAACATCAGCCGCAGTGCCTTGAATCGGCATATTGAGTGCTACTCTCTCGCCGAAGGAACGCATATTGAAGTTTGACGATTTAAGCTCGGGCAATGCGCGGCGTCTGTTGTAAAGTGTCTCAACATAGCCGTCCTGCTTTGCTTTTTCAACTATGCTCTTCATATATGTGTGCACGCCGCTGTATTTTTCAAGATATGCGTCCATATAGGCCTTCGCTTCGTTCGGGAAAACGCCTATATCCTGAGCAAGCGACCACGCGGAAATGCCGTAAACTATGCCGAAATTTACAGCCTTTGCCCTGCTTCTCTGCAGGCTTGTAACCTCATCAAGCGCTGTGTTAAATACCTGCGAGGCTGTAACGCGGTGAATATCCTCACCACTTAAAAATGCCTCCTGCATACGCTTATCGTCAGAAATATGCGCAAGCAGTCTGAGCTCTATTTGACTGTAGTCAGCATCAACGAGAACATTTCCCGCAGAGGCAATAAACATTTTTCTAATCTGACTTCCGAGCTCTTTTCTTACGGGGATATTCTGCAGATTAGGCTCCGTGCTTGATAGTCTGCCCGTTGCTGTAACGGTCATCTGGAAGTTTGTTCTTATTCTGCCGTCGGCGTCAATCAGCTTAATAAGTCCGTCGGCATAGGTGGATTTAAGCTTTGTGAGCATTCTGTAATCAAGCACAGCCTCGATAATCGGGTGCTTACCTCTGAGCTTATCGAGGACATCGGCATTAGTGCTCCAGCCCGTCTTGGTCTTTTTCCCCGAGGGAAGCATAAGTCTTTCGAAGAGCACCTCACCGAGCTGCTTCGGAGAATTTATGTTAAACTCCCCTCCTGCGAGCTCGTATATATCGTTTTTAAGCTTTTCTATGCCCTCATTTAAGCTTTCGCCGAACTGCGCGAGAGCTTTTTTATCTACTAAAAAGCCTGCCGACTGCATATCCGCAAGCACAACGCATAAGGGCAGCTCAATTTCATAATAAAGCTTGTCCATATTAAGCTCATGAAGCTTATTTTCAGTTGCGGTTTTAAGCTTATATATTGCCTCAGCACCGTGCAATTCACTGCCGAGGTAGCGCATACTGACACGCTCTAAGGGGTAGTCACTCTCTGTTGCTTCAAGAAGATATGCGGCGAGTGCTGTATCGAAAATAAAGCCTTCTGTGGATAAATTCTCGCCTTTTAGCTTATACATAAGGTCCTTGGCATTATGTGCGGCTTTTTTTACCTTATCGGAAAATACAAGCTTAAGAAGCTTATTATAATCATCTCCGAGTGCGGTCCAAGTGGCAATATATATATTTTTTCCGTCGCAAAGCTCAAGACTGTCAAAGTCGTCTGATACGCTGACAGCTATAAATTCAGCAGAGGTAACAACCTCGGAAAGCACTGAAAAATCAGCATTTTCTATTATTTCAAAATGCTCCTGAGTATCAACAGTATCATCGGTATCAGCCGCAATATTCCACTTTTCTATGAACTTGTTAAAGCCGAGTTTTTTGAAAAGCTCATAAAGCTCAGGCTTGTAGTCGCAATTCCACAGACAGTCATCAGGAGAAAAGTCTATGGGTGCCTCGCGGCAAATAGTTGCAAGCTCAAAGGATAATTCGGCACTTTCTTTGCCTGCTGAAAGCTTTTTGCGAACGGAATCCTTTATATCCAATTCTTCGAGATTAGTATAGATATAGTCAACACTTTCAAAGCGCTGTATAAGGTCCATTGCGGTCTTTTCGCCTACGCCCGCTACACCGGGGATATTATCCGAGGAGTCGCCCATTAAAGCCTTCAAATCGACAATTCTGACAGGCTCAAAGCCGTATTCTTCTCTGAAAACCTCGGGGGTGTATTCCTTTGTCTCGGTCTGCCCCATGCGGCTTTTTACATGGCAGACGTGTGTTGTGTTGGTAATCAGCTGAAAGCTGTCCTTATCGCCTGTAACAATGCGGCAATCCCAGCCCGATTTTTCGCAGATTTTTCCCACGGTTCCGAGCAGGTCATCCGCCTCATATCCTTCAAGCTCAAGGCGCTTTATACCCATTGCATCAAGCACCTGCTTGAGTATTGGCATCTGCACAGCAAGCTCCTCGGGCATACCCTTACGCTGTGCCTTGTAGCCCTCGTAGCGTATATGACGGAAGGTCGGGGCTTTAAGGTCAAAGGTGACGCAAACAGACTCGGGCTTTTCGGTATCGAGAAGCTTTCTTAATATAGACAGAAAGCCATATACACCGTTTGTAGGCGTGCCGTCGGGTGCATTAAGCTGTCTTACTCCGTAAAAAGCTCTGTTTACTATGCTGTTACCGTCTAAAATAAGTAATTTCATTCTTAGTCCTCACCGCGAAGTCGGATAATTTGGTCTCTGAGCTCTGCCGCAAGCTCAAATTCAAGCATTTTTGCCGCGGCTTTCATCTGTTTTTCGAGCGCTTCAATAGCCGAAAGTCGTTCTTTCTTTGTCATCTTAACGCCGTCTGCTCGTTTTATTGCCGTCTGAGCCTCGGAGGATATTTCTATCATATCTCTAACGCTCTTAATAATCGTTTTAGGCACAATGCCGTTAGCCTCGTTATATGCCGCCTGCTTTTTGCGGCGGCGTTCGGTTTCGTCAATAGCAAGCCGCATGGAACGGGTTATTGTATCCGCGTACATAATAACCTTACCGTCTGCATTTCTTGCTGCCCTGCCGACGGTCTGTATAAGGCTTGTTTCACTTCTTAAGAAGCCCTCTTTATCGGCATCTAATATGGCAACGAGGCTTACCTCGGGAATATCAAGTCCCTCGCGCAGAAGATTTATACCGATAAGCACATCAAACTCACCGAGTCTGAGACTGCGGATTATCTCCATGCGTTCAATCGCATCGACATCGTGGTGCATATATCTGCACCTTATGCCTGCATTTGAAAAATACTCTGTCAGATCCTCAGCCATTTTTTTAGTCAGCGTTGTTACAAGCACTCGCTGATTTTGCTCTGCTCTCGCATTTATTTCGCCGATGAGGTCGTCAATCTGTCCTTCAATGGGTCTTACAGATATTTCGGGGTCTAAAAGTCCCGTAGGTCTTATTATCTGCTCGGCAAATTGCCCTGCCCTTTCTCTTTCATATTCTGCAGGAGTTGCCGAAACATATATAGCCTGATGAATTCTCTCGTTGAATTCCTCGAATTTCAGCGGTCTGTTGTCAAAAGCCGAGGGAAGACGGAAGCCGTATTCAACAAGAGATTCCTTTCTCGCTCTGTCGCCGCGATACATTGCTCTGACCTGCGGCAGAGTTACATGACTTTCATCGACAAATAGCAGAAAATCATCGGGGAAATAGTCGAGCAGAGTCATGGGCGCACTGCCTGCGGGTCTGCCCGAAATAATTCTTGAGTAGTTTTCTATTCCCGTACAGTAGCCGAGCTCCTGCATCATTTCAATATCATAATTTGTTCTCTGTGATATTCTCTGAGCCTCAAGAAGCTTGCCGTTATCCTCGAAGTATTTAACCTGCTGTTCGCATTCTGCCCTTATATCGCCTATTGCCCTTGCCATTTTTTCCTTGCTGACAACATAGTGGCTCGCAGGATATATCGCCGCGTGATTTACATAGCGGAGCACTGTTCCCGTGACGACGTTAATCTCGCTTATTCGGTCAATTTCATCGCCGAAAAACTCAACTCTGATAGCCTTATCGTTAGAATATGCAGGGAAAATTTCGATTGTATCTCCGCGCACTCTGAACATATTACGCTCAAAGGCAATATCGTTTCGCTCGTATCTTATCTCAATCAGCTTGCGCAAAAGCTCGTCAAAATTGCGGCTTTGCCCCTGACGGAGAGAAACAACCATGTTTTTATAGTCAATCGGATCGCCTAAGCCGTATATGCACGATACTGATGCTACAACTATTGTATCGCGACGCTCAAAAAGGCTCGAGGTTGCGCTGTGCCGCAGTCTCTCGATTTCGTCGTTAATTGAGCTGTCCTTTTCGATAAATGTGTCGGTATGCGGAATATATGCCTCGGGCTGATAGTAGTCGTAGTAGGAGACAAAATACTCAACCGCGTTCTCAGGAAAGAACTCTCTGAACTCTGAGCAAAGCTGTGCCGCGAGGGTTTTGTTATGTGCGAGCACAAGTGTCGGACGGTTTAGCTGAGCAATAACATTTGCCATTGTGAAGGTTTTGCCCGAGCCCGTTACGCCGAGGAGCACCTGCTCATCAAGCCCGCTGTTTATACCGTTTACCAAGGTTTCAATAGCCTCAGGCTGATCGCCTGTCGGCGCATAGGGTGAATGCAATATAAACTTATCTGCCATACCGACACTCCTTTCCTCGAAAATTGTAATTCTTTAATTAAATTATTATACCACGGTGAAATCCAAATCACAAGAAAAGAAAATCGGCTGTGATTAAACAGCCGATTTAGATACTGTCAAAAGCTAAACTGTCGGCAGAAAAGGCCTGCAAACAGCGGGGGAGCTTGAGGGGGCAAAGGCCCGCCTCAATTTGATCGCCGACAACAAAAAGCC
>DCHB01000001.1 GCA_002314685.1 Clostridiales bacterium UBA1763
ATCAGGGCATACTGGCCTCCCACGGAAATGCCGTTGATAATATACGGTAATATTCCTTGCATAAGGGAAACCTCCAAATCTTTCTTTTTTATCTGCTTTCCCGTCTGTCCGACTGCTCGGGCAGACGGGAAAGCAGATAAGGGAAAAGCATCGCTAAAATTATCCATTGTAAACTGCTGCTTTTGCCGGAACAAAAACGCGGAAAACTTGGCGGGGCAAACGCCCCGCCAAGTCTCATCTCAGACGGTTGCTAAAGATTTAGTTAACACCCTGAATGGCGACGAACTCAAACTTACCGGTTTCGGTGTTGGCGGTCTTGATGTAAGCGCTGTCGCGGATGGCATCGCCGATATCGTCAAACTCGATCAGACCGGAAACGCCTTCATAGGAGATACCGGGGAGAGCTGCGAGAACAGCAGCGGGTTCGGTGCTGCCGGCAGCCTTGATGGCCTCGAGAGCGGTGAAGTAAGCATCATAACCCATAGCGGTGACGGCAGAAACATCGTCATTGCCGCCGTTGTTGGTCAGAGCGTCGGCATTGGCATTCATCCATTCCTTGATACCGGTATCGAATGCAGCATTGCCGCCTTCCTGATAGAAGGTCGTGATCTTGAGGTCAACGGCCTTGCCCTTGGCAGACTCAGCAACCATGTTGTTGTCCCAGGTATCGGAGCCGAGCAGAGCGCCCTCAAAGCCCTGAGCAGCAGCAGCCTCGATGATCAGCTGTGCATAGTTGGTGGAAACGGGAGCCATGATGCAGCCCGCGCCGGCGGCCTTGGCGTTGTTGATGTAGGAAACGAAGTTGGCAGAGCCTTCGGGGAAGTCCTCGGAAATGACAGTGCCGCCGAGAGCCTCAAATGCCTGCGTGAAATAATAGACAAGGCCCTGGTCGTAGTCGGAGCCGAGCATGGCGAGGGTATAAGCGGTGGTCACGCCGTTGGCCCAGGCATAGTTGGCAAGGACGGTGCCCTGGAACGGGTCGAGGAAGCATACGCGGAAGTAGTGCTCGTTACCCTCGGTTACCTGGGGGTTGGTGCAGGTTACGCCGATTGCGGGTACGCCTGCTTCTTTGAATGTATCGGAAGCAGCGATGGAAACGCCTGAGCCGTAGGAGCCGAGAACAACGGATACGCCCTCAGCGATAAGCTCGGTTGCTGCGGAGACTGCCTTCTCATTGACAGACTCGTTGTCAGCGTAAACGAGCTCTACATTGTAGGTCACACCGTTGATTTCAACAGTGGGGCATACCTCGTTAGCATATTCCATGCCGAGAATTTCCTGCTTGCCGCCTGCGCCGTTTGCGCCTGTCTGAGGCTCATATACGCCTATTTTGATGACATTTGCTTCTGCGCCGTTGTCGCCGCATGCGCACAGTGCGAATACCATGAGCATTGCGAGAACAAGTGCTAATACCTTTTTCATTTTGTTTTTTCCTCCTAAAAATCTCTCAACCTCAGAGTTTTGTCCGCGCTAAGCGGACATTTGTCTTTTTGTTGATTACGGGTGTATTATAAACTACCTAAATCAAAAATGCAACTACTTTTTTGCCATTAGATTAACAATTCAGTAACAATCCTCGGGCTTATGCGATAGTCTGCCCCGCCGCGCCGTTCTGCCTGTGCCGTATAGCCGAGGGCATAGAGGTCGTGGGCGGCACTGCACAGCTCGAAAATCCTGCGGCAGTTTGCGTCAAGCTGATTTACGCTTGCGGGCTTTGTTATAATCGGAACGCGGGATTTTGTGTTCATTTCCTTCAGTACCGCACAGCCGCGTTCGTTTGCCGCAAGCACTCTCGCATAAGGCGGGATGCCGAGGCTATCCTCCGCTTTTATGCCGAGTGCGGCGCACATTGTCATGCGTCTTATTCTGCTCAGGGCATAGCGCTTGCTTTTTGCCGCGGCGAGTATTGCGTCCACACTGCACTCCTCGTGTGCCGCCCTTGCAAGCCGTATGCCGAGCCCCTCCCCCGCATCGTTAAGCGCCTCAAAGCTGTCGGGCGGGAGCATACGCAGGCGCGAAAGCATAGCCGCCTCGAGATTTTCTTTAATTACGGGACCTCTGCCGAGCTTGTCCTCGCGCTTATATATATCGTATGCCGTCTGCGGCACGGATGCGGATATATCCACACCGCTTGCAAGTGCGCGGCGTATCTCCGATGCCGAGCGCGGTCCCGACTGCGCCGTGCTGTCGTGTCCCGAGCCGAAGCGGAGCACCGTCACGGGCTCGATATCGAGGCTTTGGTCGTAAATTGCCTTAATATACTCAACCGCGAGTATATTATTCGGCGTTTCAAGCTGGCAGGCAAGCTCGCCGAGTCTTTTCTCGGCGGCACGCTGTCTTGCCGCGGCAAAGGATATGCTCTCATCGCGTTTAAGCTCGTCCTTTACTTCATTTATAAATAATGGATTGAGCATAAGCTCTGCGAGCTGTTCAAGCGGTGCTGTCTCGCCGCATTCCGAGCCAAAACTGAGCTGAGTTACAACACCCGTCGCGCCCAACAGCCCGACAGCGCCTCTTGCAAAGCCCTCGGCAGATGACAGAGTCCACGGAAGCGGAAGCTCGAGCACGAGGTCAGCTCCGCTTCTGACAGCCGCCTCGGCACGGGCAAACTTCGAGTAAACAGCCGCCTCACCGCGCTGAATAAAGTCGCCCGACATCACGCAGACGACGGGGCAATCTGTGCCCATGAGCCTTATTGTTTCCTGTATATGGTGCTTATGCCCGAAATGAAACGGATTGTATTCCCCTACTATGCCTATAACGCTCAAAATACCCGCCTCCTTAAAAATAAACTTGCTTTTTACCGAATTTGTATTAAAATAGTCCTCGTATGTTATTATAATACAATTTATTTAGTATTTTTACAATAAGAAAGGACTATTGTTTGTAATGAAGATTCTTGTTATCAACGCAGGCAGCTCTTCCCTCAAGTACCAGCTTATTGATATGGAGACCGAGTCCGTAATGGCTAAGGGCCTTTGCGAGCGTATCGGCATCGACGGTCATCTTAAGCACAGCCCCCTCGTCGGCGGCAAGCCCGTTTTCAACGAGGACATCGCTCTGCCCACTCACGCTGAGGCTATTGCGGCTGTTATCGACAAGCTCACAAGTGCCGAGTTCGGCGTTGTCGCTTCCATGAAGGAAATCGACGCTGTCGGTCACCGCGTCGTTCACGGCGGCGAGAAGTTTGCTTCCTCCGTTCTTATCACCGACGAGGTTATGGCGGCACTCGAGGAGTGCACCCCCTTTGCTCCTCTGCACAACCCCGCAAATATTATCGGCATCAACGCCTGCCGCGACGTTATGGGCGACGTTCCCATGGTTGCAGTATTCGATACCGCTTTCCACCAGACCATGCCCGGCAAGGCATTCATGTATGCTGTCCCCTATGAGTACTACAAGAACGACGGCATCCGCCGCTACGGCTTCCACGGCACAAGCCACCGCTATGTTTCCTCCCGCTGTGCTGAGATGATGGGCAAGCCCATTGAGGAGCTCAAGATCGTATCCTGCCACATGGGCAACGGCAGCTCCATCGCGGCTATCGACGGCGGCAAGTGCGTTGATACCTCCATGGGCTTCACCCCGCTGGTAGGTCTGCCCATGGGCACCCGCTGCGGTGACCTCGATGCAGGCGTTATTCAGTTTATAATGAATAAGTACGGCATGAACATCGACGAGATGCTCAGCGTTCTCAATAAGAAGTCAGGCGTTCTCGGTGTTTCGGGCGTCTCCTCCGACTTCCGTGACCTCGACAATGCCGCCGCTGAGGGCAATGACCGTGCACAGCTCGCTCTCGATATGTTCCATTACTGGGTTGCAAAGGTTGCAGGCTCATACGTTGCCGCAATGAACGGCGTTGACGCTATCGTTTTCACCGCAGGTGTCGGCGAAAACTCCAAGGGCTCACGCAAGGCAATCGCAGAGTACTTCGGCTACCTCGGCGTCACAATCGACGAGGAGGCAAACTCCAAGCGCGGCGAGGATATTATGATTTCCACTCCCGACTCCAAGGTCAAGGTTTTCGTAATCCCCACCAACGAGGAGCTCGTCATCGCCCGCGATACCAAAGAAATCTGCGGCTGATTAGTAATATTAAACGGCGCTCAACTGAACTCAGTTGAGCGCCGTTTCTTTTTAGTTTTGTTCTTCTACATTAGACTGCTCTGATAAATCTTTTTTTCCAAACTTATTAAGTCCAACCAACAATAGAGAAACTGCATTAAGCGCAATAACTACATAAGCGCCCCAGTACAATTCAAAGCCCATTATTGCGTCTTGATATCCATTTGGTGTAAATGGTATTCTACACATTCTAATCATAAGAATAATAAATATCAGGATATTTGCTACTGAAATAGCCCCACTCATTTTGGTAATACGTGAGATTTTGTCTAAAGACTTCAGCAGATATACCAAAACCGATATGATTGTAATTGCCGTCAGAACAATAGCAATGACTTTATCAAAAGGTCTCCAATTACATGTCGCAAATAGTTTGGTTGTTCCATTTAATATCGGCTGATTGGCTAAAGTAACTATAGTCAAGTCAAATAATGGAGTTACAAAATAGCACACCAACTCAGCTATGCTCAAAGCGCATAATATTTGATTTACTTTCGTTTTAATTTTAATCACTTCCAACTCATTTTTATATTATTGAAGGATAAATACCCTTCGGATTAGTCTTTTTGAATGTCAAATCTGACATTATTAACTGTGCCGTCGCTGCACATAACCTCTTTTACAATAGTAAAATTATAGCATACAAAATCGTTAGCATAATCATCAACCGTACCGTACATATGACCTGTTATGGTAACAATATACGCATCATTGCTTGAATTTAATTCTGCAGACCTGTTTCCGATAACTGCGTCTTGATAGGTATGGAATCCACAACGCAATGCTACTTGCTTATCAAAAAGCGAGTCAGTAACAATTTTACTGATTGCTTCCTGCGCTGAGCTAACAGAATCATCTGCCACGGTAGCCCCGCAGGCGCAGAGTGAGAGGCACATCACCAATGCCAGTAATAGTGGAACAATCCTTCTCATTTTCTTTTTCTCCTATTTTTCTTATTTTGTATCATATATGATACATATTGAGGTAATAATAACTTAGTCATGATAAAAAGTCAATATCAAATATGATATAAAGGGGCTTTTTTATGGACTATATTGAGAGAATGATCGGTATTCGCATTGACCATGACGAAACCCAAACTCAGCTCGCTCAGGCTATCGGCTGGAGCAGACCGCAGATTGCGCGCTATGAAACCCGAAAATGTGTCCCGTCATTGGACTACTTTATTGCATTTTGCCGTCACTATAATGTCAGTGCGGATTATATACTCGGCTTTCCTTATTATCACAAAACATCGCAATAATATCTGCGGATGAGATATACATTATAAATATATGCAATCCTTGCCGTGCGAGGGTTGCTTTTTTATGATAAACGCAATTTTTCTTTGATTTTTCAAAGAAAATCATTGACAAGCGAATACAGAAATGGTATGCTATCAAAGCCGCATTGAATGGGTCGGAAGTTCGGGACTTGCCCGACACCTATGAGAGCGAGACCTGAAGAAAGGATATAACCAGTTCATGAAGCATGCAGTTATCGAAACAGGCGGCAAGCAGTACCGTGTTGCAGAGGGCGACGTAATCTTCATCGAGAAGCTCGATGTTGAGGCAGGCGAATCTGTTAAGTTTGACCGTGTACTCGCAGTTATCGACGGCGAAAACACCGTATTCGGCGCTCCTGTCATCGAGGGTGCAACCGTCAGCGCAAATGTCGTTAAGAACGGCAAGAGCAAGAAGGTTCGCGTCTATAAGATGAAGCCCAAGAAGGGCTACCGCAGAACTCAGGGCCACAGACAGCCCTACACAAAGGTTCAGATTGAAACCATCAACGCATAATTTATTCCGCTACTACTGATAATGGAGGTGTAACCTTAATGGCACATAAAAAAGGTATGGGTTCTACCAAGAACGGCCGCGACAGTGAGTCTAAGCGTCTTGGACCTAAGAGAGCAGATGGTCAGTTCGTTCTGGCCGGCAACATCCTTGTCAGACAGCGCGGAACTAAGATCCACCCGGGTACCAACGTTGGTAAGGGTAAGGACGACACCCTGTTCGCCCTCGTTGACGGCAAGGTAAAGTTCGAGCGCATGGGCAAGGACCGCAAAAAGGTCTCTGTTTACGAAGAAATTGCTCAGTAAATGAAGATTTGACAATGCCGGACATAACAGTCCGGCATTGTTTTTACCCTGAATTTTAGGAGGCAGAATAATGGCTTCTTTTGTAGATAAAGCAAGAATTACGGTCAAGGCAGGCAACGGCGGCAACGGTGCCGTCGCCTTCCACCGCGAAAAATACGTTGCCGCAGGCGGTCCCGACGGCGGCGACGGCGGCAGAGGCGGAGACATTATTTTTGTCGTTGACGACAATATGTCAACGCTAATGGACTTCCGCTACAAGCGTAAATATGTCGCCGCAAACGGCATGGACGGTCAGGGAAAACGCTGCTCTGGCAGAGACGGAGAGAGCCTTTTTATCCGTGTCCCCCGCGGCACGCTTGTCCGCGACACAGAGACAGGCGGCATTATGCACGATATGTCTGACGGCGAAAACTATGTTGTCGCAAGAGGCGGCAAGGGCGGCTGGGGCAACAAGCATTTTGCCACGCCCACCCGTCAGGTGCCCCGCTTCGCAAAGCCCGGTTTGCAGGGTGAAAGTCACGATATTACCTTGGAACTCAAGCTTCTTGCGGATGTCGGTCTTGTCGGCTTTCCCAATGTCGGCAAAAGCACCTTGCTGAGTGTTGTCAGCAAGGCGCACCCGAAAATTGCAAATTATCACTTTACAACCTTGTTCCCCAATCTCGGCGTTGTGTACGTGGATGAAGGACGCTCCTTCGTCATGGCGGACATCCCGGGTATAATCGAGGGCGCCTCTGAGGGCGCAGGTCTCGGTCACGATTTCCTGCGTCATATAGACCGCTGCCGACTTCTCATTCACCTTGTTGACGTGTCGGGCAGTGAGGGACGTGACCCCATTGAGGACTTTGACGCTATCTGCACCGAGCTTATGGAATACAGCCCCGAGCTCGCAGAAAGACCGCAGATTGTTGCCGCAAATAAGTGTGATTTGCTCGGCGATGACCGCGAGAACATTGACAGACTGCGTGAGCACGTCGAGGCTCTCGGCTACGAATTTTTCGAGATGAGCGCTGTCACTCACAGCGGCACTCATGAGCTTGTCAGCATTGCATCGGCAAAGCTGCAAACCCTTCCCCCCGTCATTCATTTTGAGGCGGACTATGTTCCCCCCGAGCCCGTTATCGACACCTCCGAGACGCTTTCTATCGAGCAGTACGACGACGTTTGGGTTGTCGAGGGTGCATGGATGCAGAGGCTTCTCGCTACCGTCAACTTTGACGACAATGAAAGCCGTATGTACTTTGACCGCGTACTGCGCGAGTCGGGCGTATTTGAACGAATGGAGGCTATGGGCATACAGGACGGCGACACCGTCAGTATATACGACCTCGAATTCGAATACAGAGATTGATATTGTTTTACTAAAAAACGATGCACAGTCCATTGATTGTGCATCGTTTCTTTTTTTGCTTACTTAAGGCCGTTTTCGTAAGCCTGAATCATCTTTTTGACCATCTGACCGCCTACGGAACCTGCCTGACGTGCAGTAATGTCGCCGTTGTAGCCGTTCTTAAGGTTTACGCCGACTTCATTTGCAGCCTCCATCTTGAACTTATCCATTGCGTCGCGTGCGGCGGGGATAACAAGACGGTTACCGGAATTGTTAGACATAGTTTTGCATCTCCTTTTCAGTATTGGGTTTTCTTTTTTAACCCGTTACTTATCATTTCCTATGCAAATTTTTATATACATTTTCGCGCCATGTAAATACTGCTAATTTGTAACACAATATCTTGTGGCATGATAACATTGCAACACTATTGTAACGAAATTTATTATTATTATATAGATAATAAAGGTTGACATTTATTTGTATTAGAAGTAAAATAGCGTTGTATTCATATCGTTACTTTTTGTAATTTGTTATTTCACCATTCCGTCACCTACTGCGTGACAGATTTTCAATACACTTCGCACAAGCTTGATAGGAGTATCCCCGGTATGCGTAATGTTTTAAGAATTTTCAAAAATGATATAAGAGCACTTACAAGACACATGCTCGCTTTTATCATCATATTGGCAATCTTAGTACTGCCTGCTCTCTACGCATGGTTTAATATCTATGCGTTCTGGGATCCCTACGGCAAGACAGGCGATATCCCCATCGCAGTTGTCTGTAATGACCAGGACTACATGGACGATGACGGCAATATAATCAATATCGGCAACGAGCTTGTAAACGAGCTTAAGTCTGACGATAACTTCGGCTTTGTATTCCTCGATGATGCCGACCAAGCCGTTGAGGATGTTTACGCAGGTGACTATTACGCCGCTGTTATCATCGACCCCGACTTTACATACAACATGTATAACTTCATAACGAACGACATGACGAGCCCGACTATCAAGTTCTATCAGAACGAAAAGGCAAACGCCATTGCCGTTAAAGTTGTTGAGGCCGCCGCCGACAAGGTCAAGCAGATTGTTAATGAGAAATACATCTCCGCTATTGTTGAGACTTTGTTCGATAAGCTCAATGTTTTCTCCGAGGGTGTTCAGGGTGACTCCACTGTGGATATGCTCAGAAATACGCTTGTAAAGCTTAATTCAAATCTTGCTCAGTACGACAAGACGATAAGTGAGTTCACTGCGGCAAATCAAGCACTTGTCGGTACGCTCAAGGATACAAACGGAACGCTTGATTATTCGATTTACCTCATCGGCAAAGAGAGAGTAAATATTTCCAAGCAGGTTGGCTATATTGAGAGCACACAGGGTGACCTTGCTCTGTTCAACGAGGAAGCAAACAAGCTTCTCCTCGGCTTGCAGGATTCAGTTCAGCAGGCAATATACAAGCTCGACAGACTTTATGAGGGTGCAGATGATTCCTCCGAGGCCGAGCAGGCACTCAAGGAGCTTGAGGCTCAGTATCAGGAGCTTATTGATTACATCACCCACTCCGGTCTTTCGGGCGAAGAGGTTGAGGATGCTCTCTCCGCACTGAATACGCTGAAGGAAAAGATTACCTCACTGCGTGAGCAGATAGGTCTCAACGGCACAGTTGACGCTGATGCCTCCACCGAGGTTGAAAACGATTACAACAACATCGCAGTTCCCGAGTCAGTTTCCGCTATAACAAGCGATCCGAGTCTCGAATCTGTCACGAATTATATTGCGGGCGACGCAAGCAACCGTATTGACAGCATCGACTCCAATCTTGCAATCGCTCAGTCAGCAACGAGCGAATCCGAGCGCACCGCGGCACTCACCGCCGCAAGCGGCGACGCAAGCATTCTCGAGCAGGAAATGTCCGCACTGGGTACTGCAATCGGTGCTCTTGAAACCGCAACAGGCTCTGACTCAACCGCTTCCGGTGCCGCAAATTCAGGTGCCGACAGCGCAAGTGATGTCAGCTCACGAATAGACGACATCCTCAGAGGCGACCGCGATATAGACCTTATCGCCGACCTCGAGCTTGTAAACGATGCACTGAGCTCAACAAGAGTTGCTCTTACCGAAACCGTTTATCCTGCACTCGACACTCTGTTAGAGGGTATGCAGGACAGCCTCGGTGATGTATCCTCTGTTCTGCTTGATTTGAGCAATGTTCTCGGCAAGGTCACTCCCATTGTCGATGAGCTCGGCAACACCTTCGGCTCCGTAAACTCCGCACTCATCCATGTACAGGGACTTCTTGATTCTTACAGAAACAAGATCAGCGATGTTCTTTCTATCCTCAACGGCGACGATGACAGCGCAATCAGTCAGATTCTCGATTTCTTCAATGTTGACCCGAAGAGCATCGGCGAATTCTTCTCGAGTCCCGTTTCCATGCAAATTGAGTCTATTTACCCCGTAGAATCCTACGGTACGGCAATGGCTCCCTTCTATACGATGCTCGCGATTTGGGTTGGCTGTGTTATCATCAACTCCATTGTGAAGATCGAAACGCCCATTGAGCTTATCGGTGCAACCAACACTCAGCGTTTCTTCGGACGCTATCTTGTGTTCTTCCTTCTCAGCCTTATCCAGACTATGGTCATCATGATCGGCGATATTATTCTCTTGGGTGTTGACTGTGTGCATCCGGGCTTGTTCCTGCTTACTGGTGTTGTCACCTCGCTCACCTGCTCGATGCTCGCTTATGCAATGGTCGTTGCTTTCAGCACTATCGGCAAGTTCCTCTTCGTTATTATAATGATTATTCAGATAGCCGGCTCGGGCGGCTCTTACCCGATTGAGCTTTTGCCCGACTTCTTCCAGCAGGTTTATCTGTTCTTCCCCTTCCCCTACGCAATCAACGCTATGCGCGAAGCTATTGCAGGTCTGTATCAAAATTCCTACCTTATATATCTGTTACAGCTTTTGCTGTTCTTCGGTGTCGGTTTGTTTATCGGTCTGTTCCTCAAAAAACCGCTTGAAGGCATCAACGGTTATATGAACGACCAGCTTGAAAGAACAGATATGATGTAATCACTGCATCTCCACCTTACCGAATTTGCATTAGGAGATTATATAATGACTTCAGATATCCAGTACGAAAAAATGTATAATGACCTTGTTGCCGGTCTTGAAAAGATGCACAAAAGGAATGTTTCGAGGACTCGCACGGCTTTGAAAAGCCTTCTGATTATTCCGACCTTCTTCCTTATCATGCTTTTCATGGCGCAGGGCAACAAGACGGTATTCCTTATTTTGTGGATTGCCTCTATGTTTATCATCGCGGGCATACTTATTATAATAGAATACCAGGATTATCTGCTCAGGCAAATGTTTGCGGATGTTGACATCGGAAAGAACGATGATGATGATGAGCCGATTGCAGATGAGGCTCCCGACGAGGAAGCCTCCCGCGATGAAGCACTTATTCTCGCTGAGAAAATCCGCAAATCAATTCAGATGCGTTCTCCCGAGTTTGATGTAAAGGAAGCTGACGAGCCTGCTCCCGAGGCTGTTGAGCAGGATGACAGCAACGCTGTTGACGCTCAGCCCGAAGAGCCCGAGGCGGTTTCCGAAAATACCGACGAGGCTCTGTCCAACACCTGATATTAAATCAAATCTACGGAAGAAACGATGTATTTAACATGAAGAATTTTAAGAAGACAACTTCAAATATATCTGCTGTCATACGCTCGGATATCAGGCGTTTGAGCAGGTCTGTCGTTGCAGTCGTTTGCGTGTTCGCGCTTGCACTTGTTCCCTGCCTTTACGCATGGTTCAATGTAATGTCGAACTGGAACCCCTACACCGAGGACTCAACCAAAAACCTCAAGATTGCAGTCACAAGCGTTGATAAGGGCACCGAGTTTATCGGTCTTGACTTCAACATCGGTGATGTAATCATCGAAAGGCTCAAGGCAAACGACCAGATCGACTGGCAGTTCCCCGAGACTCAGCAGGAGCTCATGGACGGTCTTTACGCGGGCGACTACTACGCAGGTCTTATCGTCCCCGAGGATTTCAGTGAATCCATACTCGGTTTTACCGACGGCGAAATGGACCAGCCCGAGATTATCTACTACGATAACCAGAAGATGAACGCTGTTGCATCCCGTATTACCGACAGAGCTCAGACTCTTATTAGGGATGAGATAAACAGCATCTTCGTTGCAACGCTTGTTGATGAGTTCTCAACCTTCACATCCATATTCAGCGGAATGGGACTCAATGCAGACAATGCACTCGAGGAGCTTGACAAGCAGCTTTCGAATATCATTGCCGACCTTAGAACTTATTCGGCGATCATGACCTCGATGTCATCCGTCACGACCTCCGCCGCAACGGTTACGAGCATGACGAACAATCTTATTCCCGATATCGCAGATATGCTCAAGAATTCGAGAACAACGATTGGTGATATTCAGGAAAGACTGCTCACAAGCAAGGATGATATAGTCTATGCCGCCGACGGTATCAGAACGAGCTTCGAGGAGCTCAGAAACACCGCCGAAAGGCTCGACAATGCCGTTGACGGTGACCCCGCCGCCGCAGGAAAATCCTATGTTGACTGGGATTCTCTGTATGGTGAGGGCGGCATCACCCAATATGAGGGTGAAATTCTCGACGACCTCTATTACGATGCTAACGAGCAGCTGCATGAAAGTGTAATCGCATTTGACGATATTATTCAGCAGACAACTATCGACAGCAATCTCATAAACTCTATGGCCACTTTGCAGGAATCGCTTTCTAACCTCGATTCCCTGCTTGCAACCGTCGAGGGCAACCTTGACGCGAAGTCGATGACTCTCGAGCAGTACACTGCCGCGCTCGTTGACCTCACCACCTGCATCAACAGCACTAAGGACACTCTCGACTATATGGTCGATATGGTCAGCACCGTTGAGTCAAGCGTTAATGAGCTTCGCACAAGCGAAAGCTTCAACAAAATCCTTGACCTGCTTCAGGATGACGTCGGCGGTCTTGTATCGTATCTGTCCTCCCCCGCTAACCTCGAAATCGTCAGAGTTTATGCTCTCGACAACTTCGGCTCGGGTATGACTCCGTTCTATACCGTGCTTTCTCTGTACGCAAGCGCACTGCTCTCAGTCAGCCTTATGCACACGCAGGTCAAGCGCAGAAAGGACATTCCGACTCTTACCGCAACCGAATCCTTCCTCGGAAGATATTTCATTTTCTTTGCTATCGGTCAGATTACCGCACTTATCACAGTGCTCGGCAACCTGTTCTACATCGGTATTCAGTGCTACAACCCGTTTGAGTTCTGGCTCGCGGCGGCACTGGCAAGCCTTGTATTCACAGTGCTGAACTACGGACTTGTGTATGCATTCAGTAATATCGGCGAAGCAATTGCAATTATCGTGCTTGTTATTCAGGTTGCAGGCTCGGGCGGCACATATCCTCTGGAAATGCTCCCGACATTCTTCCAGAAGGTATATTGCGTAATGCCGTTTAACTATGCGATGACCGCAATGCGTGAAACAATCGCAGGCAGCTATGACCACACGTATCTCAAGTGCATCCTTGTACTTCTCCTCATGGCTGTTGTTCTTGCTCCTCTCTTCCTCGTTGTCGGAATCGCGTGCAAGCCGATTATCAAGCGCTTTGACGAAAGCAAGGCAAAGACCAAGATCATGCACGGCGTACATCCGTAATAATCTAAAACAAATTAAAGCCTCTGTCCAAAGACAGAGGCTTTTTCATGCAAAAAACCTTTGAGCTTATTAGCTCAAAGGTTTTTGTTATTTCAGCAGACTGGAAGCATTTCAGCCGACTTGGCTTCAAGGCTTCTGAAATCGACCTTGCCGATAGATGTAAACGGCATTGCATCAAGCTTCGTATAATACACGGGCTGCATATACTCAGGAAGCTTCTGCTTGCACAGTGATCTGAGCTCAGCCTCTATATCAGCTTCTGCCCTCTCGCTGTCATCCTTTACAGTATAGAACACGTGCGGCACCTGTCCCTGCACAGCACCGACATTGGCAGTGCCGACAACAGTTACCATGGAAATATCGTCGCAGATGCTTATCGCATCCTCAATAGCCGTGGGGAAGACCTTAAATCCGTCGGTACGGATAATCATTCTCTTCAAACGACCCTTGATATAAAGGAAGCCGTCCTCGTCCATGTATCCGAGGTCGCCCGTATGAATCCAGTAACGGCCGTCGGCGTGCAGACGCTTAACGTGTGCTGTTTCCTCGGGGTTATTGTAATAGCCCATCATCATCGTGGGACCGTGGACGCAAACTTCGCCCTCCTCGCCCATTTCAAGCTCCTCGCCCGTATCGGGGTCAAAGGTGGCTATGAGGTAATCGGCATGAGGAATACCGACAGAGCCGAGGCGGTTAATATTGCCCATACAAGCCGTTGCAACAGCGGCAAGCTCGGTCATGCCATAACCCTTTGTTATAGGATACGGTGCACCGTGGTCAAGAAGCCACTTGCTGACTATCTCCTCGTTTTTAACCGACATACCGTCGCCGCCGCAGCTTGCATTTGTAAAGAAGCTCAAATTGACTCCCTCCATGCGCTTATCGTTCATAAGAACGAGGAAGTGCGACGGTGTGCCCGCAATATCCTGCGGCTTATGGTGCTTAACAAGCTTTGCAAAATTATTGGGGTCAAATTGAGGAACGATAACGCAGGTAATTCCTGACGCAAGAGGAATATGTACGCCGTAGCCCATACCGTAAGCAACAAAGGGAGGCATAATATCGAGGAATTTGTCCTTACCCACAATTCTGGTGTGCTTCATCTGGCACTTTGAGTACTGGAAGGACACCGAGTTGAGGTTGTTATGACTGAGCATAACGCTCTTGCTCTTGCCCGTAGTGCCGCCCGTGTGGACAATAATACAGCACTCCTCCTGATGTCCGTGGACATACTTTGTCTTATAATCCTTGCCGTCCTTGAAGAAATCGCCCCAATGAACGAAGCCTGCTGGCATATTCTTCTTGAGAGGGTTTTTAAGCTTATAAAGCTGCTTTAAGGGCATGGGAAGTGACTCCGAGGGAGAAAGAACGACGACTTTTTCGACATTTGTGCCTTTTATTGCCTCAACGACCTTTTCATAGGCAACATCAATAGTCATTACAAAGCGGCTGTCAACCTCCTGAATGAACTCTCTTATGCCCTCAGTATTATAGCGCGGGTCAACCATGTTGGAAACTGCGCCCAAAAGGCTGAGACCGTAGAAGGTGAAAATTGTCTCGGGCGTTGTGGGGGCGCACACCAAAACGATGTCGCCTCTTTTAACTCCGAGCTTAGCATAAGCATTTGCCGTCTTGAAAATATTATAAAAAACCTCAGTGAGGTCAAAGATTCTGTCGTAATAATTGATTGCGGGGATATTCATTCTCGGTCTGCCGCGCCATATCAGATAATCCATAATGGACAGCTCGGGCATAACCATTTCAAGGTCTTCGGGCAAATAGTTTTTTAACCAAGGGCGTGTCTCAGTCGCTTTCATTTCTTACTACTCCTACTATTTATTGCATTTATCAAATAAATACGAATATAAGTTTATATTATTATACAATAAAATAGACTAAATGTCCACATACAAAAGAGACAGTACTGTAATAAGAAAAATAACAAAATCGCTGATATAAAACATATCAGCGATTTATGTATAATTTCAATTTGAAATTACTTCTTTGCAAGACCCTTC
>DCHB01000062.1 GCA_002314685.1 Clostridiales bacterium UBA1763
AGCCGATATTGTAGCAGTGCTCAATCACAGCACCGTCGCAGGCGAAGCCCGCAATACCGCCCACATAGCCGTCGGCAGTCATCTCAACCGTGCTGAAGCAGTTTGCTATCTCCGCGCCCTCAGCGTATCCGACAAGACCGCCGCAGTATTTGCCGCTGTCACCGTTGACAGTGCCCGCGACGTAGCTCTCGCTGAGAGAGCCGCCCTGCATATTGCCGACAATCGCGCCGATTACGTCATAGCCGTCGGCGTCAATATTCACATCATCAAGAGCAACGCCCGAAATAACAGCGCCGTCAGTCTCGCCGAAGAGACCGAAGCAGCCCTTGCCCTCGTCAGCGCTGAGACCTGCGAGCTTCTTTCCGTTTCCGTCAAAGCTTCCGCAGAAGGGGTGCTTCGCGGTGCCTATGGGGGTCCATGCCTCGCTAAGGCTTATGTCGGATGTGAGAACGTAATAAGCCTCGGCATATTTCTCGCCGCCCTCGTTCACAAGTGTCGCCAATAGGCGGAGACTGTCCTCTCCGTCAATTTCAAAGGGTTGTTCTTCGGTGCCGAGACCGTTAAATGTCCCCTCCGACATCTGTGCTGAATTCGCGACAAGCCCGTCGCCGTTGACTCCCTCTGCAATTACGGCAGTGGGCATCATTGTCAGCAGCATAATAGCTGCCAGCAGAGTTGCAAGCACTCTTTTCATGGTTTCTGCTCCTTCCTTATTATTATCTTACATTTTATTAAGTTTTGTTTTAATTTAGCATAATTATTATAGTTTGTCTATCCTTTGAATAAGTGATTTTATTAACAAATCCGACGATAATTATATTCGGTTGGCGAAAAGAATATTTGCCTTGCCGCCGAGTTCGGAACGATACCTTCAAGCACAGCAGTCTTGTTGTCCGAAGAATACTATTTCACGATTGACGATTACAAACATCGTTTGTATAATGTGATTACTGCATTTTAATAAGCAATCGGAGGTCGGGCAAATGACTGAAATTAAGGAAAAAATACTTCTCGGCGGATTCCCGCAAAAGATACACATAAAAACGCTCGATGAGAACAATCCCGTGCTGCTGTTTTTGCACGGCGGTCCCGGAGTGTGCAACCGCCACAATATTTTTGCCGAGCACTCGGATTTGCTGGATACCTTCACTGTCGCAACATGGGACCAGCGGGGAAGCGGCGGCTCCTATAAGGGGCTTGACACCGCGACCCTCACCGTTGAGCAAATGGTGGAGGATGCAAACGAGCTTGTTTTGTGGCTATGCCGCCGCTTTGGGAAGGACAAAATCTTCGTCATCGGCGGAAGCTGGGGCTCAGAGCTCGGCACCTATCTTTCCAAAAAGCACCCCGAGCGCATTGCCGCCTTTGTGGGCTTCGGGCAGGTTGTGGACGGCGCACTGAACGAGCAGCTCAGCTGGGAGTTCTGCATGGAGGAAGCAAAAAAGGCAAACGACACGAAGTCAATCGCTACCCTCGAAAAATGCGGACCTCCCGTCATGGGCATATACAAGGGCGGCAACTACGACGGCATGATGCTTCAGCGCGAGGTCATGATGAAGTACGGCGGCTACTCCCCAAACGAGAAAAAGCGCGGCTATCTCTCCTCCACGGTTATCCCCATGCTGACGGCGGGAGAATACAACCTTTCCGACCTGTACGGTCTTGTGAAGGGGCACCGCATCGTGCTTGAGACGATGTGGCCCGAGTGCGGACGCACAAACTTTAACGAAACCTGCACCGAGTTTGAAATGCCATTTTACATCTTCGACGGCAGACTTGACAAAAACACGCCCTCAGACCTCGTGGAGGGCTGGTACAATAAAATCAAAGCCCCCGACAAACGCCTTGTGTGGTTTGAAAATTCGGGGCACAATCCCATGAACGACGAGGGTGAGCGTTTCAAGCGCCTTCTGCGCGATATGCTGATGAAAGTTAAGAACAGAGAGGACTGCGTAATATGACAAAAGAGAAACTTAGACTACCCGAAAAGCTGGGCTTCGGCAGCTTTTCCGCCGCATCTAACATCGTCTATCAGTTCAAAAGCCTTTACTATCTCTTCTTCCTCACCAATGTGCTGAGAATACCCATGGCAACCGCGGGTACAATACTGTCCCTCGGCATCGTGTGGGACGCTGTCAACGACCCGCTTGTGGGCTATTTTGCGGTAAATCACCGCTTCAAAAACGGCGAGCGCGTGCGACCGTTTGCGCTATACAGTGCCGTGCCGTGGGCAGTTACCGTTGTGCTCATATTCACAAATTTCCACGCCTCGCAGACCGTGACGATAATTATTGCGGCACTGGGCTATTTTCTGTTTGAGCTTTTATACACAGCTACGGACATCCCCTACAACTGCATGGCGGGACTTGCCACAAATGTCGATTCGGAGCGCCGTTCAATCAATGTGCATAGAAATATAGGAAGCTGTGTCGGTACCGCGATCGGCGCCGTCGCCTGCTTCCCTCTGCTCAATCTCTTCGGTGCGCTGGACGATAACGGAAACCTCGACCCCGCAAGCGGAAGCCGCGGCTTTTTCCTTACTGCCTGCGTCATGGCGGCGGTTTGCATAGTCGGCTGTCTCATACACTATTTCACCACAAAGGAGCGCGTAGCGTCCCAAAACGCGGAAGAGGAGCACGTTGGAATGCTCCACATCTTCAAAGTGCTGTATAGCTACCGTCCCTTCGTGCTGAACACGCTTTATATCCTCTTCTACGGCATTATCAATCTCTCCCTGCTCACCTGTCTTACCTACTACTGCACCTATGTTTTGGGCTCATCCGACGATGTCACCCTTATCGAGGCGGCGTATCTCATAGCATCCCTTGTGACAACGCTGTTTGTGTCGAAAATTGACTCAAAGCTCGGACGCAAAAAGACCATGCTTTTGGGTGGCATATTTTTCGTTTTCGGCAAGCTATGGTTTATTCTCAACCCGTTTTCGCTTGCGGCACTCTACACAAACTGCATCACAACGGGTGTTGCCGTTGCCATAACCTTTGTCATGTTCAATACCAACCGCAACAACCTCTCCGACCTTGTGGAGTGGCGCGAGGGCAGACGCTATGACGGTATGATAGGCACGGCGGACAACCTCTCCACCAAGCTCGGCGAGGCACTCGCGGCAAAGCTCCTCACGGGGGCGCTTGCAAGGGCGGGATATAACGCCGACCTTGCGGTACAGCCGGATTCCGCCGTGAACGCGATAAACGCGATGCTCGGCTGGGTGCCCGCGGTTTTCGGTATCGGAATTATCGTGACCGTGCTGTTTTTGAATATCGACATAGAGCTGGATAAAATGCACTCCGAAACCATAACAGAATAAACGTGACAGCGGCAAAGCAAAAACCCCGATGCAGAATTTCTGCATCGGGGTCTGTTTCTGTCCGTCACGCCTCGGAGGGGTTATCCTTCCCTGAGTCCGCCCATTCAATCAATCGCTTATGCCTCTCCTTAAAGTGCTTTACCGTTTCTTCGGCGGCGGTCAGTGTGCCGTCGTCAAAAGCCGTGAGAGGGAAATACTCGCGTCGGCGGAACAAGAATCTGACTGCGAAAAAATCCTCGGCAATGGCTAATATATATCCCCTGCCGTGCTTCGGGTGCTTCACCCACATCATTTGATTTTCGTTCATGGCAAAACTTCCTTTCATAATCTGTTCGCTTGGTGCTTTTTGTGTGCGGTTTTCATGGTCCGTGCGAGGAGAGCGAGGTTTTACAATCTACCACAGGACAACTGCCTTGTCAAGCGGTTTTTCTCCCCATATACAGACCTTGTAAATTTCGCGCACGGGCACACGGCTGTGCAGATTATCATAAGGAAACCGAAAATGCCGCCATCCGCAAATCACGGTGCAAATAATCAGCTGGAGCTGTGCTGATTTCTCAGCAGGACGAAGTGATTTCGGCTGAACTCAAGCATACCTTCGTCGCGCATTTTGCTCAGCTCATTGGATAGGGCGCTGCGGTCAACGGAGAGATAGTCCGCTAGCTGCTGGCGGTTTAAGGGAATTGTAAATTCCTCGCTGCCCGTCCGCGAATACTGCGCGGTGAGATAGGTAGTCAGCTTGTCGCGAATTGTGCGCTGTGACATAAAGTCGATTTTTTGCATCAGCAATCCGTTCCTCTGTGACAGACTGCATACCAAATTTCTTATCAGTGCAGTGTGGCAGGCACAGCCCTCGGGACATCCCGTTAAAATGCGTGCGGCATCGAAAAACAGAACTGCACTGCTCTCTCCCGCCACCACATCGTAGGGCAAAGGCTCGCTCTGTGACAGTGCATAAGCACCTCCGAAAACCTCACCCGCAGTGATATGATTGATGATTATTCTGTTGCCCCAATAGCCGTCCTTCTGCATAAACAGCGAGCCCTCGCAGAGCACGGCAAGGCTTTTAATTTGCTCCCCCGCCTGATAGATATAATCCCCCTTGCGGTAGCTTTTGACCTTAAAGCGGAAGCAGTTCAGCATATTCTCAATATCTGTGAGATTTATACCCGCAAAAAGCTTTGTTTTATTCAAAATTTGTACATAATCCACCACAATCACCCGCCGTTCGTTGTAAAAACAACAGATTTTTTTACAACTATAATATAAAATCATTATCATGTCAAACTATATGTTGACGGAAGGTTGGTGCATTATGGATACGAAGAAGAAACTGAAAATAAGTGATATTGTCGGTATTTGCTGCGGCGTTTTTTTAGTCCTCGTGCTGATACTCGACTGTATGCTTAGCGGCACCGGCGCACGTGCAGGTCTTTCTAACAGCAAGCTGCCCGACGGCGCACAGGTGCTATACGGCTCTGCCGAGGGACGAAACGGTCCCGTGGAGGTAAAGGTCGTTGCCGACGCAAACGGCATATATCAAATTAAGGTTGTGGAGCATTCCGAAACTAAAAGCATCGGAACGGTTGCCGCAAAAGTAATTCCCGAGAGAATTTACGAGGAGCAGAGGCTTGCCGTTGATGCCTGCTCAGGCGCAACAATCACCTCTGAGGCAATTAAAGAGGCTGTTGCGAATGCCCTCACCACGGGTGGCTTAGACCCCTACAAGTTCGGTCTTATCGCCGCAAACGAGGTTGCAAACAAGGTTAATATCGGCACAAAGGTTACGCTCATATCCGCATCTGACTGGGAAGAGCAGTACCCCGAAATCTACGCCAGCTATATGGCGGATGAAGAGAACGGTGAGTTAACCGACTATCTCGAAGATTACCCCATGCTCAAGGTGCTCTACGAGGGCTTCGGCTTTGCTAAGGACTATAAGAGCGCACGAGGCCATTTCTACGCCGTGACGGATATCACCAATACAGGCCGTCCCCACGCTCTTGCAAACTGCTTCACCTGCAAGACTCCCGATTTCACCGTAATGACCAACGAGATGGGCGACGCCGCCTACTCTCTGACCTTTGAGGATGTCATGCAGAGTGTCAACTCGGCAATCAGCTGCTACAACTGCCATGCAAATGACCCCACAAGCATCACTGTAACCCACAACTATCTCACCGAGGCTATGGGCGATGACTTTGAGAATGTTGATGCGGCAACTCTGTCCTGCGGTCAGTGCCATGTTGAGTACTATTTCGCAGGGGATACCAAGGCAACCACTCTGCCCTATACAAGCCTCTCCACCATGAACCCCTTCAGTATGCTCGCATTCTACAACGAGAACGGTTTTTCGGACTTCGTTAACCCCCGCACGGGCGTTGAGCAGATCAAGGTTCAGCATCCCGAAATGGAAACCTTCTTAGGTGAGGGCAGCCAGCACCGCGGCAAGTACACCTGCGCAGACTGCCACATGTCCGATGCCACCGATGCAAGCGGCAACACCTACAAGAGTCATCAGCTCACAAGTCCTCTGAACAACGAGGCACTTATTAAGAGCGAATGCTCTGCCTGCCATGATAACCTCGTAGCAGAGGTCAAGGCACTTCAGGCGGGCGTTGAAAAGCGCACCAACGAGGTTGGCGAAATGCTCGTTGAGCTCACCGAAAAGCTGGCAGTCGTCGTAGCTGACGGCAGCATGAGCGATGCAGAGCTCAAGGAAATCCGTTCTCTCGCAAGAGATGCTCAGTTCTACTGGGACTTTGTCTTTGTTGAGAACAGCGAGGGCGCACATAACTCCACCCTAACCTACCAGTGTCTTGATAAGGCGGAAGAGCTGGCGATTCAGGCGCTGGAGCTTCTCGGATAATCTGCAACAATCTGTAAAAGCCGTCGAAAGGACGGCTTTTACGTTTTATAAGGTGTCACTATGAAAAAGCTAATTAGTTTTCTGCGCTCAATGAAATTCGGCATAATTCTATTGGCGCTTATTGCCGCCTGCTCCGCTGTGGGTACTCTGATAGAGCAGGGGCAGGAGGTATCCTACTATGCCGCAAACTACACCTCAATCCACGGCATACTCATAAAAACCGGGCTGACGGACATTTATCACAGCTGGTACTTCCTTGCTCTTTTGGCGCTTTTATGCCTCAATCTTACACTTTGCTCCATAGTTCGAATTAAGAGCGTTGTCAAAGCGGATAAGACCGCCTTGGAAACCTCCGCTGTAGTTCCTGCCCTTGTTAAGCTGAATTCCGACGGTGTGGCAGAGCTTGAAAAATTCCTTGCGGACAAAAAATGCAAGGCGTCCTCCGTTGGCGAGTCAAGGGTATATAGTCGCCGCAGAATAGGCCGCTACGGGACATTTATAACCCATGTGGCAATCCTGCTCACAGTAATTTTCGGCGCGCTGGCGCTGTATCTGCCAAAGACAACAGATATGACCTGCTTTCCCAATGAGTATGTGGTAGCGCAGGACGGCAGTAAAATTTACGTTGACAGCTTCAGAATTGAGGACGCTGAGGGAAATCTTGACTTCACAAGTGAGATAAGAGTGGTCAAGCCCAATGGCAAGACCAGCCTGCCAACGGAAATTTCTGTGAACCACCCCATGACCTTCGGCAGTCTCAAGGTCTATCAGCAGACCTATGGCACCGCAGGCTCCGTGACCGCAAGGGTTATTGATACCGGTGTCGAGGATGTGTTCATAATGGACGAGGTCAGCTTCCTATCCATTGACGGCGTTAACGGACTTTGGTACGAGGCTGTATATCCGGGATATGTTAAGGATGAGGAGGGCAACATCACCCTCATAACCTCCACGCAGGGAAGCTACGTTGACCCCATCTACGAGGTGCAGCTCTCCTCCGAGGGAGAATATACCCCCGTGCTCGCCTTCCCCGGGGATAAGCTGGAGATTAACGGCATCGAGTTTGAGTTTAACGCCCCTGTGGAGTACCCCGGGTTGCGAATCAAATATACCCCCGAAATAGTGAACGCCCTGCTTATTGCCGCGTTTTCACTCATGATTGCGGGACTATATATCACCTTCTTTATGCCGCCCGTTTTGGTGAAGACCGACAGCACGGGCTATACCGTCTGCGGTCCTAAGACAGAGCAGCTTAAACTTGAGCTGAAGCTGCTGCTTCAGGATTACGAAGCCGCGGAGGAAATACAAGAGGAGGAAAAAGAGGAATGAACATACTGTTTTTTGCCGTATTGGCACTGTATTTTGCGGCTGTGCTTCTGCAATTCGCGGGAGTAATGTTCAAAAAGGACAAGGTCGCAAAGATCGCGTGGTTTGTATTCATCGCCGCCTTTGCAGGCAACAGCATATATATACTCATAAGGGGCATAGTCGCGCACCGTCTGCCGCTGTCAAACCAGTTTGAGTTTGCCACGGCATTTGCATGGGGCATTGCCCTGCTGCTTGTTGTTCTCAAAGCCAAGAAGCACTCCGACTGGCTTGCAACCATAACTATGCCGGCGGCGTTTTTGGTTCTCAGCTACGCGGCACTTCAGCCCAAGGAGATTACGGAGCTTATGCCTGCTCTTCGCAGTGCGTGGTTCGGTCTCCACATCGGCTCTGCAGTGTTCTCGTACTCTGCCTTTGTGCTGGCAGGCTGCGCGGGACTCCGTCGAATCCTGACCGCAAAGAAAAAAGAGGAAAATCATGAGCTTAAGCTTCAGCAGATGGATTTTTTAAGCTACCGCCTCATCGGCTTCGGATTTTTACTGCTCACCGTAGTCATTCTGTCGGGCGCAATCTGGGCAGAGCAGGCATGGTCTGCCTTTTGGACGTGGGATCCCAAGGAGGTTTGGGCTCTCATCACATGGATTATCTATGCTGTGTATCTGCACCTGCGTCTTCGCGGTAAAAAGGATGGTAATTTCCTTGCTTGGTATGTGATTCTCGCCGTGCCCGTGGTGCTCTTCACCTTCGCAGGCGTGAACACCCTCATGTCCGGACTCCACTCCTACGGCTGATACATAATCGAAAAACCGCACGGGCACACAGCTTTCTCGGGCGGTGCGCCATAGGGAGAAACAGGTTTTGA
>DCHB01000016.1:0-875 GCA_002314685.1 Clostridiales bacterium UBA1763
TCCATCTGCGCGGCGTATTTTGCGCGCGCTTCCTTCGCCATGCCGATGAGCTCGTCGTCGAGTGCGTCCGCCTCACGCTCTGCGGGCAGAGTGCCGCCGAAGTACTTTTCAGCCATGGCGGTGGTGCGGGACACGAGGTTGCCGAGGTCGTTTGCGAGGTCGGTGTTTATTGTGGAAATGAGCAGCTCATTTGAGAAGTTGCCGTCCGAGCCGAAGGGGAAGGTGCGCAGAAGGAAGAAGCGCAGAGCATCAACGCCGAACATATCCGCGAGCTTGTACGGGTCAACGACGTTGCCCTTGGACTTGCTCATCTTGCCGCCGTCGATAACGAGCCAGCCGTGACCGTAAACCTTCTTGGGCAGAGGCATCTCCATGCTCATGAGCATTGCGGGCCAGATGATTGAATGGAAGCGGACGATCTCCTTGCCGACAATGTGGACATCTGCGGGCCAGTATTTGTCATAGTCGTCGTACTTGTCGTTGAGGAAGCCCATTGCGGTGCAGTAGTTGAACAGAGCGTCAACCCAGACATATACAACGTGACCCTCGTCGAAATCGACGGGAACACCCCACTTGAAGCTTGTACGGGACACGCACAAATCCTCAAGACCGGGCTTTATGAAGTTGTTTATCATCTCGTTCACGCGGGAGGCGGGCTCGAGAAATTCGCCGCTTTCGAGAAGCTCCTGAACGGGCTTTGCGTACTTGGAGAGCTTGAAGAAATAGGCCTCCTCCTCGGCGTAATGAACCTCTCTGCCGCAGTCGGGGCACTTGCCGTCAACGAGCTGACTCTCGGTCCAGAAGCTTTCGCAGGGGGTGCAGTACATACCCTTGTATGCGCCCTTGTATATATCGCCCTTGTCGTACATCTTCTT
>DCHB01000016.1:947-26869 GCA_002314685.1 Clostridiales bacterium UBA1763
CGGATGAAGCGGTCGTTGGAAATGTTCATGAGCTTCCACAGATCCTTGATGCCGCCGGGTGCCGTAACTATGTTATCGACAAACGTCTGAGGGTCAAGTCCTGCCTGCTTTGCCTTTTCCTCAATCTTCTGACCGTGCTCATCGGTGCCCGTGAGGAACATTACGTCGTAGCCGCAAAGTCTTTTGTATCTTGCAATAGTGTCGGTTGCGACTGTGCAGTAGGTGTGACCTATGTGCAGCTTGTCGGAGGGATAGTATATCGGGGTTGTGATGTAGAAGGTGCCTTTTTCCATTTTATTTTCTCCTGTCTTTTATCTCAGTTTTTCAACATTTTATGCCGCGGGGGTTTGTGTCGGCTTTGCGGTTTGTGTCGGCTTTGCGGTCTGCTTGGGAGTGGGTGTCGGCCACGCGATGTCCTCATCGTGGTAATTGTAGTAGCTGACATCCTCCTGCGTGCGGCTTAGCAGGTTGCCGTCCTTATCGTAAACATTTCGGTAGGTTATCGCCTTCGTGCCGACTGCTACCGAGGTGTATTCATCGTCGTAAACCGTTGAGACGGAGTTCGTCATCTCAACATAGCTGCCGTCAACATCCGTGCCCCAAATCTCGATTGTAAGCTCGCGGTTTTCGTGCTTTGCGACAATCTTAATCGGGAAATCGCGGTTGTTTTTGAACTTGAACTCGGGTCCGCCCCAGCTGACGGTGGCATCAAGTCCCCACGGGACGTAGCCGACCGCAAACATGTGGCAATCGCGGTGAACGATCTCAAGATTTGCGAAAAGCGCCGCGCAGTAGAGTGTGGAGGAGGTCTGGCATATACCGCCGCCTATCTCCTGCACGACCTTGCCGCCCGCGTAGGCGGCGGCGGTCTTGAAGCCCGCCTCGGCTGTGCGCTGTCCGACAACATCGTTGTAGGAAAATTCCTCGCCCGGGTTCAGAATAACTCCGTTTATTTTGTCCGCCGACAGCTCAACATTCGTCGCTCTGCCGTCTGTGCTTGAGGAATAATTTGTGGTCTGTGCACCGAGCTTGTCGCGGAAGAGCATCTCGTTTAACTGCTCGGTTGTGTATTTGGGCTTTGTGACCGTAAGCGGGATAATTACCGTATCGCCCGCTGACGCCTTATCCCACAGCGACTGCGCCTCGGACACGTCAAAATCGACGCCGACGGTGCTCTTTGTCGCCTTCTGCGTTTTCGCATCGTAGGCGGCATCCACCGCCTCGGCGTACAGCTCCTTGTGGAGCTTGTCAAAGTCAAGAGGCTCGGCACTGCTAATATCAACGGCGTAGTCAAAGCTATCTTTGTTATCGTAGAACGCCTCTATTATCGCCGTGCACAGCTCATCCTCGCCGATTTTTATATTTTCGCCGCCCTTGACGCATATTAGCTTCTCATTTTCAAGGTCGGTGCGGTAGCCCTGTTCCAAAAATGCCGAATACTCCTTGAGCGCATCGGACACCTTGGTTTTAATGCCCTCGGTGTCGGCACAGCACAGCACATCCGCCTGCGTCGCCTTGCCCGTTATGCACTTAAAATACGCCTTGACGTTTTCAATCGGGTTATCGCCGTGACCGTAGTTGTATGCCGCCTGCGCCGCCTCGGTGCTGTCGAGGTCAAGCCCCGCCTCCTCGGCGGAAATGCTGATTGAATACTCACCCGGGAGCGTCACCGTAACCGTTGCGTCGGAGTCTGCCGTCCAGCCCGCCTTGTCGAGTGCGTCTGCCGCCTCGGCAACCGTCATGCCGCCTATCTGCGCTCCGCCGAGCGTGAGATTGGGGTGTATTTTTGCCGTTTTACCGACCACAACCGCGCCCGTGACTGCCGCCGCCGCCAAAAATACGATTATAAGCACAACGGCGAGCACTGCATTTTTCCTCGAGGTGCCGTCACGCTTTGCTTTCTTGCTGTCCTTGCCGCGCTTTACACTGTCTTTCTTCTTCGGCGCGGTGCTTTTTTTAGTTTTTTTGCCGTCGCTTTTAGACGCCTCATGTCTTCCCTTTGCCATTATTTATCCCCCGTTACCGACCCGCTTTTTCTCTGTAAAATGCCTCAAAGCGGTCAATCTCGCTCTCGGGAAGCTCCTGCTTCTCGGCGGCATCAAAGCTTGCCTTCATCCACGGATTTATCTGCACCTTTGCCGAGGTCTGCGACTCTAAAACGGAGTTTATGAGCGCATTTGAAACGAGCATACCCGCGGGAGTGAGACTCCAGCGATTTTCCGTTTTTTTAGCCCAGCCCTTTTCCTCAAAGCTGCGGAGCTTTTCCTCGATTGGCGTCCAGTCACACAGATAAATTCTGTGGTACTCCGACTCGCATATACCCCACGCGGTGCGCAGACCGAGCATAAGATACTCCGCCGCCCTCTGCACGGGGACTATCTCCTCGTACTCGTCGATAATCATTGTGTCGCCTATAACGGCGCTGATATATTTTTCAAGACTGCGTACATAGCTGTAACGCAGATTGCCCACGCAGGAATGTGCCCCCGGACCGAAGCCCATGTAATCGTCAAGCCGCCAGTATTTGAGGTTGTGGCGTGACTCGTAGCCGGGCACGGCGAAGTTTGAAATTTCGTACTGCTCGTAGCCGAAATGCTTTAAGGCATCGACTGTAAACAGGTACATATCCGCCTGCTCGTCCTCATCGGGGAGCATGGGCGAGCCCATGTAGCTGTTATACATAGGCGTGCCCTCCTCGAGCTTCAGTCCGTAGCAGGAAAGATGCTCGGGATGAAGCTCGATGCACTTTTGCAGGGTGTGTGCCCAGTCGCTTTTCGTCTGACTGGGCAGACCGTAAATAAGGTCGAGGCTGATGTTTTCAAAGCCCGCCTCACGGGCGTTTTCAAACGCCTGCTGAGCCTGCTTGAAATTGTGTCTGCGGCCTATGATTTTAAGTATGTCGTTATTTGCCGACTGCACGCCGATTGAAATTCGGTTTACGCCCTCACGACGGAGCAATTTAAGCTCATCGAGCTTTGCCGTGTCGGGGTTTACCTCGATTGTGACCTCCGAATCGAGGCGCACATTACCTATGCGCTTGAGCTCGTCGAGAATTTTCACGATGCGCTTTGCGCCGTAACAGCTCGGTGTGCCGCCGCCGATGTAAATGCTGTCAACCTCGTAGGCGGAGATATTGCCCGCCGACTCGCTTATGTGGCTTAACAGTGCCGACTGATAGTCGGGCATACGCTGACTGCTCCCGGGCAGGGAGTAGAAATCGCAGTAGCCGCATTTGGACACGCAAAACGGTATATGAATGTATATTCCGAGTCGTTTTTTCATGTTATCTCCTTACGGGTAAAGCAAAAACATTTTATCGCAAAAATTGAAAATATTGAGATATTGCCTAATGGTGTTGCCTAAATCAGAAGAGGCTGCATACTAATTCTGCGTATGTGGTTGCATCCTCGATTTCCATGCCTGCTATGAGCTCTGCCTGTGCATAGAGAATCTTGCTCAGTGCCGCGGCCTTTTCCTTATCGTCAGCCTCGAATGCCGCCTTGATTGCGGCAAAGGCGCGGTGCTCGCCGTTGAGCTCAAGCACGCGTTCTGCGCGGAGCTTGCGCATCTCCTCGCTCGGACCCGTGCGGAAGTACTTTTCCATTTCGAGGGTCAGTCCGCCCTCTGTCGTAAGACAGCAGGAGGAGGAAACGAGCTTGCTTGAAAGCGTGACCTTCTTGAGGTTTTCGTCGCCGATGCTCTCAACCATGAAGTCGAAGAGCTCCTTATTTTTGACGGTCTCCTCCTCGGCGGCCTTCTTTTCCTCTTCGGTCTGGAAGCCGAGGTCCTCGGTGATTATATTCGTAAAGGGCTTGCCCTCGTACATACGAATCTGACGGAGCACGGTCTCGTCGATGGGGTGGTTGAGATAGAGAATCTCATAGCCTCTCGAGCGCACATCCTCACACTGAGGCAGGCTCATTGCGTGCTTAACGGTGTCGGCTGTGCAGAAGTAAATCGCCTTCTGACTCTCGGGCATATTGTCGTGATACTCCTTGAGAGTCATCTGAGTGTCCTCAGAGGTGTAGAATATGAGCAGATCCTTGAGGAAGTCGGTGTATCTGCCGTATTCGTCGCAGACGCCGCACTTGATATGGATGCCGAAATTCTTCCAGAATTCCTCGTACTTGGGGCGGTCATCGCGCATCATCTTTTCAAGCTCGCCCTTGATCTTCTTCTCGAGATTCTGACCGATTACCTTGAGCTGACGGTTGTGCTGAAGAATTTCGCGGGAGATGTTAAGGCTGAGGTCGGGAGAATCGACAACGCCTCTAACGAACTCGAAGTAATCGTGGATGAGCTTGTCGCAGTCCTCCTGAATTAAAACGCCGTTGCAGTAGAGCTTGACGCCCTTCTTTGCGGCACCGCTGAGTGCGTGGTCAACATCCTTGCCGGGCACAAACAGCATCGCCTTGTAGGACACGTTGCCCTCGGCATTTACGCGCAGAACAACAGCGGGATCGGTCTGGTCGCGGCTTGTCTCCTTGTACCACTCGGCGCACTGCTCATCGGTGACGTCAGCCTTACTGCGCTGCCAGATAGGCACCATGGAGTTTACGGTCTCGGGTGCGGTTACATTGACCGCCTGAGTGATGGGCTTGCCGTCCTTGTCGGTCTCGCCCGTGGGCTGCTGCTCCTGACGGGTGATGTCCATGACGATGGGCCAGCGGACATAGTCCGAGTACTTCTTGACGAGTGCCTTGAGCTTCCATATCTCGAGGAAGGAGCCGAAGATTTCCTCATCGGTATCCTCCTTGACGTGCATGATAACGTCGGTGCCGACTGCATACTTGTCGCACTCCGTTACCGTGTAGCCGTCCGCGCCCGTGCTTTCCCACTTGACGCCCTTCTCCTCGCCGTACTTCTTGGAGATAACGGTGACCTTATCCGCAATCATGAACGCGGAATAGAAGCCGACGCCGAACTGACCGATAATGGACAGGTCCTCGGTCTCTGCCTGTGCGGCATCCATCTCGCCCTTGAACTTGAACGAGCCCGACTTGGCGATAACGCCGAGGTTTGCCTCAGCCTCCTGCATGGTCATGCCGATGCCGTTGTCGGAAACGGTGATAAGGCGCTTTTCCTTATCGACGACTATGCGGATTCTGTAATCCTCTCTGTTAAGACCGACCTTATCATCGGTCAGCGACAGATAGCACAGCTTGTCGATTGCGTCCGATGCGTTTGAGATAATCTCACGCAGGAAAATTTCCTTGTTTGTGTAGATTGAGTTAATCATCAGGTCGAGAAGTCTCTTGCTTTCGGCCTTAAACTGCTTCTTACCCATTATAAAAAAACCTCCGGTTAATAAAATACATACTTACCCATGGTAATTGAATTTATATTATACCACATTATTATATTTTTTCAACACAAACACCCGCCGAACTTTGCTTAATTTTTCGCGCCATGCGTTTGCAAAAACGGCAAATGAATGATATAATGATAAATTGCATAAAATCGTATTTTAATTAGGAGGTAATTACCTTGACTAAGATAGACATTTTTTCAGGATTTTTAGGTGCAGGCAAGACCACTCTCATCCGCAAGCTGATTTCCGAGGGCTACAAAAACGAGAAGCTCGTTCTTATTGAAAACGAGTTCGGCGAAATTGCAATCGACGGCGGCTTTCTCAAGGATGCGGGCGTGCAGATTACCGAGATGAACTCGGGCTGTATCTGCTGCACCCTCGTAGGCGACTTCACCGAGGCACTCAAGAAGGTAATCGACGAATATCACCCCGACCGCATTCTCATCGAGCCCTCGGGCGTCGGCAAGCTCAGCGATGTTGCAAAGGCAGTCGCAGAGGTTGAGGGCACCGAGATAGGCGCGAAGGTGACTGTTGTCGATGCGGGCAAGTGCCGTATGTATATCCGCAACTTCGGCGAATTTTTCAATGACCAGGTTCAGCACGCCGATGTAATCGTATTGAGCCGCACCGACACCGCCTCCGACGGCAAGGTTGTCGCGGCAAGCGCAATGCTTTCACAGCTTAACGCAAACGCAACCGTCATCACCACTCCGTGGGCGGATTTAAGCGGCGAGCAGATAGTTCAGGTCATGGATAAGATCGACTCCCTGTCGAGCACCATGCAGGAGATGGAGCACCACCACGAGCATCATCACCATGAGCACGGCGAGCATTGCGGATGCGGTCACGACCACCATGAGCACCATCACCACGAGCACGATGAGCACTGCGGCTGCGGTCACGACCACCACGACCACCACCACGCCGACGAGGTGTTCACCTCATGGGGTGTCGAAACTCCCAAGAAGTTCACCGAGGAGCAGATTAAAGACGCTCTCAGCAAGCTTTCAGACGCCGAGAAATTCGGCACCGTTTTGCGCGCAAAGGGCTTTGTCGATGCCGAGGACGGCGAGTGGATTTACTTCGACTACGTACCCGGCGAGTCCGATGTACGCCGCGGCGGTGCCGCAGTCACAGGCAGACTGTGCGTAATAGGCTCTAAGCTTAACGAGCAGGCAATCAAGGAGCTGTTTGACATTGAGTAACATTAAAGATGTACCCGTATTTCTGTTTACGGGCTTTCTCGAAAGCGGTAAGACAAAGTTTATACAGGAAACGCTTGAGGACAAGCGCTTCAACAACGGTGAGCGCACCCTGCTCATAGTCTGCGAGGAGGGCGAGGAGGAATACGAGCCCGACCAGTTTTCGGGCAAAAACGTATTCATTCAGGTCGTTGAGGAGCCCTCACAGCTCACGATTGCGAATATGCGCAAATGGCTCAGCGAAACCGACAGTGAGCGCGTTGTAATTGAATACAACGGTATGTGGCTGCTCGACGAGCTATACAATGCCCTGCCCGAATTCTGGATGGTTTATCAGGAATTCTGCTTTGCCGATGCGCGTAGCTTTGAAAGCTACAACGCAAATATGCGCAATCTCGTATACGACAAGCTCAAAAGTGCTGAGCTCGTTGTGTTTAACCGCTACGACGACTCCATTGACCAGATGACACTGCACAAGCTCGTGCGCGGTGCAAACCGCCGCAGTGACATTGCCTACGAATACAAGGACGGCACTGTGCGCTACGACGAGATTGAAGACCCCCTGCCCTACGACATCAACGCACCCGTCATTGAGATAGGCGACGACGACTACGCTATATGGTACCGCGATATGTCCGAGGAGCCGAACAAATACGAGAACAAAACAGTCCGCTTCAAGTGCCGCTACCTCAAGCGCAAAAATGTGCCCTCAGGCAGCTTCATAGTCGGCAGACACGTTATGACCTGCTGTGCCGACGATATTCAGTTTGCGGGACTCATCTGCAAATGGGACGGCTGGGAGAGCATTGTGGGCGACTCGTGGCACATTCTCACAGCGAAAATAAACCACAAATTCAGCCGCGCATACGGCAAAAAGGGGCCCGTGCTCACCTTCGTTTCCGATGAGCCCTGCGAGGTACCCGAAAATCCCGTATCAAGCTTCTGAAAAGGAGAATTATTATGACGCAAGTGAAGCATACCCGCACCGCAAAAGTGTTGAGCGTACTTCTCGCCGCCGCAATTCTTTTTGTTTCAACGCTCGCACCCGAGGCTTACGCCGCCACCACCGCAACAAAATATGAAAACGCCGTTTTGTACTGGACAAACATTGAGCGCAGTCGTGCAGGTCTCAAAAAATTCAAGACCTCAAGCTCGATAATCAGGGCGGCAAGAACACGAGCATCCGAAATTCAGACAAGCTACAGTCACACAAGACCCAACGGCAGCCGCTGGACATCGGCGCTGACCGCGAGAGGCATTGACTATGTATCCGCGGGCGAAAACTTCGGCTACGGCTACACCTCCCCCTGCTCGGTTGTCAAGGCGTGGATGGACTCCGAAACGCACAGAACGAACATCATGAAGAGCAAATTCACCTGCATGGGTGTGGGCTGTGTGTATAACAGCGACACCAAGGACTATTATTGGACTCAGCTCTTTACGGGCGGAGCGACCTACTCCGAGGTGACGGGCGCCTACTATGTTGCACCCAAGGGCGTAAACGTCAACAAAACAAAGGTCAAGCTGTCCGTCGGCAAGACGACCACGGTCACGGGAACACCGTCTCCGAATTATGCGACAAAGCTCGTAACCTGCACAAGCTCGGATAAATCCGTCGTCAAGGTGACGGGCACCTGCGTAAACGTGTTTACAATCAAGGGTGTCGCAGACGGCACGGCAAAGCTCACGATCTCCTGCGGCTCCTACTCCAAGACCGTCACAGTAACAGTCGGCACGGGCGTAAAAGCGTCGTAAACTCAAAAATCAAAGGACTGATGAGAGGGTTCTCATCAGTCCTTTTTTCAACAAATTTCTTCCAACTGAACTTTTTTCGCAAAAATATTCAATTCACTGTAATATTTGCGTGTCAATGCCGTCTATATGAGTACAGACACCTCTGTAAGATGCTGTAAATCAGTTACCGTGCGTTGCCGCCGAATAATTCTCCTTAAGATGTTTCTCCACATACAACAACGGCGGCGCTTTTCATATTCCTTTCTTTAGCCCAAAGGGCAATGTCCGATGCTTCCCCCGAGCATCGGACATTTTCTGTTTTTACGCAAAAAATCCACGGAAAAATTCCGTGGATTTTTGTTCAGAACAAGCCGCTGATTTTGCCGTTTTCGTCAACGTCAATCTTCTCCGCGGCGGGGACCTTCGGCAGCCCGGGCATGGTCATAATATCTCCCGTGAGTACAACAACGAAGCCCGCGCCCGCGCAGATTTTCGCGTTTTTGACGCTCACGGTGAAGCCCTCGGGAGCACCGAGCCTTGAGGGGTCGTCCGAGAAGCTGTACTGCGTTTTTGCTATGCAGACGGGACAGCCGCCGAAGCCGAGTGCCTCGAGCTTATCGAGCTGTTTTTGAGCGTTTGCAGTGTAGCTAACGCCGTCGCCGCCGTACACCTTAGTGACTATGGCGTTAATTTTATCTCTGAGGCTCATCTCGTCGGAGTAGGCAAGGCTGAAATCGCCCTTCTCCTCCTCGCAGAGTCTGACGACCTCTCTTGCGAGTGCCTCGCCGCCCTTGCCGCCTTCTGCCCACACCGTTGACAGCACGGTGTTTACACCCAGCTCGCGGCACTTTTCAATGATGAATTCAATCTCTCTGTCGGTGTCTGTCGGGAAGCGGTTTACAGCAACAACACAGGGGATTTTATACACGTTCTTGATGTTTCCGACATGACGCAGAAGATTGGGAATACCCTTTTCGAGTGCGTCAAGATTTTCCGTCGCGAGCTCTTTTTTATTCATGCCGCCGTGCATCTTGAGCGCGCGCACGGTTGCGACTATTACCGCCGCATCGGGCACGAGTCCCGCCATACGGCACTTAATGTCGAAGAATTTTTCCGCGCCCAAATCCGCGCCGAAGCCCGCCTCGGTGACGGTGTAATCGCCCATCTTAAGTGCCGCCCTTGTAGCCATGACGCTGTTGCAGCCGTGAGCGATATTTGCAAACGGTCCGCCGTGAACAAAGGCAGGAGTTCCCTCGAGAGTCTGCACAAGATTGGGCTTTAATGCGTCCTTCAGAAGTGCGGTCATCGCGCCCTGTGCGTGCAGGTCGCCCGCGGTGACGGGCTTATCGTCGAAGGTGTAGCCCACGATTATCCGCGCAAGGCGTGCCTTGAGGTCGGAAATCGAGGTCGCAAGGCACAGCACCGCCATTATTTCGGACGCAACGGTTATATCAAAGCCGTCCTCACGCGGCACGCCGTTCACTCTGCCGCCGAGACCGTCAACGACAAAGCGAAGCTGTCTGTCGTTCATATCGACACAGCGCTTCCAAGTGATTTTACGCACGTCAATTCCGAGCGAGTTGCCCTGCTGAATGTGATTGTCAAGCATGGCGGCAAGCAGATTGTTTGCCGCGCCTATCGCGTGGAAATCGCCCGTGAAGTGCAGGTTTATATCCTCCATGGGGACAACCTGCGCATAGCCGCCGCCCGCGGCACCGCCCTTTATGCCGAACACGGGTCCGAGAGAGGGCTCACGCAGTGCAACGGTAACATCCTTGCCTATGCGGCGCAGACCGTCCGCGAGACCTATCGTCGTCGTGGTCTTGCCCTCACCCGCGGGGGTGGGAGTAATCGCGGTGACAAGAACGAGCTTGCCGTCGGGTCTGTCGCTTTCGTTAAGCAGAGAAAGGTCAAGCTTTGCCTTGTACTTACCGTAGTACTCAAGATACTTCTCATCAATATGTGCGCGCCTTGCAATCTCGCTTATATGCTCGGGCTGACACGCCTGAGCAATTTCTATATCAGTCAAATATTCCATTGTTATCTACTCCTTACCAAAGCATTTAACAGTCGTTTACAAATAGCAAAACGAGCGCCCATAAGCGCCCTGAATTCAAGCTGTTATCCCGCCCTGAGTCTGCCTGCGCAGACTCAAAGCACACGGTAATATTACCACACGCAAATTTTACTGTCAACCGATGACGCCCGCAAAAATCCGAGGGAGGCAAAGCCGCCCTCGGATAATTATTTATCTGCCTTACGCCTCGGCGTGTGCCGAACGCTTTGCGGAAATGAACTGATACGCCACAACGCCGCCGACGAGAACAAGACCTATAATGTCGGTCATTGTGCCGGGGATAATCAGCGTGAGACCGCCGACGAGCAGTGCCACGCGGAAAACGGTGTTAACCTTCTTATACAGGAAGCCGTTTAAGCAAGCCGCTACACCGAATATGCCGATAAGCGCGGTTACGCAAATCTGAGCTACCTCGAAAATACCGCTGACATTTTCGAACAGCAGAACGGGGCTGTATGCGAAAACGTAGGGGACGATGAACGCGGCGATTGCAAGCTTTGTCGCGTTGATGCCCGTTTTCATCGGGTTGGATTTTGCGATTGCCGAGCCCGCATAAGCCGCGAGCGCGACGGGCGGGGTAATGTCGGCGACTATGCCGAAGTAGAACACGAAGAAGTGAGCCGCAACTGCGGGGATGCCGAGCTTAATTAGGATAGGTGCGCAGGTTGCCGCCATGATGCAGTAGTTTGCGGTGGTGGGAACGCCCATACCGAGAATGATACAGCACAGCATGGTGAGGAACAGACCGATGATGAGGGTGTTGCCCGATGCGGCTACGATTGAGCTTATGAGCTTCGAGGCAAGTCCCGTTGCGGTGATACAGCCTGCAATGACGCCCGCCATTGCGCAGGCTACGGCGACTGTGATTGTGCCCTTGCCGCCTGCCTCGAGTGCCTCGAGGATGCGTTTGGGTGTCAGTCGGCAGTCCTTATTGAGCAGACCGACGACAACGCTTGCGAGGATAGAATAGGTCGCGGCACGCTGCATTGTGCAGGCGTTGACGCTGACGAGATAGACGAGCAGAACAATGGGGATAAGCAGGTAGCTCTTCTTTGCAAGCTCCTTGCCCGGGACCATATCCTTGCGTGAAATGCCCTTAAGCCCGAGCTTCTTTGCCTCGAGGTGAACTGCGATGAAGATGCCCGCAAAATAGAGGAACGCAGGCAGGATTGCCTTGAGCGCAACCTGTCCGTAGGGCAGACCCATGTACTCAGCCATGAGGAATGCCGCCGCGCCCATGATAGGCGGCATAATCTGTCCGCCCGTGGATGCCGCCGCCTCAACAGCGCCCGCAAACTCGGGCTTGTAGCCCGTTTTCTTCATCATGGGAATGGTGACGGAGCCCGTCGTTACGGTGTTGCCGACGGAGGAGCCCGATACCATGCCGCACAGTGCGGAGGAGATAACCGCAACCTTTGCAGGGCCGCCCGAGGATGCACCCGCGAGCTTGTTTGCAAGGTCGATAAAGAACTTCGATATGCCCGTTCTTTCAAGGAAGGCACCGAAGACTATGAACACAACGATGAACTTTGCGCAGACCTGAATAGGTGTGCCGATAACGCCCTTTGTTGCGTAGAACAGGGTGTATATCGCGCGGTCAACACTCAGATGTGCAAAGCCGAAGGTGTAGATGAGCAGAGCTCCGACGACGCACAAAATCGGAACACCGACACAGCGGCGGCACAGCTCGGCAGTTATAAGAATGCCGATTATGCCGATAGCGGTCAGCATCGGAGTCATCTTTGACGCGCTTGTGACTACGTTTACGAATGTGTCGAAGGTGAAGCAGTAATAGAAGAAGCACGCGGCACCTACGAGCATAATAAGCACGTCATACCACGGCAGATAGTTCGGCTTTACGTGCTTTTTTGTTGCGGGGTAGTACAAAAAGCCCATGATGATTACGCCGCCGAGGAAGGCGGTGAGGCGCTTTTCCATTGCCGCAGTGGAAAACAGGGTGGAATAGATGCAGTACAGCGAGAACGCCGCCATTACGTACTGCACGATTTTCTGCGGTATTCCCTCCCAGATTCTCGTGTTTGACTCCTTGTCGTACTTCTTCATAACCTCGTTGACTTCTTCCTCGCTGACGGCTTCAAAGTCAGCGGCAGAGGTCTCGACGGCTATTTCGGCTTCCGCTTCGGGAGCTTTTTTCTTTTTCTCGATGGACATTGGTTTCAACCTTTCGTTTGCTGTATTGTTTCTTACCTCAAAGGCAATTTTGCCCTGCCTCTCACGTAAAAAACAAGCCTTGACATTTGCCCGTAAAAACGGGGTAAACTACGGTGCCGAAATCGGCACCGTAGTCCTTTTTTGTTTTAGTATTCTTTTAAGTCCCGCTTCAAAAATCAGTCAACGGTGATGCCGTTTTCTGCGAAGAACTTAACTGCACCGGGGTGGTAGGGCACGTCGGTGATGGAGGCCGCGAACTCGAGGCTGAGCTCTGCGCCCTTTGCGTGTGCCGCAGTCAGGTCTTCAAGGTCGTTGAAGGTTGCGGTCAGGAAGTTGTAAACTGCATCCTCGGAAACGTCGTTGCTTGCGAGAACAACAGCGGCAACTGCAACGGTGGTAACATCTGCGGGAGTGCCGTAAACGTCAGCGGCAATGGTGTACTCCTTGTAGTAGGGGCACATATCAATCAGCTTTGCAACGTGCTCTGCATCGAAGCCGACGAGGTAAACCTGTCCGCCGGTTGCAAGGTCGGTGATTGCAGTGGTGGGAGCGCCGGATACGATGAAGGCGGCGTCAATCTTGCCGTCCTTGAGGTTGTCGGCGGAGTCGCCGAAGTCAAGGTACTGAGCGTCGATGTCGTCGATGGTCATATCGTATGCCTTGAGTGCGTCGATTGCGTTGAAGTTAACGCCTGAGCCTGCTGCGCCGATGGAAACGGACTTGCCCTTGAGGTCAGCAACGGTCTTGATGTCGGGGTTCATGGTTACGATCTGTACCTGCTCCATGTAGAGAGCGCCGACTACGGAGAAGCTGGTGATTGCGCCTGCCTCTTCGAAGAGGTTGGTGCCTGTGTAAGCGTAGCTCATAACGTCGGACTGGCAGAATGCGAGCTGTGCCGCGCCTGCGTCAACGTCCTCAACGTTTGCCTTGGAGCCGTTGCCGACTACTGCGGTAACGGAGGTGTCGGTCTCGTCGGAAACCTGCTGAGCAAGAACGGTACCGAAGGCATAATAGGTGCCGGATTCGCCGCCCGTTACGAAGGTCAGGGACTCGCCGCCGCAAGCGCACAGAGCAAAGACCATCATAACTGCAAGAACTAATGCGATAATCTTTTTCATTGAATATTTCCTCCTGTTTTGCAATTATTGTTTTGAATAATGTCATTTCCTAAAATTCATTGCATGATGATTATACACCCGTTTTTCCGCAATTTCAATAGCGAAAATGAATTTTTTTATTTGCGTTATTGCAAAAAATTTCGTGAAGCAATTAACTAATGCAGGATTTTTCGGGCTTTTCGCTTATTTTTATTCATTTTCCTATGAATATTGCAAGTTTCAGTGAATACAGACTGCAAATTCAGCTTGCCCTGCATTTTTTAATGCAGATTTTTTCAGGCGTTTTTGGCATTTTCACCAAATTCGCACTATCATTTTCGGCAGTTTTCTACTAACAAAAGCACATTTATGCTTGCTTTTTACCCTGCACCGTGTTATATTGTTCTCATAACAGAAACATTTGTATTTCTGACAAAGACACAACAAGAAAAGGCGGTATCAACATGAAAATTGCATTATTAGGCTGCGGCGTAGTCGGCGGCGGCGTTCTCGAAATCTGCGATTCGAGAGATGACCTTGAGCTTAAGTATGTTCTCGTGCGTCGCGAGAAGAAGGAGCTCGGCGACAGAGCTGTTTTTGATATAACTACTATACTTAATGATAAAGAGATTGACACAGTCGTTGAGGTTATGGGCGGACTGTCCCCCGCGTTTGAATATGTAAGCGCGGCGATGAAGGCGGGCAAAAACGTCGTGACAGCGAACAAGCACCTCGTTGCGCATCACTACTGCGAGCTTTTAGAGCTTGCGAAGGAAAACGGCGTTGCCTTCCGATGCACCCCCGCAGTCGGCGGCGGCATCCCGTGGCTGTATAACCTCGAACGCGTCATGAGACTTGATAAGGTGCTGTCCTTCTCGGGCATCATGAACGGCACGACAAACTTCATCCTCGACGCGATGCACACAGAGGGCAGTGATTTTGCCGAGGTGCTCGCACTTGCACAGGAGCTCGGCTATGCCGAGGCCGACCCCTCCGCGGACATCGACGGACTTGACATTCAGCGCAAGTGCATCATAACCGCAAACGTCGCCTTCGGTGCCTGCCTGCTCGAGGAGGAGGTGCCCGTATTCGGCATCCGCCACATTCTCGCCTGCGATATTGCCGCGGCAGTGAGCATGAACAGAATTTGCAAAATGCTCGCCTTCGGCAAGCTGAACAACGGCAGTCCCGCCGTTTATGTCGAGCCGAGCTTCGTAAGATGCGGCGAGCTTGAGGCGGCAGTTTCCACAAACCGCAACGTCATCTCCTTTGATACCGAGCTCACGGGCAAGGAGAGCTTTTACGGTCAGGGCGCGGGCAGATACCCCACGGCATACAACGCCGTTGCCGACTGCCTCGACATCAAAAACGGCGTAAAGAGCTTCTATACAGATATAATGAATCCCGTAAAGCCCGACAACAGCGCGGAAAAGCATCCGTACTACGTGCGCTTTAAGGGCTCGGACGAATGGCTCGACTCCGTCAGCATTGAAAAATGCGGCGAGGGCGTTGTAACGGCGGACGTATCCGTTGCACAAATGCACGCATGGGCGGCAAAGGCAAAGGAGGCAGACCCTGCACTGTTCTTCGCAGGTGTTATATAAGTAATGCTTAAGGTTGCAAAATTCGGCGGCTCGTCCATGGCGGACGCCCGTCAGTTTCAAAAGGTCAAGGCAATAATCGAAGCCGACAAGTCACGAAGGGTCATAGTCGTTTCGGCGGCGGGCAAGCGCTTTTCCGACGACCATAAGCTCACCGATTTGCTGTATCTGTGCTACGCGCACAAGAAGTACGGCGTGAGCTGTGACAGCGTTTTCGGCATGATTGCAGACCGCTACCGCGGTATATGCGCCGAGCTCGGCTTAGGGCTCGACATTGAGGCGGAGCTTTGTGCTCTGCGCGAAGAGATCGACAGCGGCATAAGTCAGGACAAGCTCGTATCCCGCGGCGAATATTTCTCAGCTCGGCTCATGGCGGATTACCTCGGCTATGATTTTCTCGACTCCGAGCTGTGGTTGAGATTTAATTTCGACGGCAGTATTGACCGCGCTCAGTCCTACGAGCTTTTAGAGCGTCTTGCAGGCGGCAGACGCGTTGTCATCCCCGGCTTTTACGGCGCAATGCCCGACGGAAGCATAAGGGTGCTCACACGCGGCGGCAGTGACGTCACGGGCGCGCTGTGCGCGGCGGCACTTGATGCCGACGTTTACGAAAACTGGACGGATGTTTCGGGCATTTTAATGGCAGACCCGAGAATTGTTGATAATCCCGACACGATTGAGCGCATAACATATAACGAGCTACGCGAGCTGAGCTACATGGGGGCGCAGGTGCTTCACGAGGGCACCGTTTTCCCCGTGAGAGAAAAGAACATTCCGCTGAACATCCGAAACACAAACAAGCCCGAGCATCCCGGCACACTAATAATGGAGAGCTTTTCCGACGAGCTTTTCGGCGAGCGCTTCATAACGGGCATAGCGGGCAGGCGCAATTTCTCGATAGTCAATATCGCAAAGACGGGCATGAGCTCCGAGGTCGGTTCTCTGCGTAAAATTCTCGAGGTCTTCGAGAAGCACAATATATGCGTTGAGTACACCCCCTCGGGCATCGACAGCGTGTCTGTCGTCGTGTCGGCAGACAAGGCAAAGCAGGCACTTTTCTCCGTCGTCGGAGAAATTCAGAAGGCAATCTCGCCCGACAGCGTGCAGATAACCGAGGGCATCTCGGTCATTGCCGCAGTCGGCAGACGCATGGCATTCAAGCCCGGCTCATCGGGCAGAATTTTCGCCGCCCTCGGTGCAAACGGCATAAACATCCGCATGATTTCTCAGGGTCCCGAGGAGCTTAATATTATAGTCGGCGTAAACGATGCCGATTTTGAAAAGACCGTACAGGTGCTGTACGACAGTTTTGTAAAGTGAGGTAAAAACATGAAGAAGTTTAACATAGGCATACTCGGCGCAACGGGCGCAGTCGGTCAGGAAATGATGAAAATTCTCGCCGAGAGAGACTTCCCCGTCAACGAGTTAAGACTGCTTGCGAGCAAAAATTCCGCAGGCAAGAGGATAGGCGACTACACCGTGTGCGAGGCGTGCGCGGAGAATTTCAAGGGACTCGACATAATCCTCGGTGCCGCCGAGAACGACATCGCCGAGCGTTTTATCGACGACATAAAGGCGTCGGGCGCGGTGTTTATCGACAACTCAAGCGCATTTCGCCTTGACCCCGATGTGCCCCTCATCGTCCCAGAGATCAACCCCGAGGATGTGAAGAAGCACAAGGGCGTTATCTCAAACCCCAACTGCACGACCGTCATCTCCTGCACCGCGGTCAATGCGCTAAACAGCGTCAGCCCAATCGAGTCAATGGTGGTTTCAAGCTATCAGGCGGTTTCGGGCGCAGGCGCAAACGGCCCCAAGGAGCTGTTTAACGAGGTCGATGCCCTCGCAAAGGGCGAGGAGTACGCACCCCGCGTGTTCCAGCATCAGATTGCATATAACGTAATTCCGCAGATAGGCGGCGAGCAGTTTATGGGCTACACCTCCGAGGAGATGAAGCTTCAGAACGAGGGCAGAAGAATTATGCACCTGCCCGAGCTCAAGGTCAGCTGTACCTGTGTGCGCGTACCCGTTGTGCGCAGTCACAGTGTTTCAATCTGCCTCAAGACCAGGGAGAAGATTTCCGTCGAAAAGGCGAGGGAGCTTATCTCCGCCGCCGCGGGCTGTAAGCTCGTTGACGACCTCGACAATCAGCTCTACCCCATGCCGCTTGCAACGAGCAATCAGGACCTCGTTTTCGTTGGCAGAATTCGCGAGGATTTGACCGATGAGCGCGGGCTCAATATATGGTGCTGCGGCGATCAGGTGCGCAAGGGCGCGGCAACAAACGCCGTGCAAATCGCCGAGCTCGTCATAAAAGAACTATGAACTATGAGTGATGAGTGAAGAGTGAAGAGTGATGAGTGAGCGGGCTCATTGCGCTTCGCTCCATTCACCCCTACGGCGTTGGATTAAGTCAGCACCCGTAGGGGGGAACGAAATGACTTTTTCTCTTTCGTTTGGAAGCTTATGCTTGTCGAAACTGCAGTATCCCGACCTGTGACATTTTGCTAAAGTGAAGATGTCCCCTAACAAATCGGTGCGGTGAAAAGTTTAGCACCTAACTCATCACTCATCACTCTTAGTTCTTCACTCATCACTCTTCACTCATCACTCCCTCACCGGTCGGGCATCGGCAAATACTTTGCGGTGCACCGATTAGTTAGGGGAAAACTTAACTCTCGCACAACGTCACCGGTCGAGATACCGCAAAACAGATTAGCAGAAGCCTCTAAACGAACGAAAAGCCGCTGTCCACAGGAGTAAAGGACAGCGGTTTTTCCGAGGTGTTATCAAATTTTTCGGCGGTTGAGGAGTCCCGCCTACGCCGCAGTGCGCGGCAAGCAAAAATAGAGAGAGAGTAAAAAATGTTGAAAATGGTTTGTTATTTATCTGACAATGATATGATAGCACGCCCTTTTGCTTTTGTAAAGAGGCTTTGTGGATTTTTTATCAATTTCATATAATATTACCATTTTTCATACTTTATATTCCCCGTTTTCATACCGTTTCTTGTTCAAAACAGACAAACGCCCTGCAATTCACACGGTTGCAGGGCGTTTTATTTGCGATTTATTCCTTTACAATGTGGACATTTACGTGCTCGTAGCTCATTTCCACGCCGTGCTCCTCGAAGCAGCGGCGGATGTTCTCGTTGAGCCCGAAATACACATCCCAGTAGTCGGCGGTGTTGCACCACACGCGCACGGTGTACTCGATGTTGCTCGCGTTGTAGGCGGAGATTGCGACGAAGGGTGCGGGCTCGGTGAGTGCCTTGTCGGTAGCCTCAATCGCGGCGAAGAACGCCTTGCGTGCCGCCTCAGTCGGGCTGTCGTAGGAGGTGCCGATTGCGAGGTCAACGCGGCGCAGAGGCTCGGCACTGTAATTGACTATCTTGCTGCCCGTGATGTCGCTGTTGGGCACGTAGATTATCTTGTTGTCAACTGTCGAAATGCAGGTGTAAAACAGGCTTATCGACTTAACCGTGCCGCACTGACCGCCGATCTCGACAAAGTTGCCGACGGCGACGGGGCGTGTTGCGAGAATGGTTATGCCCGAGAAGATGTTCGCCAGAAGTCCCTGCAAAGCAAGCGACAGCGCAACGCCCGCTACGGACAAAATTGCCACGAGGCTTGTTGTGTCGATGCCGAGCGCGTCGGCGATTATCATTACGGCAATCGCCCACAGCAGCACCTTGACTGCGGAATTTATGAAGCTTTTTAAGCTTGCGTCGAGGTGACGGCTTTTGCTCAGAAGCTTTTCGATTGCGGCTCTGAGAACTTTAATTACAACATAGCAGATTATCAGCAGAACAATTGCCTTTATCGCCATAAGAAGCTGGTCACTGCCGAGCAGTTTTTCTATCGTTTCCATATCATTTCAGCTTGAGCTCACAGCACGAGCCCTCGCCGAAGCTCCTTTCCATTTCGGATTTATAGTGCGCGAAATATTCCGTGGGCATAAGTGCCTGCACACAGCCGGCAAAGCCGCCGCCGTGCACACGCCACGCACCCACGCCGTCGAGAAGCTTCTCGCTGAGGATAAGCCCGCTTTCGAGCTTATGGTCATCGGTGGAGCTTGTAACGATATTATTAAGATACTTTTCCGACGAGCGTCCCGACTCGTTCATGAGGCGCATATATTCCTCGCCGTTGCCCTCGATGAGTGCGTCACGCATAAGCGGCACGCGGGCATTTTCGTCGAAGAAATGCTTTGCGCGGCGGACGGGTCTGTCGGCGGTGTCCCACTTTTTCGAGTAGAAGTCCTCGGGATTCATCTGTCCGAGAAGCTCCTTGCCGAAGAAGCTCGCAATATAGCGCATATCGGCGGGAATGCGGGCATAGCTCGTGTCAAGTCCCGCGTGACTGCCGCCCGTATCGGTGAGGCAGAGGGTGAGTCCCATGCGTGCAAAGTCGGCGCTGACAGGCTGAATGTCGCCCGTCAGAAAGTCGATATAAACCGTCCTGCCGAGGGCACACGCGAGCTGGTCCATCATTCCGCAGGGCTTGCCGAAATGTAGATTTTCCGCCTGCTGAGCGAGTCTTGCAATCGCGTAGGGCTCGAGCTCGTTGTTGTTATAAAGCCCGTTGAAAATGCGTCCGACCAACACGGCAAACGCCGCGGAGGAGCTCAGCCCCGAGCCCGAGCTTAAGTCGCTGTGCACCGTTGCATCGAAGCCGCCGAAGCGTGCGTCGAGGTCATACATCGCCGAGGCGACGCCGCGCACGAGAGCCTTTGACGAGCCGAATTCCTCAGGGTGAACGTCGAGGTCAAGCAGGTTTATCTCCAGATACCCGAAGCCCTCTGAGCGTATTCGCACCTTCTTGTCGAAATTCATTTCGACCTCGGCATATATTCCCTTGTCAACCGCGGAGGCAAGCACCCTGCCCTTTTGGTGGTCTGTGTGATTGCCTGCAAGCTCCGTTCTCCCCGAAGCAAAATACTTCTCCATCTTTCTCTTCCTTTTTCAATCTCGGTTAAACGCTTCTGCTAATCTATTTTGCCGTATCTCGACCGGTGATGTTTTGCTAAAGTGAAGATATCCCCTAACAAACAAGTGCAGTGAAAAGTTCATCACTCATCACTCATCACTCTTAGTTCTTCACTCTTAGTTCTTCACTTTCTCTCAAGCACCTTTTCGATGCCTGCGATTACGCCGTTTGCGTCAACGCCGTATTTTGCAAGCAGCTCCTTATAGGGTGCGGACTCCGTGAAGGTGTCCTGAATGCCGACAAACTCGGTGGGCACACCCGCGCCCTCATAAGCGAGCACCTCGGATACCGCACTGCCGAGACCGCCGAAAATGTTGTGCTCCTCAGCGGTGACGATAGCGCCCGTCTCCTTCGCGCACTTTATGATAAGCTCGCGGTCTATGGGCTTGATTGAATACATATCCACAACGCGGACGCTTACGCCCTTTTCAGCCATAAGCTCAGCGGCTTCGATTGCCTTGTGAACGAGCAGACCGCAGGCGATGACGGTGACATCGGTGCCCTCGCGGACAACAGCACCCTTGCCCAGCTCAAAGCCTGCATCCTCTGCGTACAGGTCGGGGTAAACATCGCGGGACAGACGCAGATACATGGGGCCGTAATTATCCACAGCGTACTTCGTTGCCCAGCGGGTGGAGGTCGCGTCGGAGGGGACGATGACCTTCATATTGGGCAGTGCGCGCATAATCGCAATATCCTCGGTTGCGTGGTGGCTTGCGCCGTCAAGCGCATCGGACATACCGCAGTATGCGCCGCCGAACTTGACGTTGAGATTTGAGTAGCAAATCTGGTCGCGTGCCGAGAGCAGACCGAGCGAGGTGAGGAACACCGTGAAGGTGTTTACGAAGGGGATTTTGCCGACGGTTGACATACCTGCCGCGGTTGCGACCATGTTCTGCTCGGCTATACCCATATTGAAGAAGCGCTCGGGATGAGCCTTGCCGAAAATTGCGCTCTTTGTCGAGCCCGAAAGGTCGGCATCGAGAACAACGATGTTTTCATTAGTGTCGCCCAGCTCTGCCAGAACAGTGCCGTAAACCTCTCTTATCGCCTTAGGCATTTACTTCACCTCCGAGTTCTTCCATTGCCTTTGCAAAGCTCTCAGCGTCGATTGCCTTGCCGTGCCATGCGTTCTTGCCCTCCATGAAGGACACGCCCTTGCCCTTGACCGTGTTTGCTATGATAACGGTCGGCGCGCCGATTGCGCCGTCTGCAACGCTTACGCAGAAGTCGAGAGCTTCAATATCGTGACCGTCGCACTCGAGCACAGTCCAACCGAATGCCTCCCACTTTGCGGCGAGGTCGCCGAGGGGCATAATGTCGTCGGTAGTGCCGTCAAGCTGTACCTTGTTGTAGTCAACTATTGCGACGAGGTTGTCGAGCTTAAACTTAGCCGCGCTCATTGCGGTTTCCCAAACAACGCCCTCGTTAAGCTCGCCGTCACCGAGTATTGCATAGACCTTCGCGGGTGAGTTGTTGAGCTTGAGCGCCATTGCGATGCCCTGAGCCGCGGGGAAGCCCTGACCGAGAGGGCCGCCGGGCATTTCAACGCCCGCAGTGTGCATATTCGGATGACCTGCAAGTCCGCCCATGCGGCGCAGAGTCGCCATCTCGCTCACGGGGAAAAAGCCCTTCTCCGCGAGGTTGCGGTAGAGCATAGGCGCGGCGTGTCCCTTCGACAGCACGAGTCTGTCGCGGTCGGGATTCTGCGCGTCCTTTGCATCGAGCTTCATGTGCTCCTGATACAGATATGTGAGAATCTCACAGCAGGAAAGCGAGCCGCCCGGATGACCTGACTGAGGTGCATGGATCGCGGTCAAAACATCAATTCTGAAGCGTCTGCAAAGCTCGTTGAGCTCGGCAATGCGCTCGGCAGTTAAAGCCATTTTTCGTACCTCCGTTAATGTTCTTGTCTTCGCGGAAATCCGCTTTTAATTCAATATACACTATAAAACAAGCATCGGTTAATGTCAACTAAAGCAAAGATTTTGACAAACGCCTTGCGAGTGAAGAGTGATGAACTATGAGTGATGAGTGATGAGTGTTGGGTGCTGACTGAAATTATCGCCGTAGGGGTGAAACATAGCTTGCACGCCGTAGGGGTGAATGGAGCGAAGCGCAATGAGCCCGCATAACGAGTGAAGAACTATGAGTGATGAGTGTTTGGTGCAGACTAAAACCAACGCCGTAGGGGTGAATGGAGCGAAGCGCAATGAGCCCGCCTTATGAGTGAAGAACTAAGAGTGATGAGTGTGGGTGCAAAACTTTGCTGTGTACCGATTTGTTAGGGTACATCTTGACTTTAGTGCAGTGTCACAGGTCGGGATACTGCAAAAACGATTAAATGAAGCGTAAATTCGAGATTGAAAACGGGGTCATTTCATTCCCCCCTACGGGTGCTGACTAAGACAAAAAAACCGTGCAAGTTTGCACCGCGGTAGCCTGTAAAGATGTGCGTGGCTGAAGGGTATAGAAAACCGCCGCAGGTGCATCGGGGGAATACCAAGTAACGACTTTGCGGCGGAAATAGAGCGTTGTGCAGGGTTCCAAGGGGCGGCTAAGCCCCTTGGTCGCGTTTCTTTTGCAACTTTTCTTTGGCGAACACAAAGAAAAGTCGAAGAAATTACACCTGCACTATATTCAGCAAACCAACTCTTCACCCATCACTCATAGTTCTTCACTCGTAAGGCGGGCTCATTGCGCTTCGCTCCATTCACCCCTACGGAGTTGGATTTAGCTTGCACCCATTCACTCTTCACTCTTCACTCTTCACTCTTCACTCTTTACTCTTCACTCTTCACTCATCACTCTTCACTGAAAAACCTCGGGACAAAATATCCCGAGGTTTTTCTAAGAGAGAGTCTATCTGGAATTTTTTATTCGCCGTAATTGGGGTCGATTGCCGTGTCGTAAATATCGGTGACGACCTTGTCGGGTGCCTTGGTTGCGAGTGTTGTGAACACTGCCGCGACTGCGCCGCAGATGAAGCCAGGTACTATCTCGTAGATGCCCGTTGAGGACAGGCAGAACAGCCAGATAATATCGACTGCCGCGCCGACAACAACGCCCACGCAAGCGCCCGTGTAGTTAAATCTTCTCCAGAACAGGGACAGGAGAATGACGGGGCCGAATGCCGCGCCGAAGATGCCCCATGCGTTTTCGACCATGTTCATAATCGCCTGTGCGCCTGCGCCCTTTGAGGATGCGATGAAGTAAGCGATGACGGAGATTACGACAACCGCAATTCTGCCAACCCAAAGCACTTCCTTGTCGCTTGCATTTTTGCGGATGAGGGGCTTGTAAAGGTCGGAGGTGAAGGAGCTTGATGCAACGAGAAGCTGAGAGTCAGCCGTTGAGACGGATGCCGCCATGATAGCCGCAAGCAGAAGTCCCGCAACGCCCGCGGGGAACAGACGGCGTGCAAGCACGATGAAGACGGTCTTCTGTGCGCCGACAGTGAGAAGCTCCTCTGCGATTATCATTCTTGCGTAGTATGCCATGAGGCAAGCCGCGCCGATTGAGAGGATAACCCAAACGATTGCAACGATTGAGCTCTTCTTTACCATGGAGGGCTTTTCAATCGACATGAAGCGGACGATTATATGCGGCATACCGAAGTAGCCGAGTCCCCAGCCGAGACCCGAAACGATGTCCTTCCACGAGGCGGAAAGCAGTCCCGCACCGAAGTCGCAGTTTACAACCTCACCCGATGCGTCGGTGTACTGATAAACGTTTGCGAGTGCGGCGACATCGAGATTTTGTGTGAGCTTTATAATAATGGGAACTGCGAGCAGAGCAATGAGCATCAGAATGCCCTGGAAGAAGTCAGTCCAGCAGACAGCCTTGAAGCCGCCGAGGAAGGTGTAGCCGATAATAATAAGTGCATATATAAGCATCGCGGTCTGCTCGGAGATGCCGTCAAACAGAGTCGTGAAAACGGAGGTGCCCGCTACGAATGCGGATGCGACGTAAACCGTGAAGGCAATCAGGAAAATAACAGCGCAGATAATCTGCAGAGTCTTTTTCTGTGATGCAAAGCGGTTTGTCAGATACTGCGGAACGGTGATTGCATCGTTTGCCGCAACGGAGAATTTGCGCAGTCTCTTTGCACAGAAAATCCAGTTTGCCGCGGTGCCGAGTGCAAGACCTATGCCAATCCAGATCTGACCGAAGCCGAAGGCGAGGATTGATCCGGGCAGACCCATGAGCAGCCACGCGGACATATCCGATGCCTGCGCGCTCATCGCCGTTACCCACGGTCCCATTGAGCGTCCGCCGAGGAAATAGTCGCTCTGATTCTTATTGCTTCCGTTGAAGAAGAAAATAAGTCCTACGAAAAACAGGATAACGAAATATCCCAAGAATACAATTACTTCTGCATTAAACATTTTGTGACCTCTCTACCGAAATATGTTTGCATTATAAACGCCGTTTTTCGTGCTATCAAGGGAAGAAATTGCCTGTTTTGCTTGATTTTTCGCTTTTTTTGTGTATATTATTATATTGCTTAATATTATTCATATTAACTTGAATAAAATTCATACATAGGGAGAATGTGCCGTGAGCATATCAAAATACGAGACGCTCGCCAAGGTCTGCGAGCTCGGAAGTCTGACAAAGGCGGCGGAGTCGCTCGGCTGTACGCAGTCGGCGGTGAGCCATGCGATAAGCTCGCTCGAGGCTGAGCTCGGCTTTTCGGTTTTAACCCGCTCGCGTGCGGGCGTACAGCTCACCGACGAGGGACAGCGCATAATGCCCTCGGTGCGCGGTATGCTCAACTACTACGAGCAGTTAAACCAAACGGTGTCGGCAATCCGCGGGCTCGACTTCGGCACGGTGAGGATAGGCGCGTTCACCTCCGTCGCCGTTCACTGGCTTCCGGGTGTCATAAAGGAGTTTCAGCGCGACTATCCGAATGTCGATATAAAGCTATTAAACGGCGACTATCACGACGTTGAAAACTGGCTGCTTGAGGGAAGCATAGACCTCGGCTTTATCAATCTGCCGACGGCGCTTCGCTGTGAGACCTTCGCGCTTATGGAGGACAGACTGCTCGCAATTCTGCCGCTTGACCACAAGTTTGCGTCCTACCCGAAGTTCCCGCTTGTCGAGTGCGAGACCGAGGCGTTTATAACCCTGCTCGAGACCTCAAACCACGATGCGAACAAGGCGCTGAGTGCCGCGGGCATCAAGCCGAACATAAAGTTTTCCACCAAGGACGACTACGCGATAATCGCGATGGTCGAGCAGGGGCTCGGCATATCGATTATGCCCGAGCTGCTTCTGCGCGGGCGTCACGACAAGGTTGCCGTGCGCGAGCTTGTCCCGCCGTCAAAGCGAACAATCGGACTTGCAATCGGCGAGACGAGCAGTCAAAGCCCCGCAACGCGAAAATTCGCCGACTACATAATCAAATGGGTAAAAGACAAAATGTAACCCGCTTTGCGAGTGATGAACTAAGAGTGATGAGTGATGAGTGTTTGGTGCAGACTAAAACCAACGCCGCAGGGGTGAAACATAGCTCGCACCCGTAGGGGTGAATGGAGCGTCAGCGAAATGAGCCCGCATAACGAGTGAAGAACTATGAGTGATGAGTTAAGAGTGTTCGGTGCAGACTAAGACAAAAAATCCTGCAAGTTTGCTGTGCAACAGCCTGTAAAGATGTGCGTGGCTGAAGTGTATAATAACCGCCGCAGGTGCATCGGGGGAATACCAAGTAAAGACTTTGCGGCGGAAATAG
>DCHB01000016.1:26933-28752 GCA_002314685.1 Clostridiales bacterium UBA1763
TCTTTTGCAACTTTTCTTTGGCGAACACAAAGAAAAGTCGAAGAAATTACAGATGCACTATATTCAGCAAACCAACTCATCACTAAGCGGGCTCATTTCGCTTCGCTCCATTCACCCCTACGGAGTGGGTTGTAGTCTGCAACAAACACTCATCACTCTTAGTTCATCACTCATCACTCAACTCATCACTCTTCACTCATAGTTCAAAAAAGTGTTTGTGCAGAATTTTTAGTGCCCCATGAAGCTCGTCGGCTTCGAGCGTGAGCGTGCAAACGCCGTCGTGAAGCTCGGCAAAGGCTGTATATATTTCGCTGTGCGCAAGCACGGCTATCGCCTCGGCGAGCGTATCACGCGAAACGCCCGCACCCACGATGCTGACACTGCCCCTCGCCTTATCCCGCGTTATTCCGCACAGCGCGGGGCGCTCCTCAAGCCTAGTTATCCGAGTGCCGCCGCCCTGCTTGAAGCTTGACAGCGCGGTGAGCTCAACCGAGTGCATTTTCGCCGCCTCGACCGCCCGCGAATGAAGCACCTGCGAGCCGCCGAGCGCAAGCAAAAGCATATCGTCGTAATCAATCGCGTCAAGCCTCTTCGCACCCTGCACAAGACGCGGGTCGGCGGTGTAAATTCCGTCAACGTCCGAGTAGATTTCGCAGCTGTCTGCGCCGAGTGCCGCGGCAAGCGCAACCGCCGTGGTGTCCGAGCCGCCGCGCCCGAGAGTGGTGATGTCGTCGTTTTGATTTATGCCCTGAAAGCCCGCGACGGTGACGATTTTCCCCGCGCCGAGCTCGCGTTCAAGTCGCCTTGTGTCAACGCCCGTAATGCGTGCCTCGAGATGCGCAGAGCTTGTTATAATCCCCGCCTGCCTGCCCGACAGAGACACGCAGTCATGCCCCATTGAATTGAGCAGTATCGCCATGAGTGCCGCCGAGCCGAGCTCACCCGTTGAGAGCAGGGCATCGAGCTCGCGGCGGTGCGGCTCGGCGCACAGCTCCCTCGCATTTGCCGTCAGAATATCCGTCGTATCGCCGCGGGCGGACAGCACTGCCGCAACAGCACTGCCGTCCCGCTTTTTTTGTGCAATTATTTCGGCGACGCGCCTTATTGAGCCGACATCGGCAAGCGAGCTTCCGCCGAATTTGAGTACCGTAAGCATGGCTACCTCCCGAAAAAATATGAAGCAGGGAAATTTCCCTGCTTCATAATATTCAGCTTCGGTTTACCCTGCCATAACTTCGACGCCGACAACCCCCGGCACTGCGGCGAGGCGGTTTATAAGCTCGTCGCTTGCAACGGCGACACTCTCGGTCACGACGGAGACGGTGACAAGTGCAACGCCGTTTGCGGGTATGCTCTGATTTATCGTCAGAATATTTGCGCCCGTTTCGGTGAAAATAGAAAGGACGGAGGCAAGCTTGCCCGGCTTGTCGTGCAGCTTAATGTGGAGCGTCATAATCGCGTCACGCTTCATATCGCGGAACGGGGTAATCGCGTCCTTGTACTTATAAAAGGCACTGCGGCTTAAATCGACCATATCGACAGCCTCGGCAATAGTGCGTGCCGCGCCTGTCTCAAGCAGAGCCTTCGCCTCGGTCACCTTGACAAAAACCTCGGGGAGTGCATCAGCCTTGACCAAATAATATTTAGGTTTTCCGACTTGCATTTTTCTGCCTCCTGTCTGTACGGTGCGGTCAAATGTTTCTATACAGCGGATTTTATCACAATCAATCGGCGTTTTCAAGTGCCGTGATAAAAAAAGGCGGTCATCGAAAGATGACCGCCTTTGAGACCGTAAAAAAACTAAACTGACGGCAGGAAA
>DCHB01000016.1:28832-38752 GCA_002314685.1 Clostridiales bacterium UBA1763
AAAGCCATTGGGCTTTTTCCAAAATACACAGAGCTTTCTGTGTATTTTTTGTCGGCTTTTCGGCGTAGCCAAAAAAGTCCGAGGGACTTTTTTGACAAGCTGAAAAAGGCGGTCGCTAAATAGCGACCGCCTTTAACAAGCTTGATTACATATTCATGTATTCCTGAACTTCGGCTTCGATTTTTGCTCTCTTCTTTGCGGAGAGTGCAACTATCGCAAACACGACGGAAACGCCGAGGAACACGAGCAGAGCAATAAGCTGAAGCGTGCCCGAATAGGTGCCGTCCTTGAGAGGATAGGTGTAGCCGAGGTAACGGGTGCACAGGCCGAATACGTTGCTTGCAACGAGAATGAGTGCTGTGATAACGCCGAGCGTTGCCGCGCCTGCCTTGCCTGCAAGACCGAGAACGCCCGCAACGACGCCGATGATGCCTGCAACTGCGAGTGCGATGTAGAGAGCGAGGCGCATATAGAGCTCGTGAGTTACGTCTGCGACCTGCTCGTCAACGGATGCGCGGAAGGATGCGCAAACCTCGAGGCACTTGTCAAGGTCGAGGTAAGGATCGCCGTTGCGGAGAGTGACGACATTGCCGTCCTCATCGAGCTTGTACCAGCTGTAATCCTCGCCGAGACGCTGCTCGGGACCGGGAACTGCCATTTCGCCGTCGAAACGGTAGATAGGCTCGTTCTTATAGCAGACCATGGTGTACTCGTCAACGAGTGCCATGCCGTCCTCAAACTCCTTCAGGGAGTTGAGACCGTCAGCAAGCTGTGCAGCACCGTCAGCAAGCTGTGCTTCGCCGGCGTCAAGCTCCTTCTTGCCTGCCGCGAGCTCAGCCTCGCCTGCCTCAAGCTGCTTCTTAGCCTCTGCAAGCTGCTTTTCGCCCTCGGCGACCTGCTTCTTGCCCTCCTCGAGAGCCGCGAGACCGTCCTCATACTCCTTGAGCTGAGCCTTGCCGTCTGCTACCATCTGCTGAATGTATGCGGGGAAGTCGGTTACATCCTCGGGGATGTCAAGACCGAGCTGAGCCGCTATGGGACGCACAACAGCCATGAACCATGCCTGCGCTGTGTTGAAGCCGGGCAGCTTTGCAACGGAGCCGTCACGGAACTGAACATACTGCTCAACATAGGGCAGAAGGGGCTCAATCTTAGACAGAGTTTCCTTGCCTTCGTTGTAAGCGTCGGTGTTTGCATCAATAAGTGCCTGACCCTCGGCGACCTGCTTCTTGCCCTCGGCAAGAGCCTTCTTGCCCGCCTCATACTGGGCATAGCCGTCCTCAAGCTGCTTCTTGCCTGCGTTGTAGGTGTCGTAGCCTGCCGCAAGCTCCTTTTCGCCTGCCGCATAGTCAACAACGCCCTGAGCGTAGTCGAGTGTGCCCTGTGCGTAGGCTTCCTCATTTTCCTTAAGAAGACCGATAGCCTCCTCAAGCTCGCCGACAACCTCTGCTGTCTCTGCGTCCGCTTCCTTGTACTCCTTGATTGCAAGGCCGTCCTTGATGCCGAGACCTGCCGCGGCAAGACCGAACAAGCTTGCAAGGATAAGAAGAACGCTCATGATAACAGTTAAAGCTGATTTCTTCATGTTATTCCCTCACTGATATATAATATTTTTTACTTACATATAAAAGCGCAGACTTTTCATTCTGAGCTTAACATATCAATAATATTGATATTTTCACATTCTGTCAACAGTTAATTCATAAAATAGCAACAATACACGCATAAATGCTCCATTGAAATTTCCATACAAATCTGCTACAATGTAAACACTAATGCCAAGGGGGCTTATAAATGGCTATTACGAAGGAATATCTTGAAAGCGTAAATTTTGAAATTGCAAAGCAGAAATACTACAACGCAAACAAGGTTGATGCAAAGCTTGAGGAGCTTAAGCAGGGGGTGCTTGAGCTTATCGAGGAGAACGAAAGACTGCGCAAGTCCTGCGAGAATGTCAGCACCGCAAGGGACGATATTGGCGACGCGTTTTTAATCGCTCAGACTCAGTCAAAGCAGACTATTGACGAGGCTAAGGCGCAGGCAACGAGAATTGTTGCCGATGCACACGGCGAGGCGGCGGCAATCACTCAGGTCGCACAGACCGAGGGGCTGAAAATTGTTCAGGACGCAAAGGACGAGGCTCTGCGCATAATCACGGGTGCAAACAAGAAGGCAAACGAGATGACTGAGCAGGCAAAGAAGGAGGTCGAAAGATACTCCACCGAGGAATTCTCTCTGCGTCAGCTTGAGGCGATTGAGAAGGTTGTAAAACAGCTTGACGATTTGAATGTCACTCACGCGACGCAGGTGCTCAGGCTCAAGCAGTCTCTCATGAAAATGGCAACCGACAAGGAATAATATAAAATCTCCGTTGCATCGCAACGGAGATTTTCATTTCAGTTGAGCTTTAAGTCGCCGTCCTTAATCCAGCCGAGCTTGCGGCAGACTATGCCGAAAACCCACGCCAATAAAGCGGGCAGAACGACTGCGATGAGCGCAAGACCGAGCCAGTCGCCCGCCGTCGGCACTATTGCCGCCGCGCCGTCGAGCACCGCCTCCGCACTCGGATTTGCCCAGCCCGTCCATACGCCGATAGGTCCGACAAGTCCGCAGGTGCCCATGCCCGAGGACACCGCCGCGCCGTTCATTTCAAGCTTGAACAGGCAGGTTGCGAGAGGTCCCGTGACCGCGCTTGCCGCTATCGCGGGAATCCAGATTTTCGGATTGCGCACAATGTTGCCCATTTGAAGCATCGAGGTGCCGAGTCCCTGAGAGACAACGCCGCCCCAGCCGTTTTCGCGGAAGGATATAACCGCAAAGCCGACCATGTTAGCACAGCAGCCCGCGAGTGCCGCGCCGCCCGCAAGTCCCGTGAGGCTGAGCGCCGCACATATTGCCGCGGAGGAGATAGGCAGAGTCAGCGCAACGCCGACAATGACCGACACGAGCACGCCCATAACAAAGGGCTGCTGAGTTGTCGCCCACTTAATAAGGTCGCCGACTGCAAGTGCGCCCTTACCGATAGGCGACGCCACGAAATACGCAACACCGACGCCGATAATAACCGTCACAATCGGGGTTACGAGTATGTCAATCTTCGTCTCCTTCGAGACCGCCTTGCCGAATTCCGCGGCAATAATCGCAACGACGTAAACGGCAAGCGGACCGCCCGCGCCGCCCATAACATTCGTCGCATAGCCCACGGGGATGAGCGAAAACAGCACCATAGGCGGGGCGCTCAGCGCATAGCCGATTGCGACAGCCATGGCGGGACCGACCATAGCCGAGGCAAACTTGCCTATCGTGTAGCCGACTCCGTTGATTTCAAAAAGTGCCTTGGTTAAAAATCCGATACCGAGCTGAGTGCCGAGGGTATCGAGAATTGTTCCGACAAGCAGGGTGCAGAAAAGTCCCTGCGCCATTGCGCCGAGCGCGTCAATTCCGTAACGCTTGAGGCTGACCTCAATGTCCTTACGCTTCAAAAATGTCTTGAGTTTTGACATAAGCTTCTCCCGATAACAAGTGAACTACACAGGTGTCTTGACACCTGTGTAGTTCACTTTACCACTAATATTATTTTTGTCAACACCTATTTGCGGTGCAGACGCGTAACTTAAAAATATTATCAGAAGATTGCGACGACTGCGCCGTTGTAGCTGTCGGCAATGTACTGTGCTACTGCGTCGGACTGCAGTGCCTTTACGAGTGCCTGGATTTTTGCGCTGTTTTCGTCACCGCTGCGGACTGCGATAATGTTTGCGTAGGTCTGTGCCGCCTGACCCGAGGCATCCTCTACTGCGAGTGCATCGGCAACCTTCAGTCCCGCCTGGAGTGCGTAGTTGCCGTTAATGACCGCGATTGTGCCCTCATTAGAGTTTGCAAGCTGTGCGGGAACGGTGTCAGCCTGAATTGCCTGGATGTCGTAGCCGCCGTCATCGACGATGTCGAGGGTTGTGACGCCCACCTCTGCGGATGCGTCATCGGGCAGGGTTATAAAGCCCTCCTGCTGAAGCAGGAACAGTGCGCGGGTTTCGTTGCTGTCGTCAGCGGGGATGAGAATGGTTGCACCCTCCTTTACGTCTGCAACGGATGCAACGCCGTTGCCGTAAAGACCGAAGGGCTCGTAGTGAATGCTTGCCGCGGATACGAGGTCTGTGCCGTTAGATGCGTTGTAGCTGTTGAGGTAGGGGGTGTGCTGGAAGTAATTTGCGTCGAGTGAGCCGTCGTCGAGTGCCTCGTTGGGCAGGACATAATCGTCATAAACGACTATCTCAAGGGTGTAGCCCTCGTCGGCAAGTGCCTGCTTGACCTGCTCGAGAATTTCGGCATGGGGAGTTGAGCTTGCGCCGACGGTTATGACCTTATCGTCTGCGGCGTTGTCCTTGTTTGCGTCACCGCAGGCGGCGAGTGCGAATACGAGTGCGAGTGCGAGAACTATTGCAAATATTTTTTTCATTTTAATTTTCTCCTTATAGTTAAATTTAATTGTTATTCTGTGTCGGGTGAAGGTTTAATTTCGGCGGCGATGTGCCGCATTCGTCCATGATGTTCGTTTAACCGAACAAGTGTCGGTAACAGCTTTTCCATGCTTCACCTCAGCTTATGCGCTTATCCGTGCGGCGGGCAATCCATGTTCCGAGCACCTGAATAAGCTGAACTATAATCACAATGAGGAACACGCAGAGCCAGATAATATCGTCGTTTGAACGCTGATGACCGTAGATTATCGCAATCTGTCCGAGCCCCGTGCCGCCGAGAGTTGCGGCGAGGGCGGTGTAGCCGAGAATTGTGACTGTTGAAATAACGCTGCCGTGTATAAGCGAGGGCTTTGCCTCGGGAAGCAGTACGCGGAAAACAATCTGTCCGTTAGTACAGCCCATCGACTGTGCCGCCTCGATAACGCCCGCGCCGACCTCCTTGATTGATGCCTCCACCATACGCGCAACGTAGGGTGCCGCGGCAATTACGAGAGTTACAACGACCGCGCCGTTGCCGAGGCTTTTGCCCAAAATGAGGCGGGCAACGGGAATCATCGCGACCATGAGAATTATGCAGGGGATGCTTCTGAAGAAGTTTACTACAAAGCCGAGCACCCTGTTGACTAAGGGTGTCGGGCGGATGCCGTCCTTATCCGTCACGCACAGCACAACGCCGAGGGGAAGTCCGAGCAGATACGCGAAAGCCGTTGAAAGCGCGGTCATGTAAACCGTCTCCCAAATGCCGAGCTGAATTAGTCCGTTATTCCAAAGCTTTACGAGCATTTCAGAAATCATTTTCAGTTTTCCTCCTTCCATGAAACTCCGTTGTCGGTAAGCCATGCGGTGATTTTGTTCTGCAAATCTCTGTCCGCGGGAAGCTCGATAATCATGTGACCGAATATCGTGCCGTCAAACTGCTTTGTGTCGGCAAAGAGGATGTTTACGGGTGCCTGACACTGCATCGCAAGCTCGGAAATTATCGGCTTTTCGGAATAATCGCCGTTGAAAATAAGTCTGAGCATACGGTTTTTGCCCTCTACATCGAGCGCCACTCTGTCCTGCGGCAGAATAAGCTCGCGGGCAATCTCGCTCTTGGGATTGGTGAACACCTCTTTAACCGTGCCCTCCTCGGCAATGCGGCTGCGGTCTATTACCGCGACTCTGTCGCATATCTGCTCGATGACCTTCATCTCGTGCGTTATTATGATTATCGTAACGCCCATTGTGCGGTTTATGCTCTCCAATAGCTCCAGAATCGAAGCCGTGGTGTTCGGGTCGAGTGCGCTTGTCGCCTCGTCGCAGAGCAGGTATTTCGGCTCTGTCGCAAGCGCTCTTGCAATCGCAACTCTCTGCTTCTGACCGCCCGAAAGCTGTGCGGGATATGCGTTTTCCCTCTGCGAAAGCCCGACCACCTCGAGAAGCTCCTTTGCCCTCTTGCGTGCCTCGGCTTTTGCGACTCCCGCAATCTCAAGCGGGAAGGCTATGTTATCTATAACACTGCGCTGTTCAAGCAGATTGAAGCTCTGAAATATCATTCCTATGCTTCTGCGAAGCTCCAAAAGCTCACGCTTAGGAAGCGATGTCAGCTGTCTGCCGTCTATAATGACCTCGCCGTCAGTCGGCACCTCGAGCAGATTTATGCACCGCACAAGCGTGCTTTTGCCCGCGCCCGACAGCCCTATTACGCCGAATATCTCGCCGTCATTTATGGTCAGGTTGATGTCCTTTAGTGCCTCGACATCACCCGCGGCCGAACGGTAGGTCTTGCTTAAATGTTTAAGTTCAATCATATTTTTCTCTCCTCAGGCATAAAAAAACGGACACGGAAAACTCACTTTGTTTTCCGTGTCCGTGATAATCTGTTTTCGATTTATCTGGATATGAAACAAGGCGAGTCTGATTTTTGGGCGCGCATCATCATGCACATGCTGCACATGCACATCATATCCATCATCATATTGTTGCGTGCGGTCTTAATCATGGTGCCTTGTCCTTTCGTAAATTTCAAACTATGCCTAAATGTTAACATGCGGCATTTTTAATGTCAATCGTCAAGATTGCCACAAAATTTCAATCCGGATCGGTTGATTTTCTCCGTTTTGAGCAAAAATTGCATTAGTGATACAGCAAGCCCTGCTCATCGAGCTGAGCTTTCGTACGCTCAAAGCACGCCTCATCGGGGCAGGAAAGCGCGTGCAGATGCACGCCTCCCGTGAGCTCCGACAGCGGTCTTATCTCGCCGCTGTGAAGCTTTCCGACAAACTGCGCGACATCGTAGCGATTGGAAAGCTGAAGCTCGCCCGTCAAAAGCCCGTAAATGGGATGCTCAACCGCGACGGTGAGCACGGTACAGCCGTTATCGACCATAATATTGAGCTCTTTTTCCGTGTCCTCGGCAGAGTGAACACAGGCAAGCGTGTAAACCTTGCCCGCCTGCACCGTCAGCACATAGCCGCGCGGCGTGCTCGTGATTTTCTCACCCGAGGCACGCAAAAGCGCGATGTCGCCGACTATTATCTGACGGCTTACACCGATGTCGTTTGCAAGCTTTGACGCACTGACGGGGCACTTTTGCGTGCCGAGCGTCTGCATTATGAGCTGTCTGCGTTCTGCGGCGTTCATTTGCGTCCCCTCTTGAGCATTTCGTCCTTAAGCGCCATCAGCTTTTCGGACAGGTCAACATAGTACTGATGCGGGAAATCGAAGCGCTTAACCTCGGGCCACAGCGTGCTGACACCGTAGGCGGCGGTGCGCTTAATCTCCTCGAGGCTCGGGCATTTATACACAAGCTCACCGTTTTTGAAAATGGGCACCTGAAGCTCAACTGCGGTGAAGCTGTCCATGACCTTCGTTTTCCACCTTGCCTCGGGGTCGCAGATTTCAAGCGGCTTTGTGTCGTCAACCTCTTCGTCGTAGAGGGTTATATAGTCAGCCTCCGCCATGCCCGTCTCCTTGTCGAACAGACGGTAAACGCGCTTGAAGCCGGGGTTTGTAATCTTGCCGACGTTTTCGCTTATCTTAATCTTCGGAACAATCGTGCCGTCGTCATTTTCAACTGCGCACAGCTTGTAAACTCCGCCGAAAACGGGGTCGGATTTTGATGTTATCAGTCTCTCGCCGACGCCGAAGGAGTCAATCCTCGCACCCTGCAAAAGAAGCTCGGTAATAAGCCTCTCGTCAAGCGCATTCGACACGGTAATCTTGCATTCCGTCCAGCCCGCCTCGTCGAGCATAACTCTCGCCTTGCGGGTTAAATATGCCATGTCGCCCGAGTCAAAACGGATGCCGCACTTTGTAATGCCGAGGGGCTTGAGCACCTCGTTGAATGCCTTAATCGCGTTGGGCACGCCGCTTTTGAGTGAGTTGTAGGTGTCAACGAGCAGTGTCGCATTTGTGGGATAGGTCTCGCAGTACGCCTTGAACGCATCGTACTCGGTGTCGAACATCTGCACCCACGAGTGCGCCATCGTGCCGCCAGCGGGTACGCCGTAGCGTGTGTCGGACAGTGCGCAGGCAGTACCCGCACAGCCGCCGATGTATGATGCCCTCGCGCCAGTAACCGCGCCGTCAATACCCTGCGCTCTGCGTGAGCCGAATTCGAGCACGACTCTGCCCTCCGCGGCACGGCAGACGCGGTTTGCCTTCGTTGCGATGAGGCTCTGATGATTGATCTCTAAGAGCACGTATGTCTCAATTAGCTGAGCCTGAATTGCGGGAGCGCGCACGGTCATAATCGGCTCGCGGGGGAAAACGGGCGTGCCCTCGGGAATCGCCCATATATCGCCCTCGAATTTGAAGTTTTTGAGATACTCCAAAAAGCCCTCGGAGAACATATTTCTGCCGCGCAGATACTCAATATCCTCCTCGTCGAAGTGCAGATTTTGAATGTAGTCAATCACCTGCTCAAGACCCGCGCAGATAGCAAAGCCGCCCATGTCGGGATTTTGACGGTAAAAGACGTCGAAATATGTGATCTTATCCTGCATATTGTGGTCAAAGTAGCCGTTACCCATGGTAAGCTCGTAATAATCGCACAGCATGGTAAGATTAAGGTTGCGTTTATTTTCCATAGCTTCCTCCGAAAGTATAGTCATTGCTTAGATTATAGCTTCTTATTCAGCATATTTCAAGAATTGTTAAAGAACAAACATCTTTAATCTGCTCTTCGTTTGTGCTATACTCGGCACATACAGCAACGGAGGGATAAAGATGAAGCTTCATTACATGGGAAAATACGACCAAAACCCCGATTCACTGCCGCACGGCGAACACAAGCCCAACGCCGTCAAGTTTGTCGAGGCGGAGGATACCGCCGACCTCAACAAGAAGGTGAGCAAAATTTCGCTCATAATAGTCGCGGTGTTTGTGACCGTGCTTTTGTATAAATACCGCAGTTTGCCCACATCGCAGTGGCTTGTCGGTGTGCTGCTGACCGCCGCGGGGCTGATGCTGCACGAGCTTTTGCACGCCGTGTGCTTCAAGGGCGATGTTTATATGTATAACAATCTCGGGCAGGGACAGCTGTTCGTTGTCGGACCCGAGGATATGAGCAAGAGCAGATTTATTTTCATGTCACTGCTGCCCGCGATTTTGCTCGGACTTATTCCCTTTGCCGTTTCGATGCTGCTGCCCGACCTCGGCTGGCTCGGCGTGTTCGGCGTGCTGTCGCTGTCCACAGTCGGCGGCGATTTGTATAATGTAAAAAACGCCCTCAGGCAAATGCCCAAAGGCGCCAGAACGTATCTGTATAAGTTTAATTCGTATTGGTACCTTGAAGAGTGAAGAACTATGAGTGATGAGTGATGAGTGTTCGGTGCTGACCAAATACCAGCACCCGTAGGGGTGAATGGAGCGAAGCGCAATGAGCCCGCTTTGCGAGTGATGAACGATGAGTGATGAGTGTTTGGTGCAGACTAAAACCAACGCCGTAGGGGTGAATGGAGCGTAAGCGTAATGAGCCCGCTTTGCGAGTGATGAACGATGAGTGATGAGTGATGAGTGTTCGGTGCTGACCAAATACCAGCACCCGTAGGGGTGAATGGAGCGTCAGCGTAATGAGCCCGTCTTGCAAGTGAAGAACTATGAGTGATGAGTGATGAGTTAGGGTGCTAAACTTTGCTGTGTACCGATTAGTTAGGGGACATCTTAACTTTAGCACAATGTCACCGGTCGGGCATCCGCAATAACGACAAGCAGAAGCGTAATACCGAGAACAAAAAAGCCTGTATAGATGTGCGTGGCTGAAGCGTATAGAAACAGCCGCAGGTGCATCGGGGGAATACCAAGTAACGACTATGCGGCGGAAATAGCACGCTCAGGGGATTCCAAAGGGTTCTCCCTTTGGTCGCGTTTCTTTTGCAACTTTTCTTTGGCGAAACAAAGAAAAGTCGAAGAAATTACAGCTGCACTATATTCAGCAAACCAACTCTTCACTCATCACTC